>NZ_JBQWSN020000140.1:0-503 GCF_052598215.2 Thauera sp. ZXT1-4 | reverse complement strand
ATCTGCTGATCGTCTCCGGGCCCACCAAGAAGGTGGAGGCGTTTGCGGCCAGTGGGCGCAGACGTTAGTCGGCCAAGCCGCTGGTGACTGCTGTCCGGCAGTCTGTGGTCCACCTCATAGTGTCGTCTCCGAAATGGCCTCTGCAAAATGCTCAACTGGATCCTGAGTCAATTCAAGCGGCAGTCGGCCGAAGATCTCGAGCGGGCGCGAGAATTGGTCAAGGCAGCCGAGCGGGGAGGAGCACACTTGAACCTATCGAAGGCACATGAGCTTGCGCGGGCGCTCGGGATCGAAGTGGAGGTCCATGCAAGCGCCGATGAGGTCGTTCACGCAATCCGGCGTTACCTCAGTCATCACGGCGAGTCGTGAGTCTGGCAGTGCGTGCCGCTGAACATGGAACCTGGGCGAGCACAGCCGCGCGATTGCGCCTTGTTTTGAAGGTCGTCTCCGCTCAGAAACCCGCCGCTGCACCATCGAGATGACGAATGTCGCTTCCGGGTCGG
>NZ_JBQWSN020000139.1:0-503 GCF_052598215.2 Thauera sp. ZXT1-4 | reverse complement strand
AACATTGGACAAAACGATGAACGACCGCAAACACCTCACCGCGCGCGAGGTCGAGCGCCTGATCACGGCCACCCGCGGCAGCCGCACCGAGCTGCGCGACCGCTGCCTGATCCTCTTGATGTTCCGCCACGGGCTGCGCGTGTCCGAGGCCTGCGCGCTCAAATTGCACCAGGTCGATCTCGAGAGCCGGGTGCTGCACGTGGCACGGCTCAAGCAGGGGCTGTCGACGACGCACCCGCTTCGGGGCGACGAGCTGCGGGCCATCAAGGCCTGGCTCACCGAGCGGGCGCGCCTCGGCCCGGCGGGCGACACCTTCTTCGTCTCGGAGCGGCGGGCGCCGCTCAACCGCCGCACCGCCTGGGTGGCGATCCGGCGCTACGGGGAACTGGCCGAGCTGTCCGTGGAGGCGCACCCCCACATGCTGCGCCACGCCTGCGGCTTCGCCCTGGCCGACCAGGGCGCGGACACCCGGCTCATCCAGGACTACCTCGGGCACCGCAACA
>NZ_JBQWSN020000138.1:0-549 GCF_052598215.2 Thauera sp. ZXT1-4 | reverse complement strand
CGTCGACGTTCTTCTTGGTCATCTCGGGCAGCAGGATGGTCTTGATCTGGTCGAGTTGGAAGTCGCTGTCGCCATAGAGGGTCAGCAACTTTTCGGCGTGTTCGATCTTGGCGCTGGTGCCTTTGAAGTCGTGACGGCCGTCGACCTTGCGGTTGGCCTGTTCGACGGCGTTACGCAACGAGGGCTGATCGACCTCGGACATGATGTCGAAAGACGGCATCGCTTCGCTCCCTGTGCCGGATCAGCCGTAATGGCAGATGTAGTGATAGGGCTCGCCGCTCACTTCGATATCGAAGCTGGAGTTGGGCGGCACATCGAAGGATTCGCCGGCGGCGTAGGTCTTCCACTCGGTCTCGCCCTTGAGACGAATGCTGCAGCGACCTGCGACGCATTCCATGATTTCGGGTGCGCCGGTGTTGAAGGTGAGCGATGCCGGCAGGATGACGCCGACGGATTTCTTGGTGCCGTCGGCGAGCTGAATGCCGTGACTGACACACTTGCCGTCGAAATACACGTTGGCCTGGGTGGTGACGGTGACGCCGTCGAAGC
>NZ_JBQWSN020000137.1:0-559 GCF_052598215.2 Thauera sp. ZXT1-4 | reverse complement strand
GCTTCGACGGCGTCACCGTCACCACCCAGGCCAACGTGTATTTCGACGGCAAGTGCGTCAGTCACGGCATTCAACTCGCCGATGGCACCCGGAAATCGGTCGGCGTCATCCTGCCGGCGCTGCTCACCTTCAACACCGGCGCCCCGGAAGTCATGGAATGCGTCGCCGGCAGCTGCAGCGTGCGCCTGAAGGACCCTGACGGCAACCCCGGCGACTGGACGACCTACGGCGCCGGCCAATCCTTCAACGTGCCCGCCAATTCGAGCTTCGACATCGAAGTCGTCGGCGAGCCCTATCACTACATCTGCCACTTCGGCTGAGCGCAGGGGAGGGGGAGCCATGCCGTCGTTCGACATCATGTCCGAGGTAGACCAGCCCGCGCTGCGCAACGCGGTCGAGCAGGCCAACCGCAAGGTCACCGGCCGCCACGACTTCAAGGGCACCAGTGCCAACATCGAGCTCGCCGAAAAACTCATCACCCTCTACGGTGACAGCGACTTCCAGCTCGACCAGATCAAGACCATCCTGCTGCCCGAGATGACCAAGAAGAACGTCGACG
>NZ_JBQWSN020000136.1:0-570 GCF_052598215.2 Thauera sp. ZXT1-4 | reverse complement strand
GGCCGTTGGCGGTGTAGCTCTGGGTGCCGTTGGCGTAGCCCGTCCATTGGTACAGGTCGTTGGTCCAGCTCTGGCTCACGATTTCCTGCACGGGGTTGCGGGTGTAGGTGAGGGTCTGGTCCTGCGCGGTGCCGGCGAGGTTGTGGCTGAGGCTGGCGAGCGCGCCCTGGGGGCTGTAGCCGTAGCTGGTGGTGGTGCCGTTGCCCAGCGTGACCGTGGTGCGACGGGAGAGGTCGTCGTAGGCGTAGGTGGCCAGGTTGGTCGTGCCCAGCTCCTTGATCGCGCTCGGACGGTTGAGCGCGTCGTAGGTGGTGGTGACGTAGAAGCTGGTCTCGGGCCAGGTCAGACGGGTGCGGTTGCCTGCCGGGTCGTACTGGTAGGCGAGCGTCTTGCCGCCGGCGGTGGTGCTGGTCAGGCGCCCGGCCGCATCCCACACGTAGGCCACGGTGTGGCTGTTGTCGGCGTACTTGGCCTGGGTGCGCCGGCCCAGCAGGTCGTAGGCGAAGGCGACGTTGTCCGCGGCCGTGGGGTAGCTGCGGCTGGTCAGGCGGTGCAGGTTGTCGTAGGCGA
>NZ_JBQWSN020000135.1:0-582 GCF_052598215.2 Thauera sp. ZXT1-4 | reverse complement strand
TGGCCGGCGACAATTAGCCTGACCGGTCGACGACAACTATCTTGGCCGGTTGGATCTGCAGCCGGGAAGGTCCGGAAGCGAGGGATAGAGTGCTCTTCTGACGACAGGCGTTGGGAGGCGCTCGGTGCCCGGCAAGAAGATCACGGACCAACAAGTGCGCAAATACAAGGAAGCAAGAAGGCAGGCGACGCAGCAGATCGCGGCGGCCCGGATGGGCATCAGCGTGCGCTCAGCACGGCGCATCGAGCAGGCTGACGGGTTGCCGTCGCAGCGCGGACCGAGGACATGGCGGACGCGCGCCGATCCGTTGGCGGACGTCTGGGAGCAGGAGCTGGTGCCCTTGCTCGAGCGCGAACCCGGGCTGCAGGGCCGAACCCTGCTCGAGGAGTTGCAGCGCCGTCACGGTGAGGTGTTCGGCGATGGGGTGCTGCGCACCCTGCAGCGGCGGATCCGCATGTGGCGCGCCGAGCACGGACACGAGAAGGAGGTGTTCTTCTCGCAAGCCAATCCGCCGGGCCGTTTGGCGCTGTCGGACTTCACGGTGTGTGACGAACTCAGGATCACGGTGGGCGGCGAACACTT
>NZ_JBQWSN020000134.1:0-590 GCF_052598215.2 Thauera sp. ZXT1-4 | reverse complement strand
GGCGAAGCGATCCCCTTCGATGTCGTCTCCAACCCCGAATTCCTCAAGGAAGGCGCCGCAGTGGGAGACTTCCTCAAGCCCGACCGCATCATCATCGGCACCCGCTCGGCCAAGGCGCAGGAGCGCATGCGCGAGCTCTACGAGCCCTTCAACCGCAACCACGACCGCACCCAGTTCATGGACGTTCGCAGCGCCGAGCTCACCAAGTACGCCGCCAACGCCATGCTCGCCACCAAGATCAGCTTCATGAACGAGCTCGCCAACATGGCCGAGCTACTGGGCGCAGACATCGAGGAAGTGCGCAAGGGCATCGGCGCCGACCCGCGTATCGGCTACCACTTCATCTACCCCGGCTGCGGCTATGGCGGAAGCTGCTTCCCCAAAGACGTCCAGGCCCTGGGCCGCAGCGCCGACCAGATCGGCTACGACGCCCCGCTGCTCAAGGCGGTCGAGGCGGTCAACAACCGCCAGAAGACCACCCTCTTCACCAAGCTCGCCCGCCATTTCGGCGGCGCCGAAGCACTGCGCGGCAAGACCATCGCCGTCTGGGGCCTGGCCTTCAAGCCCAACACCGACGACATGCGCGAGGC
>NZ_JBQWSN020000133.1:0-595 GCF_052598215.2 Thauera sp. ZXT1-4 | reverse complement strand
TGTGAGAATGCGACGTCTCTCCCACTTTGCAGTCACCATGGTCACATCCGAGCGAATCCCCAAAGTGATGGCCGAGAAGTTCGCCGCCATCACCGCACTGACTGACGCGTTCTGCGCACAGTACCTCAACGAGGAATATCGTCAGATGATCCACCGCGTCGTCGGTGCGCTCGCCCGCAAGCGTCCTTCGCCGCTGTCGAGCGGCAAGGAGAGCGTCTGGGCGGCGGCGGCCGTGCATGCGGTCGGCCGGGTGAATTTCCTCGACGATGCCTCTCAGACGCCGCACTGCAAGCCGAAGGCCATCTATGCGTTCTTCGGGATCGCCGAGAGCACCGGGCAGAACAAGTCGAAGGCGATCCGGGATGCGCTGAAGATGGGGCCGTTTTCACACGAATGGACCCTGCCCAGCCGCCTCGCAGACAACCCGATGGTGTGGATACTGCAGGTCAATGGCCTGATGATGGACATTCGCACCGCGCCGCTCGAACTGCAGCGCCTTGCCTACGAGAAAGGCCTGATTCCCTTCATTCCTGCGGAACAGGGAGAGACGCCCGATTGAGTCAAATCTCGGCCGACGCCGTGGCGAAAGCGCGCC
>NZ_JBQWSN020000132.1:0-604 GCF_052598215.2 Thauera sp. ZXT1-4 | reverse complement strand
GGAGCTCGACACGTTCACGATCGTCACCACCGAGGCCAACGCGGCGATGCGGCCGTTGCACGACCGGATGCCGGTGATCCTGGCGCCGGGGGATTACTGGGCGTGGCTGAACGGCGCGACTGCGGCCGATCAGGTGCAGGCGCTGGTGAGGCCGTGTCCCGAGGCGGCGCTCGCGGTGTATGCGGTGGGCAGGGCGGTGGGGAACGTCAGGAACGAGGGCGCGGGGCTGATTCAGCCCGTTTGAGCCGACATTCCTTCGCTGCCGACCCGCCTGCCCTGCTTTATCCCGCGTTCTAGGCTCCTGGGCCGTTTAATCGAGCGTGGTGTCATCGCTGAAACCCGGTTTCGTGCGCGTTTCCGGCGGCCGATAATCGCTTGCATAATCATAACAATCATATTATTATGATTATTATCTAATCGCACCCGGAGACTGGCACATGACCTCGAATCTTCCCCTCGATGCCCGCGAGCGTGTCTTTGCCGCGGCAAGCCAGATCTTTGAAGAGTCCGGCCGGCAGACGATGCCCACGGTCGACCAGGTGCGCCGCCTGGCGAAAGTCGACATGCACGCCGCGACCGCGGCGATGCGCGAATGGCGTCGGCA
>NZ_JBQWSN020000131.1:0-653 GCF_052598215.2 Thauera sp. ZXT1-4 | reverse complement strand
CATGCGCTGGGGCTCGCGGAGCGGGTACGCGCTGAAGACAACACGGATTCAGGATGAGGTCTTAAGCGAGATCGCCCAGGTCAAAGCCAGAGAGCTCATCGACCATGCCAAGACCAAACGGGCGCTGTCCCTACCCAAGGAGGCACCTCATGACGATGCATCCTGACGATCTGCTTGAGCAGCTCAAAAAAACCGCCACCCCGCGCAAGCAACGCTCACTTGAACTGATCTACCAAGTGTGCCGCGAGCAGTACGAGCGCGGCAGCAGGGACTTCTCCGTGGCCACCATTGCCCTCATTGCGGCGGATCGGGGCGGTCCAAGCAAGGGAGCCATCCATAACAAGACGGGCGACGACTACAAAGGGCTGATTAAGGCGTGGGCCGAGCACACCGGCGGTGTGACCCGCAAGGTACGCCAGGTCAGCGAGAATCCCTACATTGAACTTCTCAACAAGATCGAGAACCCGGCGCTGCGTTCGATGATGTCGGGCATCCTAGCCGAAAACCGGCAGATGCGTCGTCAAATTACGCTGCTCAAGGCTGAAGGCAATCGCGTGATCGACATGCGCCCCAGGCCTGCCGAAAACCGTGAGCCGGTTCAGATACTGCCTGCATCGACCGGCCTGTATCCCTCCGAGATCGAGGCGTTGCGC
>NZ_JBQWSN020000130.1:0-662 GCF_052598215.2 Thauera sp. ZXT1-4 | reverse complement strand
CTGGATTCCAGCCATCGGGCCCAGCTACAAGACCGATTTGCCCGAGGCACTGAGCGAGATGCAGCAGCCACCGTTGGCACCGGGTTTTCTGCTGCCGGACACCCTGGGTGTCGGCGTCCTGATAACGCGCTTCCTCGGCACCGAGCATCGAACGAACAAGCGCGTATTCGGCATCGAGCCGAGCACTGCAAAGCAGTCGGTGAAGCAGTTACTGAGCGCCCCTGGGCTCGAACGACTCACCCCTATGCGCGTTTCCCGTGCGTTGCCAACGCTCATTCGCAGCCTCGGGACCGATGCCACCGCCGCGTGGCTGCTCTGCGCGGAGACCGACCGCGGCGATGAGCCGCGCATGTTCTACACCCAGCATCGCGTCGATGCGCTCATCCGCTTGTATCAGCGCGCCAGTCATCGACTAGCCCGTCAGCTCGGCATTGCACCCGCAATCGCGTTGCCACGCGTGCCCGCCGAGCCAATCGCCACCGGCCAGGCAATGATGGTCGGCGCCCGGTTCGTCGCACCGCTGCGGGTCGTCCGTGACCTGCTCAGCACCCTCAGGGCCGAGATCCGCACCTCCCGCCGCACGCCGCTGTTTGGCGCACTGCTCGTCGCGTATCACGCGAGTTACACCCTCTACACATGGCTCTACTCGGCCCTCTCGACTA
>NZ_JBQWSN020000129.1:0-662 GCF_052598215.2 Thauera sp. ZXT1-4 | reverse complement strand
CTGGATTCCAGCCATCGGGCCCAGCTACAAGACCGATTTGCCCGAGGCACTGAGCAAGATGCAAGAGCCACCATTGGCCCCCGGTTTGTTGCTACCCGACTGCTTGGGTATCGGCGTCCTGCTAACACGCTTTCTGGGAAGCGAGCATCGAACGAACAAGCGCGTGTTCGGCATCGAACCGAGCACTGCAAAGCAGGCGGTGATGCAGTTGCTCAGCGCGCCTGGGCTCGAGCGACTCACCCCCGTGCGCGTCGCCCGTGCCCTGCCAACCCTTCTACGCAGCCTCGGCGCCGATGCCCCTGCCACGTGGCTGCTCTGCGCGGAGACCGACCGCAGCGATGAGCCGCGCATGTTCTATACCCAATATCGTGTCGATACGCTCATTCGCTTGCACGGGCGCGCCAGTCATCGACTCGCACGGCAGCTCGGCATTACACCCGCAACCGCCTTGCCACGCGTGCCCGCTGAGGCCATCACGAGCGATCAGGGAATGAGGGTCGGCGCCCGGTTCGTCGCACCGCTCGGGGTCGTCCATGACCTGCTCAGGACCCTCAGCGCCGAGATCCGCACCTCCCGCCGCACGCCGCTGTTTGGCGCACTGCTCGTTGCGTATCACGCGAGTTACACCCTCTACACATGGCTCTACTCGGCCCTCTCGACTA
>NZ_JBQWSN020000128.1:0-669 GCF_052598215.2 Thauera sp. ZXT1-4 | reverse complement strand
GGCAACGGCGCGCAGGCGGTCACCTCAGGCGCTCGGCGGTAGCAAGATGAAAGCATTGATTGGGCCAGGACTGGCCTTGGTCGTCGCTGGTGGCTTGACCGGATGTGCGGCCGCCGTCGTGTATGAAGATAAGTACGCGCAGGGCGATGGCTGGCGCAAAGGTACTGTCGTCGAGATCGGCTTGGGCAAAGAGCTTCAACGGCCATCGTTCTATGACTGCAGAGATGAGACAGTCGGAGAGGCAAGTAACGTCACCTACGTGACAATCGCGTTCAAACGCAACGGCCATCCGTATGCGCGGACTGCGAGGCTGCCAGCTGAGCCGAAGTTGCAGGTGGGGGACAAGGTTTACGTGAACTTCAGGGACTGCACGGCAGCGATCCCGAAACGTAGTTCCTGATTTGCTCGGATCGGTCGAGCTCATCTGCGTTTTGTTCTCGGGCAAACCGGAGTCGTGCCTGTAAAGCTCGCCCCCGGTTTGCGGCCGCTGCTATCACGGAAAGCAGGCCAGCGAGCCCGAACGCTTCGATCACCGCTGTAATTTCCCCACTTCCTCGGCCACGAGGCGTGTGAGTTGTTCCGGACCGAAGCTGGGCAGACTGCGTCCGTTGACAAAGAAGGTCGGCGTCTTGCTGACCTGCAACGCGGTCAGATCCTCGATGTCCTGCG
>NZ_JBQWSN020000127.1:0-670 GCF_052598215.2 Thauera sp. ZXT1-4 | reverse complement strand
GCGCAACGCCTCGATCTCGGAGGGATACAGGCCGGTCGATGCAGGCAGTATCTGATGCCCGGCGTCAATTACCTTGGCCGGTCGACGTCAATTATCCTGGCCGGTGGAAGCGAGTCATGAGGGGTTCAGCCTTTTGGCTTTGAGGTGTTGGGGTTGCGTTGCTCAGAAGGGGCGAGCCCCTTCTGAGCAACGCGGCGGCGGAAGCTCTCCACGTTCATCTCGAAGATCGTGGCGTGATGCACGAGTCGGTCGACGGTGGCCAAGGTCATGGCCGGTTCGGCAAACACGTGGCCCCACTCCGAGAACGGCTGATTCGCGGTGATAGCCAGACTCTTGCGCTCGTAGCGCTCGGCGATGAGCTCGAAGAGCACCGAGGTTTCGCCCTGGTCGCGGCGGACGTAGCTGAAGTCGTCGCAGATCAGCAGGTCGAAGCGGTCGAGCTTGGCTAGTTCGGCCGGCAAGCGCAGATCGCGCCGGGCGGCCTGCAGGCGCTGCACCAGATCGCTCGTACGGGTGAAGAGCACGCGGTAGCCGCGTTCGATGAGGGCGTGGCCGACGGCGGCGATCAGGTGCGTCTTGCCGACACCCGGCGGCCCGAAGAGCAGGATGTTCGCCCCTTGTTCGAGCCAGCTGTCGCCCTCGGCCAGCGCGGTGACGTGCGCCTTGGAGA
>NZ_JBQWSN020000126.1:0-679 GCF_052598215.2 Thauera sp. ZXT1-4 | reverse complement strand
ATCCAACCGGCCAAGATAGTTGTCGTCGACCGGTCAGGCTAATTGTCGCCGGCCACTCATCGGAAGGGCGAACCCGGCACTTGGGATGGACGAGCATTCCTGTTGCCCCATCCGGGCCAGACGGACACCACCGGGCAGGGCCGCCGAACCGGGTGACGCCTTCCTCACATCTGAAGTCAGGGCTTCCACCGGGAGGGCCGAACCTGAGTCCGAAGGCAGGACACACTCCCCCCTGCGCCCTCGAAACAGAAGGACCAACCCGGCAAGGCCGACCTCGATCCTTCAGGCAGGACGACACCCCCCTGCCGCCCCTTCCGGCCCATGGGCAAAAGGGCAGGACGAAAAAAAGGGGAAGGCCTCCCCTCCCCCCTGCGGCCTCCGGCCCGAAGGCGAACTCACAGGCTGTCGAACAGCGCCTGGGCTTCCTCGTCGGTCAGGTCGGCTACCAGGGTCTCCTTCGTCCCTTCGCCAACTTGCTGACCGTCGCGCCAGGCGCAGGGGAGCATCGCAGCACGGTCTTCAAGGGCATCAATCTCGGTGCCCGCCTGCCTCATCGACTCCTGATTCTTCTCCACCAGAAACCGGATTGCCTGCTGCGTCCGCCGAACCGTCTCAATGACCGCCGAGCGCTTGTTCAACAACACCGAAATCTGTCGGGTCGTTTCGCGCAGCTCTTCAC
>NZ_JBQWSN020000125.1:0-685 GCF_052598215.2 Thauera sp. ZXT1-4 | reverse complement strand
TGTCGGACTTCACGGTGTGTGACGAACTCAGGATCACGGTGGGCGGCGAACACTTCGCGCATCGCCTGTACCAGTTCGCGCTGGCCTACTCGGGCTGGCGCCACGCCGAACTCGTGTGCGGCGGCGAGAGCTTCGCCGCGCTGGCGCAGGGGCTGCAGAACGCCCTGTGGGCCTTGGGCGGCGTGCCTGAGGAGCACCGCACCGACAGCCTGTCGGCCGCCTTCAATAACTTGGCGGAAGCGGAAACGCTCACGCGCCGCTATGCAGACCTGTGCCAGCACTATGGCATGCGCCCGAGCCGGAACAATCTCGGCCAGTCGCACGAGAACGGCGCCATCGAATCGCGCCAAGGCAGCCTGAAGGGCGCGCTCGAGCAGGCGCTGCTGTTGCGCGGGCACCGCGAGTTTGCCACCACTGCCGACTATCGGCGTTTCGTCGCAGAGGTCGTCGCACGGCTGAACCGGCGCATCCAGACACGGCTGTCCGAGGAGCGCAGCCAGCTCGCTGCGCTACCAGTGCGCCGGACTAGCGAGTACGAGGAGATCGAAGCGCGCGTGACCAAGTTCAGCACCGTCAGCATCCGTCGCGTGCTCTACAGCGTACCCTCGCGCCTGATCGGCCATCGGCTCAAGTTTCGCCTCTACCCCGAGCGCCTCGAAGGCTGGCTGGGCGGGGTGTGCGTGTT
>NZ_JBQWSN020000124.1:0-728 GCF_052598215.2 Thauera sp. ZXT1-4 | reverse complement strand
GCGCGGGCGAAAACGTAGTCGTATTCCTCGCGCGTGAAATCCTTGAACTGAAGATAGTGTTTGAGTTCGGTCATGGGCAGTCCTCAGCCGTTCGCGAGGAAGTCGCGAATCATCGGCGCCAGCATGGACACCAGGGTTTCGGCATCGGCGTGGGTGAAGGTAAGCGCCGGCAGCAGGCGAACAACGCGCTCGGAGGTCACCGACAGCAGCAAGCCCTGCTCGGCCGCGCGGGCCATGAGCACGCCACAGGGGCGGTCGAGCTCGATGCCGATCATCAGGCCGCGGCCACGGATGTCGACCACGCCCGCCACGCCCTCGAGCGCCGCGGCCATGCCCTTGCGGATCGCCTCGCCGACGGCGATCGCGTTGTCCATCAGCTTGTCCTCGACAATGGCGTCGAAGGTGGCCAGGCCGGCCGCGGAGGCGAGCGGGTTGCCGCCGAAGGTGGAGCCGTGGTTGCCCGGCCCGAACAGGCCCTTGGCCCGTCCGCTGGTGACGCAGGCGCCAATCGGCACGCCCGAGGCCAGGCCCTTGGCCAGTGTCATCACGTCGGGCTTGGTGCCCGCGTGCTGCCAGCCGAACCACTTGCCCGTCCGGCCCATGCCGCACTGGACCTCGTCGCAGATCATCAGCCAGCCCTTTTCGTCGCACAAGGCGCGCAGCTCGCGCTGGAAGGTTTCGTCGGCCACGTTGACGCCGCCTTCGCCCTGAATCATTTCGAGCATCAC
>NZ_JBQWSN020000123.1:0-761 GCF_052598215.2 Thauera sp. ZXT1-4 | reverse complement strand
AAGATGTTTTCGGACAGGCGTCCGGTTTGGCCGCCTAATGATCGTTTGACGGACAGGGCAGAGCAGGAGGAACCGGAGTATCCTTCGGTATTACTTCGCGATAAGAGAAGAGTCATGGCAACCTCACTCAAGATTGACGACGCGTTGAAAGGTCGCGTCCAGCAACTCGCCGGTCAGCGACGCCGCTCGGCACACTGGATCATGCTTGAAGCGATCCAGCAGTACGTCGAGCGTGAGGAAGCCCGTGAACACTTCAAGCAGGAAGCCTTGGCATCGTGGGTGGCCTATCAAGAAACAGGTCAGCACCTGACAGGGCAGGAGGTTCGCACCTGGTTGAACACCTGGGGCACCGAAGACGAAACGACGGTGCCCGTGTGCCACACGTAATCGTCACCGCAGGCGCAGCGGAAGGCTTGGAGCGATGCCGCGAGTTCCTGGCCACCAAAGCACCAGAAGCCGCTCGACGGGCGGGTCAGGCGATCGAGCGGCAATTGCGGCTGCTGGAAACAGCCCCCGACATTGGCAGACCGTTCCCTGAGATGCCTGAACTGCGCGAGTTAGTGATTGCCTTCGGGGACTCCGGCTATGTCGCACTGTATCGGCATGAACAGACAGCTGATGCGGTGTATGTCTTGGCATTCCGGCATCAGAAGGAGGCCGGGTACTAACTCTCCACGCATCGCAAGCGGGCTTCAGCTTCTGCCCTCTGTTCTTCGACGAGACGCGCGTCCCGGTCGAGACCATCACGCTCGCCAACCCCG
>NZ_JBQWSN020000122.1:0-768 GCF_052598215.2 Thauera sp. ZXT1-4 | reverse complement strand
CCTTGTTCGAGCCAGCTGTCGCCCTCGGCCAGCGCGGTGACGTGCGCCTTGGAGACCGTCGGCACGGCCGCGAAGTCGAAGGCCGACAGGCGCTTGTCCGGTGGCAAGGCGGACTCGGCGCGGTGGCGGTCGATGCGGCGGGTCTCGCGCTCATGCATTTCATGCTCGCACAGGGCGGCCAGAAACCGCTCGGCCGGCCAGCCCTCGCGGTTCGACTGCTCGGCCAGCGCTGGCCACAGCCGCTTGATAGTGGGCAGTCGCAGCTCGGTGAGCATCATGGGCAGCGTTGCCGTCTCGATGGCGCTCATACCGCCACCTCGTACAGTCCGTCGTAGACCGACAGCGCGGGCAAGGCGACGGTGACCGCCGGCAGGGGTGTCTGGCGGGGCGCGAAACGCGCCTCCAGCCCCTCGAGATCGGGCAAGGTGCCCGCCTGCAGTAAGCCCCCGAGGATCTGTGCGAGTTGGACCTCGCACGCGCCGCGTGCGGCCAGATCGAGCAGTCCCACCATGAGCTTGCAGGCCTGACGCTCGGGCACGGTCTCGATCAGGCGCTCCCAGGTCTGCCGGTACTCGGCGCGGGGGAACATGTCATCGCGCAGCGCCCAACGGGCAAAGGCGCCGGGTTTGCGCTTGAGCGCGGGTAGCAGGTGCCGGTAATCGACCTGTTTGCCGCGCTGCTTGCCCGCCGGCACCGTCCCGCGCACGCTCTCGAACACGCACACCCCGCCCAGCCAGCCTTCGAGGCGCTCGGGGTAGAGGCGAAACT
>NZ_JBQWSN020000121.1:0-768 GCF_052598215.2 Thauera sp. ZXT1-4 | reverse complement strand
CGCCCTCGCCTTCCTTCACCGGCAGCAGATCCGTGAACCGCCCCTGCACCTCGGTGTAGTGCCGGAACTCCGGCGCCCCGATCGTGCGCTTCTTCTTGCTGATGCCCTTCGGCCTGATCGGCACCTGGGCGACCCACACGCCGTGGCGGGTCTCGAGCGACAGGCTCACCACGTCGATCCGCCAGCTCGCCGGGCAGTCGGCGAGCGAGCCGTACTCGTCGAGGATCTCCTCGTAGCGGGCGACCTTGTCGGCACGCAGGCTGTAGGCCTCCATCAGCACGAAGACGAAGTCGGCGTCGAGCTGCTCGGCGAGCATCTTCACCGAACGCGCCGCGACGTCCTTGTCGGCCGGTCCGCGCCCGAAGAGCGGCGTCGGCACCACGGCGCCGGTGGTGAAGTTGCCGACGAAGGCCATCGCCGCGAGCTCCTCGCCCTTCTCGAGAAACTCGCGCGCCTTGTCGATCAGCGGCGCGATCGCCGCCCGGTAGCGTTCGGGGAGCTGGCTCATGTCGGGGTCCTCGCCGGGCTCAGCGCTCGCGGCGCATCTTCACCGCCGCCTCGTATTCGCGATCGAGCCCGGTCCCGGCGTCGCCCTTGGCGTCGAACATGCGGAAACCCACGTGCATGTACGCCAGCAGCGCCAGGCCGGAGAACTCGCCTTCGAGGTTCTGCAGCGTGTAGCGCACCGCCGGCTTGTTGATCTCGAGCCCGTTGCGGCCGAGCAGCGCGATCTCCATCACGATCTGCCCGACCTTCGCCTGGTCGAGC
>NZ_JBQWSN020000120.1:0-803 GCF_052598215.2 Thauera sp. ZXT1-4 | reverse complement strand
TTGCTCAGAAGGGGCTCGCCCCTTCTGAGCAACGCAACCCCAACACCTCAAAGCCGAAAGGCTGAACCCCTCATGCCTCGCTTCCACCGGCCAGGATAATTGACGTCGACCGGCCAAAGTAATTGACGCCGGGCACGCGCACCATTCGCGAACGTGGTGCGCACTACGTGCTGTGTGTGAAAGACAACCACCGCAACCTGCACGATTCGATCATCTTCGCCAACCTCGACCCACGCGGCCCGCTGACACCGACTTCGACCCACGAGAGCACGAGCACCGGGCACGGCAGGATCGAAGTGCGTCGCTGCCGCGTCTACGATGCCGCCGATCGGCTTCACAACCCCGCCGCCTGGAAGGATGTCGCCAGCTTCGCCGTGATCGAACGCATCCGAACGGTGGGCGATCACACCAGCATCGAGCGCGTCTGCTACATCAGCAGCCTGCCCGCCGACGCCGAGCGGATCGCGCAGGCAGTCAGAAGCCACTGGAAGGTCGAGAAACGTCTGCACTGGTGTCTCGATGTTCAGTTCGGTGATGACTACGCCCGCGCTCGCTCCGGCCACGTCGCCCACAACCTCGCGCTGGTCCGCCACATGGCCCTCAACCTCATCCGACTCGACACCTCGATTAAGACCAGCATCAAGACCAAGCGACTGCTGGCCGCGACATCCGACGAGTTCCGCGCAGCACTGCTGGGCTTCGAAGCGCCTGACGAGGATGACGATGAATGATGAATGCGTAGCTGCGGGGTAAGCGCTCACCCAGCGGCGTCGTTGCTAAACAGCGCGCCTTGAGATATCCGA
>NZ_JBQWSN020000119.1:0-816 GCF_052598215.2 Thauera sp. ZXT1-4 | reverse complement strand
TGGCGAAAGTCGACATGCACGCCGCGACCGCGGCGATGCGCGAATGGCGTCGGCAGCAAACCGCGCAGGCGGCGCCGATCGAAGTCACCGTGCCCGAGGTTGTGGCCAAGGCGAGCGAGCAGGCGATTGCCCAGCTCTGGACGCAGGCGCAGGAGCTGGCGAACCAATCCTTGCGCGAGGCGCAATCGGCGTGGGACGCGGAGCGTGTCGAGCTCGACCAGATGCGCGTCGAGCTCTCGGACGCGTTCGAGGCCCAGGCCGACGAGCTCGAGCTCGCGAAGTCGCGCATCGAGGCGCTCGAGAACGAGGCGCGCGAGACGGCGGCGATCGCTGCGGCCGAACTCCAGAAGCTGCGCGACGAGCTCGGCCAGGTGCGCGCCGATCTCGGGGCAGCTACCACTCGCGCCGAGCGTGCCGAAGCGACTGCAGCCGAGCTCGACCACCGTGTCGCTGATTTGCGCGCGGAGCTCGACCGTGCGCATGCCGACGTCGACCAGGTGCGCGCCGAGATCAAGCGCACGACGACCGACGCCGAAGGCCTGCGCAACGAGCTTGCCGCGGTGAAGGCGAAAGCCGAGGCCGCCGACCAGGCGCACCAGGAGCACCGCAAAGAGGCCGCCAAGGAAGCACAGCGCTGCGCCGAAAAGGTGGTGGCGGCGCAGAAGTCACACGACGCGATCGCGAAGGAAGCCGCCGCCGCACGCGAAAGCGCCGCGCGTCTGTCCGGTCAGCTCGAGGCCGTCCAGGCGCAGAACGCCGCGCTGCTGGAAACCTTGCGCGGCAAGGTCGGCGGCAATGGCTGATCCGGCCAGCCGC
>NZ_JBQWSN020000118.1:0-824 GCF_052598215.2 Thauera sp. ZXT1-4 | reverse complement strand
CGCTCCAGCGTGTCGGCCGCGTAGTGCTTGCCGTCGGCCGTCTGCACGTAGTTGCCCGGCCAGGCGAAGCGGGCGTAGTGGTCGAACAGATGCCCGCGCGGGTCGTTGTGCTCGGTGGTCAGATCGGCCGCCGGGCGCTTGAAGTCGTAGTCGGTGTGGGTGATGCGGCCCGTCTCGACCTGGCGCGACAGGCGCCAGAAGTCGAAGTGGTCCGCGTCGGCGCGGGCCTCGGTGCCGTCGTAGTAGGGCACCGAGGCGTAGCCGGGAAAGACCGGGTGGCTGGTGAAGTGGTCGGCCAGCACCATGGTCTCGCCGTCCGGGCCGTGCTCGAACCAGAAGAAGATGCCTTCGTGCTCGAGGCGGCGGCAGATGAAGTCGAGATCCGTTTCGCTGTATTGCGTCAAATATTCCCAGCGCTTGTACGTAGCCTTCAGGCGCATGTCGAAGCGCACCGCGTTCTCCCCGAGCACCTGGTAGAGGATCTCGGGCACGGTCTTGTTCTGCCAGATGCGAAAGTCCGAGCGGCGCGAGGCGTGCCACAGCTTCGGGGCCACCGTGGCCTCGTACACCCAGTGCCGGCCCTGCCGCCCGATGGCCGAGAAACGCACCATCTGCCCCGCCAGAAACCGCTTGCCGCGCCGGTCGGCTTCCAACTCGATCGCGCAGCGCTCGCCGATCATCGCCTGGCAGTCCAGGTTCGGGTCCAGGGACTTGAAGCGCACGTCGAACCCGTACAGCGAGGACATCGCCTCGCGTCCGGCGAGGCTCACCGCCCACAGGGCGTCGCCCAGGGGGGTGTGGGCTATGAGAAGGCGGTTCATGAT
>NZ_JBQWSN020000117.1:0-873 GCF_052598215.2 Thauera sp. ZXT1-4 | reverse complement strand
GTCCAAACGGATGCGCCTGCCGCAAACCAAAAAGCGGCGGGCGCGGCCTCCTGTTGTTGTCTGCTGCTGTCCGTCGTTCGTCCTCTTGGCTGGATGAAGGCCGGGTGGTGCGTCCCGGTGTCAGGCTGTCTCCGGCGGGGTTTACCGTGGCAGGGGTGGATAACTATTTAGCCACGTTGGCCAGGTTGAGGTCGGGCCGGGTGATGGGCATCGGGACGGCCGAGGCAGGGGGAGGGCGAAGTTCGGCCTTGGGGCTGGAGGGAGGAGCGTGTGTCCGTGAGGTCGGAGGAAGGCGGGCGGTGGCCTCGGGTTTGGAGGAAGAACGGTTGCGGCTTCCTGTTCGGGGTAGTGGGGGGCGAGCAGTGGGATGCGCGATCTCGGGTCTGGGCTTTGGGCTGGAGGAGGCAGGAGGGGGCGAGTGATGCAGCCAGGCAGGCGGGGTCGAGTCGCTCCCTCGATCTGGATGGGAGGCAGGCGGTGTGTGCGTTGGCGTTGGAGGGGCGAGGTCTTGCCTTCGGGTCAGAGGGCCGCAGGCGGAGGGGTTCCTCGGGCAAGGGTGGATAACTGTTTAGCCACCAGCCAGGAGGCGAGGCGGCAGGACGGCGGCCGATGAGAACCGGGTGGTGCTCCAGGGCGGTGAGATGTCGGAGGCGGCAAGGGGGAGGAAGACCTCGATCTCGGTGTGGTGCGCAAGCTGCCTCCGATTCAAGGGGAAGGCGGCAGGCGGTGTGGCCTCGGGTCCAGAGGGCCGAAGGCGCGGGGTTCAGCCGTATAGGGTGGATAACCAATTAGCCAGCAGAGGGCGACGGCAGCCCAGGAGAACAGGAACTGGCCCTCAGGACGCAGGACGCCGGAGGATGCAGGGGGAGGGGA
>NZ_JBQWSN020000116.1:0-875 GCF_052598215.2 Thauera sp. ZXT1-4 | reverse complement strand
CAGGGTCATCGCACTCGAAAGTCATAACGAATGAATCCCCAGCATTTTCATACGGATATCGTCATCCCAGGCCGCCCGTTTGCGCTTGAGGCGCAGGCTCGTCTTGGCGGTGTCGGTTGTGTCCGCACGAATCAGGTTCAACACGATCTTCTTGAGCAGCGAGAGGTTCTGCGGGGCGTTGTCCTTTCGGATCATGCAGTCGTCTTCGCCGAAGCAGACGTCAAGCATCCAGTGCAGCCGGTTCTCGATACCCCAGTGCGCACGCACGGTCTTGGCCAGTTCCTCGGCAGTGAGTTTGCGCGAGCTGATGTAGTAGCGCTCCTCGAGCTCCGCGACTTTCGCGCCAACCACGCGCTGCGAGACGACGCAGCCGACCGTCTTGCATCCGGGCCACAGTTCGGCGTCGATCTCCGCCCCGCTGGCCGCGACCCAGCTCAACTGCATCACCGTCCTGCCATGGGACTTGTCCACGTGCTTGAAGCCGTCGTTGGCGACCTGGGCATCGCTGATCAGGTCGCGTACCTGCTGATGCAACGTGGGTTGGTTGCCCTTGACCGCGAGCAGGTAGTCCGCCCCCTTCTCGGTGATCTTGGCGGCAATCTCACGCTGGCAGCCCATCGCGTCGATGCTCACCAGCATGCCCTTGATGTGCAAAGCCTCAAGCAGTTCAGGAATGGCGGTAATCTCGTTACTCTTGCCGGCCACTTTCTCCTGACCCAGCACCAGTCCGAGCTCGGTCGAGAAGGCGCTGACCATGTGCACCGGCGGCGCCTCCCCATCGGCCGAACGGCGCAGCGTCTTGCCGTCGACGGCCAACACTCCATCGAGTGCGCCAACGATCCCGCCCACCCAACGCCGGAAGACCGCTTCGAACT
>NZ_JBQWSN020000115.1:0-910 GCF_052598215.2 Thauera sp. ZXT1-4 | reverse complement strand
GCTCGAAGCGGACCTGGTCGTTGCCCTTGCCGGTGGCGCCGTGCGAGACGGCGTCAGCGCCGGTGGCCTGGGCGATCTCGATCTGGCGCTTGGAGATCAGCGGGCGGGCGATCGAGGTGCCGAGCAGGTATTCGCCTTCATAGACGGTGTTGGCGCGGAACATCGGGAAGACGAAGTCGCGCACGAACTCTTCACGCAGGTCGTCGATGAAGATGTTCTCGGGCTGGATGCCGAACTTGAGCGCCTTCTGGCGCGCGGGCTCGAGCTCTTCGCCCTGACCGAGGTCGGCGGTGAAGGTGACCACTTCGCACGCGTAGGTGTCCTGCAGCCACTTCAGGATGACCGAAGTGTCCAGCCCGCCCGAATAGGCGAGCACTACTTTCTTGACGTCGCTCATGCTGTTTTCCTGTTTTCTGCTGTGTTGCCGGCACGCACGCCCGTGCACGCCGTTCATGTTCGTTGGATCAGTGCTCGATGCGGCCGAGCATCAGGTATTCCATCAAGGCCTTCTGCGCGTGCAGGCGGTTTTCGGCCTCGTCCCATACCACCGACTGCGGGCCGTCGATGACCTCTGCGGTGACTTCCTCGCCGCGGTGCGCGGGCAGGCAGTGCATGAACACGGCCTCCTTGTGCGCCACGGACATCATCTCGGCGTCCACGCACCAGTCGGCGAAGGCCTTCATGCGCGCTTCGTTCTCGGCCTCGAAGCCCATCGAGGTCCACACGTCGGTGGTGACCAGGTCAGCGCCCTTGCAGGCTTCCATGGGGTCGGCGAACTGCTCGAAGTGGTTGGTACCGAAGAGGCCCGCACGCTCGGGCTCGACTTCGTAGCCCGGCGGGGTCGACACATGCACGTTGAAGTCCAGCACCTCGGCGGCCTGCAGCCAGGTGTTGCACATGTTGTTGCTGT
>NZ_JBQWSN020000114.1:0-951 GCF_052598215.2 Thauera sp. ZXT1-4 | reverse complement strand
CAATGCCGTTTAGTTTAGCCCACGGTCAGCGCTTGGGGGCTGTCGGCTCATGCCAAGTGGTATAATTGCGCATCTAACGTATTGAAACGCAAGGATAAATAATGGTAATGACCTTGCAAGTTCTATGCCAGTTTGACCGCTTTGCTGCGCCAAGCGCTCTCTGACCCGGCGTTCATCGATGCCCATCGCCAGCGTCCTCAGGACTTTACCCGGCATCGGGCGTTGCCCTTCGCCACCGTGGTGAGTTGGCTGTTGTTGAACTTCCAGAGCTCGATGCGCCAGTCGCTGCAGCGCCTGCTCGACGACCTTTCCGGTGGTACCCTGTGCGCCGTCACCAAAGGCGCGATTTCGCAAGCACGGGCCAAGCTCAAGGCCTCGGCGCTCATCGCCCTGAACGAGCGTCTCGTGCGTCACGCGGATCAGGGCGCACGCCTGGCGCGCTGGATGGGCCATCGGCTGATCGCCGTTGATGGATCGAGTCTTCATCTTCATGCTTTTCCTGCGCTGGCCAAGGCATTCGGTGGGGTACGCCATGCGGGCGGGGTGCGACCACTCGCCCGGGCGTCCTTCGCCTTCGATGTACTGAATCGTATTGTGGTTAGTGCGGCACTGGCGCCGTGGCAACAGGGCGAGCGGGCTTTGTTCGCGCAGCAGCTCGAGGTGATCGGGTCGGACGATCTGATGCTGTTCGATCGCGGCTATCCGGCGTTGTGGCTGTTTGCGCTGATTCGCGCGCGCGGGGCGCACTTTTGTGCGCGCATCGATGCGGGGCTGTGGTCGCGTGCCTTCGATCTGGTGCTGAACAATACCCAGGAGCTGTGCTACGAGGCCGTCCTTTCCCGGCGCGCCCGGACGGTGTGCGCCGAGTATGGCGTTGAGTGCGCGCGGCTGCGCCTGCGCATCGTGAGGGTGCGCCTGAGTACCGGTGATTACGAGTACTTGGTTACGTCC
>NZ_JBQWSN020000113.1:0-957 GCF_052598215.2 Thauera sp. ZXT1-4 | reverse complement strand
TAAGACGACCATCACCCTGTGGTTTGCGATAAGTGGACTGGGAAGCAGCCCAGTCATGGCCCGAACCATCCCGCCGCATTTGCATACGGGGCCACTCGGCGTGGTTGTTTCAGAAGACTGTATGGAGGTGGAACAGGCCATTGATCAGCAACGGGGTGGTCATGCTCGTCGGCTGAGGCTCGCGGCTGCTTAAAAGCGGTGCAATCGGCCCCGCCCCCTCGTTTCTGACGCTGCCGACCGCCTTCCCCACCGGATACACCGCCAGCGCCGCCTCGGGACACGGCCTCACCAGCGCCTGCACCTGGTCGGCCGCAGTCGCCCCGTTCAGCCACGCCCACCAATCCCCCGGCGCCAGGATCACCGGCATGCGATCGTGCAGTGGCCGCATCGCCGCGTTCGCCTCGGTGGTGACGATCGTGAACGTGTCGATCTCCTCGCCGTCAGCCGGCCTCGTCCAGCGCTCCCACAGCCCCGCCAGCGCGAAGAACTCGCCCCCGACCGGATGGATGTAGAACGGCTGCTTGCCGCCACCCTGCTGGTCACTGAGTTGCTGCTACTCGTAGAAGCCGTTCGCCGGCACGATGCAGCGCCGGCGGCGGAACGCCGCCCGAAACGAAGGTTTCTCGGCCACCGACTCGCCGCGCGCGTTGATCAACCTGGTGGCGATCGTCTCGTCCTTCGCCCACGACGGCACCAGGCCCCAGCGCAGGCGATGGATCACTCGCTCGCCGTTCGAGCGCTGGCGCACAACCGGCAGCCACTGCATCGGCGCCGCGTTCCAGCGCGGCTCGAAGTCGAACCCTTCGGGCACCGCGTCGAAGGCCTCGCGCAGGCGCGAAACCGGACCGTAAAGGGCGTAACGACCGCACATGCGCGCGCCCTCCCCGGCTGCCTCAGTGCAAGGTGCCGGAAGGCCCGCCCTCGCCTTCCTTCACCGGCAGCAGATCCGTGAACCGC
>NZ_JBQWSN020000112.1:0-978 GCF_052598215.2 Thauera sp. ZXT1-4 | reverse complement strand
CCGCGCGAATGGCCGATCGCGCCGTCCCCCACCTCGGATGTCGGGCTCGCGATTCGCGAACTGAGCCTGGCTGAGCATGACCAAGTCGTGTCGCTTCTGCCGGAGGTGCAAACGGCGCAGGACTATGCGAAAGCCATGGCTGACATCGACCTCTCAGCCTGGGAGGGCGCGGACGGCAAACCCGACCGGATCGGTCGTTACCTCGGCTCCCTCAAACGCTACTTCGCGCGATACGCCAACCTGTTGACGCAGGGTGTCGTGTTCCGGCTGTACCGTCGCGCACGCTCCGAACGCTACAACACGGGCGGGCGACAGCGTCGGCCCGGATATGTGAATCTGCCTGATGTCGCCGGCGTCTTTATGCAGCATCAGCAGGCACCCGACTTCGATGAAGATCTCGACGACTTTGCCCATTTTGAGGCGACGACGGTTTTTATCGACATCGGACTTGAAGAAGACGAAGAGACGAGCGCGCTGGAGGCCGCAGGGCTCTCGCCCGCCGAATCCCTTGAGCCGACGTTTCAGCTTTATGCCAGCCAGGAAATCGGCACCAAGCTCGCTGAGTTGCGCAGACAGCAGCTTGCAATCGAGATGCAAGCACAGCCGCTGCCTTTCTTTTATGCGACACCCACCCCGGTTGAACTGCGCACGCTCCATGGGCTTCTATTGCGGCGCGTCGAGCGTCACTTGGCCGGAAACGCAAAAAACCGGGCCCAAGCAAGGCTTGAGTGTATCGGCGCGCTGATCCTGCTCACGATGCTTGCGCTCGGCCAACCCCTGCGCCGGGTGCGGGAGTTGCGATTCGAGGTGATGGAACCCTCTGAGCAACTGTCGCTAAGAACTGAACACACCACGCTCATTCTCAACGCAGGAGCAGGGCTCGGTGCCGCCCTGGGCGCACCTGCGGTGCTCACTAGAGGGTTCTGGATTCCAGCCATCGGGCCCAGCTACAAGACCGATTTGCCCGAGGCACTGAGC
>NZ_JBQWSN020000111.1:0-1012 GCF_052598215.2 Thauera sp. ZXT1-4 | reverse complement strand
TCTTGCTTCCGGGGAAGAAGCGACGGTAGTCGAAGGCGCCGGCGGCGATGTCGGCTTCGATACGGTCGAGCACCTTCTGCAAGCGCTTGCGGTTGGCTGCGGTGTCTTTCAGGGCGGTCTGCTCGCGGCAACGCTTACCTGCGTAATAAAAGTCGAGGATCAGGCAACCCGTCTCCTTCCTTATCTGGATGCTAGCCATGGCACACCTCACCGTTGGCCATAGGGATCGCGAAGCTGGAGCCCTCCACGCGCATATCCCGCTCAATGACCTCCCAGATGTAGAGGATCTTGCGGCCACCAAAGGGCCGGAAGTAATGGCGCCCCTCAAGCAGGACGCTGTCCTTCAAACGCTCGCGAATCGTCCTCGGGTCATACTTGATCTTCGCCGACAGCTCCTCGGTTGTAAGATAGGTGTGTTCCATGATCTTCTCCGTTAGATACACATTAAGTTCAAGTGATACTTAAACGCATCACTTAAAGCCTAGTATAGGCATGAAATGAAGCCTGTCAAGAGCTTCTGATAAAATTAAGCATCACATGCAGCCAGGAAGGCAGCGATGCTTAGATTTCGACTGAAGGAGCTGCTTGCGGAGAAGGAGTACCGCGAGGACCGGGTGATCACCCTGGTCGAGGTAGCTGAGGCGACCGGCATCCACCGTATGACCCTGTCGAAGATTGCGAACCGTCGCGGCTACAACCCAACGGCTGACGTCCTCGATCGCCTGTGCAGCTACTTCGGCTGCAGGATCGAGCAGTTGGTCGAGCACATCCCCGACAGCGTGGTCACGGAAGGCAAGAGTCAAACGGGGGCGAAGACGGAGTGACGTCACACTGGCTTGGTCACAGGGTGGTCACGGTTTGGTCACAGGGTGGTCACAAAGAACAATGGGCTAGGTCCGCGAAGACCTAACCCATTGAAAAATATGGCGCGCCCGAGACGATTCGAACGTCCGACCCCCTTCGGAGTCTAGCCCAGTCTACCGGCGCCTCCAGGTCTTCCTTGGCCACAATC
>NZ_JBQWSN020000110.1:0-1044 GCF_052598215.2 Thauera sp. ZXT1-4 | reverse complement strand
GCTCGAACTGGGGCAGCAGATGCAGGCGATGCGTGCGCAGTTCGACGCCCAACTCGACACCCTGCGCCACCAACTGGCCGAGCTGCGGCGGCGCCTGTTCGGGCCGCGCAGCGAGGTGATCCACCTCGGGCAGGCAGAACTGTGGACCGACCCGATACAGCTCCCCGTGCCGAGCGAGGAACGTCGTGAGGTCGGCGCCCACACCCGACGCAAGGGCGGGCGGCCAGCGATCAGCCCGGATCTGCCGCGCCGGCGCGTCGAGCACGACCTCTCCGATGCGGACAAGGCCGGCTACGCCTCGCTCGAGCGCATCGGAGAGGAGGTCTCGGAGTTGCTCGAGTACATTCCCGCCCGCCTGGAGGTCATCCAGAACGTACGCCTCAAGTACCGCTGCGAGACCGCCGACGGCCGCAGCGCCGTACGCACCGCCACCGCCCAGGGTTCGCCGCTGCCCAGGAGCAACGCCGGTGCCGGGCTGCTCGCCCACGTGATGGTCTCGAAGTACCTCGATCACTGCCCGCTCGCGCGCCAGTCGCGGATCTTCGCGCGCCAAGGCGTCGCTCTGTCGCGTCAGACGCTGTGCGACTGGGTGCTCGATGCGACCGAGTTGCTTGCCGTGTTGATGCCGGCCCTGCAACGCCACGTGCTCTCG
Organism: Thauera sp. ZXT1-4; assembly: GCF_052598215.2. NCBI lineage: Bacteria > Pseudomonadati > Pseudomonadota > Betaproteobacteria > Rhodocyclales > Zoogloeaceae > Thauera > Thauera sp. ZXT1-4. The sequence goes on along the minus strand of NZ_JBQWSN020000110.1, from coordinate 392 downwards.
AGCCCGGTGATCTTCACCGACGACACCACGCTGGCCCTTCAGGCCCCGGGCAAGACGATCACCGCCCGCATGTGGGTCTATCTGGCCGGCGGGCAGAAGAAGGACGACGAGGGGCAGTGGCAGAAGGTGGCCCCGGCCGCACTCTACGACTTCACGGCCGATCGATCCGGGACGCATCCGCGCCGGATCCTGGGCGCGTGGCGCGGCTACCTGCAGGCCGACGACTACAGCGGCTACCACGCCAGCTTCCGCGAGGGCGTCACCCACGTGGCGTGCTGGGCACATGTGCGGCGCAAGTTCTTCGATGTGGCCAAGGCAGCCCCCAAGGGGGCGCCACCCGGGCTGGCCGATGACGCGTTGCGCTTCATCGGGCTGATCTACCGCATCGAGCG
>NZ_JBQWSN020000109.1:0-1069 GCF_052598215.2 Thauera sp. ZXT1-4 | reverse complement strand
CGAACGTACTCATGGCTGAAATACGACCGCACACGATCCGGCATCGCAGCGATGCGTTCCATGCACGTACGCGCCTTCTCGAGAAGTGCGGCGGCGGTCTTGGCAATCGGCCCGGAGCGTATCGTCGTTTTCAGATCCCGGTTCAGATACTCGTCGGGGTTGAGTTCCGGCGCATACGGCGGCAGGTAAAACAGCTCGATCTTCTCGGTGTTTTCGACAGCCCACTCGCGGACACGGTTGGCGCGGTGCACGCGCAAATTGTCGACGATCAGGAACACCTTACGCTGCGCATCCTGAATCAGGTCCTTCAAGAACACGATGAAGCGGTCCGCATCAATGGCGCCCTCGAAGAACGAGAAGCGCACCAAGCCCTGGTTGGTGATCGCCGAGATCATCGATGTCGATCCGTGGCGACCGGCCGGCAGTCGAAGCTCAGGCGTCAGCCCCGCCATCGAGTAGCCGCGCACCCAGTGCGAGTCCTGGCGAATGGCGGTCTCGTCACCCCAGTAGATCTCGGCATCCTCAGTCTTGGCGCGCGCAACGATCTTCGGATACTCGTCCTCAAGCCACGCCTTGAGCCGGGCCGGATCCTGCTCAAGGGCACGCTTGACCGGCCGCTGCGGCGTGAAACCCCACCGCCGAAGGTACTCACCGACGGTACGAATGGGCATGTCGATGCCAAAGAGCTGCTTGATGGCGAGCATGACCGCGCGACGATTCCACAGCGCAAACTCGAGCTGCAGTTGGGCGGGGTTCGAGCCGATGATCTTCAAACGCAGTTGCTCCTCTTGAACCAGCGTCAAAGTTCGTCCCGAGCCATGGCGCCGACCACGTTGCCCGCCCTTGATGACGGCGTCGAGGTCGTCGGCCTGGGCGCGGCGTGCCCATTTCAAAACGGTACCGACATGAACCCCACACACTTCAGCGATGTGCGTCCATGTGTAGCCTTGCTTGCGCAGTACAAATGCTTGGCGACGAATGTGTTCCAGGGCTTCGGGCGGAAGCTTGCGGGCATCGATCTTTTCCATGCCCGAATTATATCAAAACCTATTTGATTGCCGGGTTAATA
>NZ_JBQWSN020000108.1:0-1141 GCF_052598215.2 Thauera sp. ZXT1-4 | reverse complement strand
GAGGCTTCGCTCATGGTCTTGAAGAAGGCGATGGATCTGCAATCCCAAAGCGCGCTGCAACTGTTGCAGGCTGTGCCGGCGCCTGTTCAGGTTCCCGATGTCGGCGGCTCATTGGGCGGGGTTGTGGACACCTGGGTTTGAGCCTTGGGTGCTTCGAATAGGGGCGCCCGGTATTTTTTGTTGGATTACTTGATGACGGATGCATCCATGGAACGCTCGGTAGTTCTGCGGTGGAGTGCTAGCTTCATCCTGTTTGTAGCGTCGACCGCGTTCGGTGCAGAGGTGGAACTGGCTGGCGTGTTTGGTAAGCGTGCGGTTCTCGTGGTCAACGGCGGAGCGCCTCAGACCCTTTCCATCGGTCAAACCTCGCGCGAAGGCGTGAAACTTGTCGACGTCGTCAATCCGGCAGCCACAATCGAGGTCGAGGGACAGCGCAGGCGGGTTTCGCTTGGCGAGGCGCCGCTACGTTTGTCCAGTGCTTCCGGTCTGCAATCTTCTGCTCCGACGCTGCGATTGCCGCCAGATGTGCAAGGTCACTATTGGACACAAGGCGCGGTCAACGGGGCGTCCTTGCGTTTCATGATCGATACCGGCGCGACTTATGTCGCAATCAGCGCAGACGAGGCAAAGCGGGCCGGCATTGACTACCGGTCCGGGCAGCAAGTGAGGATGAGTACCGCGAATGGGCCGAGTGTCGCGTGGCTGGTCACGCTCCACAAAGTGAGTATCGGCGGAATCGTTCTGCATGGTGTCCAGGCCAGCGTACACGAGCGGGGACTTCCCGTGGCGCTATTGGGCATGAGCTTCATGAACCGGCTGGATATGCGGCGCGAGGCGGGGGACCTGATCCTCTCCCGTCGGTATTGACCCGTCGTGCTTTCAAATCGGCGCGCACGCGATATCTGCAGCGTCGCGCGCGCGCAAAGTGGCAATCAGCGTCTCCAGCAATTCGTTCCAGTCGTCGTCTTCTGTCCGGTGTGCGTAAGGAGGATATTGCCGCATGCGTCACCAGCCATTGCGCCAATGGGCGTCGCCGTCAGGGTGAAGGTTGATGCGTTGCAATCAGCACGAAGGTTATAGAAGGCGGCGCCACCGTCCTTGGGTGACTGGGTGAACGGAAGGTTGCAAGGCGTGACGCCAT
>NZ_JBQWSN020000107.1:0-1217 GCF_052598215.2 Thauera sp. ZXT1-4 | reverse complement strand
CTCCCGGCGGATCGTCGTGCGGTACGAGCGACGCCACTCCACCTCTTTCTCGGCGTACCAGGTCTCGGCGAAGTCCTTGAAGAGCGGCGTGCTCGGGACGCTGGGCGCTGTCGGCGACACCGCAACGCCGACAGCGGAGACCGTCTGTGGCGCTCCGATCGCCCCCGCAGGAGCTGGATCGAACTTGGCGGCGTTCTTGCTTCCGGGGAAGAAGCGACGGTAGTCGAAGGCGCCGGCGGCGATGTCGGCCTCGATGCGGTCAAGCACCTTCTGCAAGCGCTTGCGGTTGGCAGCGGTGTCGGTCAAGGCGGTCTGCTCGCGGCAGCGCACGTCCTGGTAACGAAAATCCAGGAACAGCATCCCGTTGTCCTTTCTGGCGCGAATGCTAGCCATGGCAGACACCTCCATTTGCCATCGGAATCGCGAAGGCGCTTTCGGAGGTGGAGCCCATATCACGCTCGATGTGCTCCCAGATGTAGAGGATCTTGCGTCCTCCAAACGGGCGGATGTAGTGCGTCCCCTCAAGGAGCACGCTGTCTTTCAGGCGCTCACGAATCGTTCGGGGGTCATACTTGATCTTGCCGGACAACTCGTCGGTGGTCAGATAAGTCAGTGACATGACATTCTCCAGTAGTTAAAATCTCACAGAACGACAGAAAGCCTTCTACAAGATCTTTTTGTCACTCTGAATGACATTCTAGGGCGTAAAACACCCTTGTCAAGGGCTTTTTGTCATTCTGAATGATATTTAACTCTGCGAGACGACAATGGTTCGCTGCCACCTCTCACGCCTGATGGGCGAGCACAAGATGAAGATCGCTGATGTCGCTCGTGAAACGGGTCTGCACCGCAACACGATCACGTTGCTCTACAACGAAACCGCAAATCGGGTTGACCTTGAAACCATCGATCGCTTGTGCGCTCTGTTTAGATGCACCGTTGCTGAGTTGTTCGAGTACATACCCGACTCAACGAGCGCCGTATAAGGCGCGGCAGGCAAGGGTCTAAAAGGCAGCACCCTACGCCGGGTACCTGAAGGAGTGGGCACGGCATAGGCGCGAAATGGGCACGGGATGGGCACAAAAGAAAATGGGCTAGGCCCGTAAAGACCTAACCCATTGAATTTTTTGGCGCGCCCGAGACGATTCGAACGTCCGACCCCTCCTTCGGAGTCTAGCCCAGTCTACCGGCGCCTCCAGGTCTTCCTTGGCCACAAT
>NZ_JBQWSN020000106.1:0-1225 GCF_052598215.2 Thauera sp. ZXT1-4 | reverse complement strand
GACGCCGTCTCGCACGGCGCCACCGGCAAGGGCAACGACCAGGTCCGCTTCGAGCTCGGTTACTACGCGCTGATGCCGGGCGTGAAGGTCATCGCCCCGTGGCGCGAGTGGGACCTGCTGTCGCGCGAGAAGCTGCTTGCTTACGCAGAAAAGGCCGGCATTCCCATCGAAATGAAGCACAAGCAGGGCGGTTCGCCCTACTCGATGGACGCCAACCTGCTGCACATCTCCTACGAAGGTCGCCACCTCGAGAACCCCGCCGCCGAGGCCGAGGAAGACATGTGGCGCTGGACGGTGTCGCCCGAGGCCGCCCCGGATGCCGCGGAATACCTCGACCTGGAGTTTGAGCGCGGTGACCTCGTCGCCATCAACGGCATGCGCATGAAGCCGCACGAACTGCTCGCCAAGCTCAATGAACTCGGCGGCAAGCACGGCATCGGCCGCCTCGACCTGGTGGAAAACCGCTACGTCGGCATGAAGAGCCGTGGCTGCTACGAAACCCCGGGGGGCACCATTCTGCTCCGCGCCCACCGCGCCATCGAGTCGATCACGCTCGACCGCGAAGTCGCCCACCTCAAGGACGACCTCATGCCGCGCTACGCCAGCGTGATCTACAACGGCTACTGGTGGAGCCCCGAGCGCCGCGCCATGCAGGCCCTGATCGATCAGACGCAGGAAACCGTGAACGGCTGGGTGCGCGTCAAGCTCTACAAGGGCAACGTCATCGTCACCGGCCGCGACTCGAAGACCGACTCGCTGTTCGACCCGACGATCGCCACCTTCGAGGACGACGCTGGCGCCTACAACCAGAAGGACGCCCACGGCTTCATCCGCCTCAACGCCCTGCGCATGCGCATTGCCGCCAACGCCAGGGCCAAGCGCGGCTAAGGCAGGATCGCACCGATCGCGATGAACGACGAAGACTTCATCCTCGGGCTCAGCTTCACCGAGTTCGAGGAAATCGCCCTCCAGGTCGGCCTCACAGGGCTGATCCTGTTCATGATGTTCATCATCTGGAACCTCGGCAAGGAATCCAAGGCCGGGCGCTACGGCATGATGTGGATGTTCATCGGCCTGGGTGTGGGCTTCGTCGGCTTCGTCGCCAAGGGCATCATCCAGAAGCTTCTCGGAATCGAATAGGAAGGTTCAACAGCATGAGCGTCACCACCCGCTTCGACGGCGTCACCGTCACCACCCAGGCCAACGTGTATTTCGACGGCAAGTG
>NZ_JBQWSN020000105.1:0-1244 GCF_052598215.2 Thauera sp. ZXT1-4 | reverse complement strand
CTCGACCAGATCAAGACCATCCTGCTGCCCGAGATGACCAAGAAGAACGTCGACGTCCGCTGCCTGGACTACGGCGAGGTGCAGAAGATCTCCGGCAACAAGGTCAAACAGGAAGTGAAGGTACGCGTGGGCGTCGACCAGGACATGGCCAAGAAGATCGTCAAACTGCTGAAAGACAGCAAGATGAAGGTCCAGGCCGCCATCCAGGGCGAAGCCGTGCGCGTCTCCGGCGCCAAGCGCGATGTGCTGCAGGAGGCCATCGCGCTGGTCAAGAAACAGGTCACCGACTTCCCGCTGCAATACGGGAATTTCCGCGACTGACGGGGGCGCCCAGCCGGGGCCTTCTTAACAAAGGCAGCCTGTTGCCGCGATGCGCCCACCGGCAGAGGCAGGGCGCTGCCAGACGTCATGCAGCGCTGTGCTCTCCGTACAGGTTGCGACTCGCGTTCGCGGCGTCCTGCATCTTCAGCTCGATCAGGCGCGCCAGGCGCCCGTCCTCCAGCTTCTGCGCCAGCGATAGCGCCGATGTGCCGTCGCGGCGGGTGGCAGACACGTCGGCGCCTTGTTCGATCAGTGTGAACGCAATATCGGTGGTGGCGCCGCTGAGCGAAAGCAGCAGCGGCGTGTTGCCGAGCGGGTCGCGCACGTCGATGTGTGCGCCCTTGGCGAGCAGCAGCAGCACCGTGTTCCGGTATCCGTCGGTGGGCTTTCCGCAGGCGATCAGCAGCGGGGTAAGCCCCAGCCGGTCCTTCGCGTTCGGGTCTGCGCCCGCATTCAACAGAATCTGCGCGATGATCGTCAGTCCGCGCTTGAGCGCGATCAGCAAGGGCGGCACCCCGTCCTCGGACGGCATGTTGACGTTGAAGTTGGCGCGCACGAAGAGGTCGATCACCTCCTGGTCGCCTTCCTCCAGGTAGTGGAAGAAGTTCTTTGGCAGGAATGCTATGCCACGCGACACCAGATCGTGCATCGCGTGCTCCTTGCGCTCAGCCGCCTTGAAGGTTTCGAGTTCGCGGGCGTCGCGCAGGCGGATGATGTCGGCCAGTACGTCGGGCGGGAAGCCCTTGCGGCCGCCGCGCTTGTCGATCAGCAGATCGCTGAAGTAATCATGGATCTGGGGGGTGTCCCACAAGTCCTCGATACGGATCAGGATCCGCTCGAATTCGCGCTCAAGGTGAGAGGGGTAACTCGTGCCCATGAACGCGAAAAATGCGTGTTTCATGATTTTTCGCTTTGGTTGTATG
>NZ_JBQWSN020000104.1:0-1290 GCF_052598215.2 Thauera sp. ZXT1-4 | reverse complement strand
TGAGCTGCCCCACGGATTTCGTCTTCCAACGTAGTCGTCGTACGATCGACGCAAAGACAGGAAGAACGACATGAAGCGCATCCCGAAACAGGAATACACGGCCGAGTTCAAGGAGCAGGCGGTCAAGCGAACCGACGAGGTTGGCAGCATTGCCCGCGTGGCCGAGGAGCTCGGGCTGGTCGAGCAGACCCTGCGCAACTGGGTCAAGGCGGCGAAGGCCGGCAAGCTCAATCCAGCCGGTGCCAGGCAGATCACGGCCGAGCAGATGGAGCTCTCCCGACTGCGCGCCCAGGTCGCGCGCCTGGAGATGGAGAACGAGATCCTAAAAAAAGCGACGGCATATTTCGCGAAGGATCTGCTGTGAAATATGCCTGGATCGAGAAGCAGCGCAGATCCTTCCCGTTTCCCGTCCTGTGTGAAGTGCTGTCGGTGAGTCAGAGCGGCTTTCGTGCCTGGCAGGCCGGCGGCACCGTTCAGCGTAAGCGACTGACCGATGCACAAGCACTGGTGCTCATCCGTACGATCCATCAGGAGGTTCGGCAGGCGTACGGCGCCCGGCGCATCCACGCTGAGTTGCGCGGACGCGGTTACCGGATCGGCCTGCCGCGCATCGAGCGACTGATGCGCGCGCACGGCATCCGGGCGCGCCACAAGCGGCGCTACAAGGCGACAACCGACTCCAGGCATAGCCTGCCGGTGGCGGAGAACGTGCTTGAGCGCCAGTTCGCGCCTGACGCCCCGAATCGGGTATGGACAGGCGATATCACTTACATCGCCACTGCCGAGGGCTGGTTGTATCTGGCAGTCGTGATTGATCTGTTCAACCGCGAGGTGATCGGCTGGTCGATCAAGCCACGCATGACGACCGATCTGGTGATCGATGCGCTGTCGATGGCGTGGTTCCGCCGTCAGCCGGCACCCGGGGTGCTGTTCCATTCCGACCGCGGAAGCCAGTACGCCAGTCATGCTTACCAGGCCCGCCTGGCCGCCTACGGCATGCGCGGATCGATGTCGCGCAAGGGCAACTGCTGGGACAACGCCCCGACCGAGAGCTTCTTCAACAGCCTCAAGAACGAGCGGGTTCATGGCATGCGCTACGCAACCCGTGACGAAGCCGCAAGCGATCTGTTCCAATACATCGCCGTGTTCTACAACCGGAGCCGCCGCCACTCCACCTTGGGATATGTGTCACCGACCACGTTCTTGCAGAACTGGATCGAACGACAGGATCAGCAAGAAATGGCAGCATGAGGACGACCGCTTGGAAGGCGGAAAACGTAGGGCACCTCA
>NZ_JBQWSN020000103.1:0-1353 GCF_052598215.2 Thauera sp. ZXT1-4 | reverse complement strand
CACAACTTCGCTCGAACGGCAGGTCTCTCCGCCTCTGACGGGCCGGGCCCGACCCTTTGCGGACAGTCAATTCGTTGATTTTGGCTCTGTTCGCGTTACGTGTTGATAAGCTGCCTTCCCAATGACGAGGCGATGAATTGCTCCGGTGTCACATCCTGCTTGAACCAGGCTAGTAGCCGCTGCCAAGCGACGTAGTTGGGCAAGTACTTGGTGGCGACGCCGCGGAACTGGCCGTTGAGCCAGGCTTTCATGCGGGAGTGGTAGCTGTTGACGGTCTGAACATGAAACGAAGGATTGATAGCCGAACCATGCTTCGAGGCGCTGAACATCTTCAAGGTGACGCCCAACTCGCGTTGGAGCGCGAAGTAGGCGGCGTTGCCGTCGGAGCAAACCACCGTGTCGGGCTTGACCACACCCCGCAACGCTTCGACGAGGTCCTTGCCCTTCATGCCAGGCTCGAATACCCGGTCAGCCGTGAATCCCTGACCTCGGGCAATCGCGACAACGACCGGTACCTGCTCCCGGGAGATGCCGCGCCTTTTGGCCTTACCACCCCGGCTGCGGGCCGCTCGTGGCAGCTTTCGCTGACCTTTGAGCGAATGCAGGAAGTAAGTCTCATCGACCTCAAGAAGCCCCTCGACACCGGCGGGCTGTTGCGGAACGACAGCCTTGAGGAAGCGGTGTCGCCACCGAAAAGCCGTGGAAACCGACACATCACATTCAGCTGCCGTCTCGCGGACGGTCATGCGCTTGCTCATGCATTCGGTGTTCTTTGCGAACCGCTCCTTCATCCGAAGCCCCGTCAGCGGGGTGCCCGTGACCGCGCTGCAGGTACGGCTGCAATCTTTGCAGCGATAGCGCTGCAGGCCGTGGGCTCGGCCATATCGCACCACGGCCAAGCTGCCGCAGTGGCGACAGCAGGCACCGCCTCGGGCGTCATCCAAGGCTCGATAGGACGCTGCTGCGGCCTGCCTCAGGCTCACCGCCGTGGCCAGTTCTTCAAGTTGCTCGGGCCGTAAGGTGTTCAAACGCTGAAGGATTCTTTTGAACTGTTCCGTGCGCATCGCCAAACTCCTTGTCTGGTCTGAGTATGGACGAAATCAACACACAACGCGAACAGAGCCTTGATTTTGGAAAATCTTTCAGGCAGCAACGCCCTGACGGATTGCTGGTGTCGCATGAACACAAACCAGCCTTTGTCTGCGCCACGACGAACTCCTTGGTCGCGGGGTTGCGCTGAAAATCATCCTTGCTGACACCAAAGCAATAGCAAAGGAGGTTATCGCCAGAATCTTCCTTGAGGTGCCCTACGTTTTCCGCCTTCCAAGCGGTCGTCCTCATGCTGCCATTTCT
>NZ_JBQWSN020000102.1:0-1369 GCF_052598215.2 Thauera sp. ZXT1-4 | reverse complement strand
GCTCGAAGCGGACCTGGTCGTTGCCCTTGCCGGTGGCGCCGTGCGAGACGGCGTCGGCGCCGGTAGCGCGCGCGATCTCGATCTGGCGCTTGGCGATCAGCGGACGGGCGATCGAGGTGCCGAGCAGGTATTCGCCTTCGTAGATGGTGTTGGCGCGGAACATCGGGAAGACGAAGTCGCGCACGAACTCCTCGCGCAGGTCGTCGATGAAGATGTTCTCGGGCTTGATGCCGAACTTGAGCGCCTTGGTGCGCGCGGGCTCGAGCTCCTCGCCCTGGCCGAGATCGGCGGTGAAGGTGACCACTTCGCACTGGTAGGTGTCCTGCAGCCACTTCAGGATGACCGAAGTGTCCAGCCCGCCCGAGTAGGCGAGCACTACTTTCTTGACGTCGCTCATGCTGTTTTCCTGTTTCCTGCTGTGTTGCCGGCGCGCACGCCCGTGCATGCCGTGAGTATTGGGTAGATCAGAATTCGATGCGGCCGAGCATCAGGTATTCCATCAGCGCCTTCTGCGCGTGCAGGCGGTTCTCGGCCTCGTCCCACACCACCGACTGCGGCCCATCCATGACCTCGGCGGTGACTTCCTCGCCGCGGTGCGCCGGCAGGCAGTGCATGAAGACCGCGTCCTTGTGCGCCACGGACATCATCTCGGCATCCACGCACCAGTCGGCGAAGGCCTTCATGCGCTCCTCGTTCTCGGCCTCGAAGCCCATCGAGGTCCACACGTCGGTGGTCACCAGGTCGGCTCCGCGGCAGGCGTCCATCGGGTCGGCGAACTGCTCGAAGTTGTCGGTGCCGTACAGGCCGGCGCGCTCGGGCTCGACCTCGTAGCCGGGGGGCGTGGACACATGCACATTGAAGTCCAGCACCTCGGCGGCCTGCAGCCAGGTGTTGCACATGTTGTTGCTGTCGCCGATCCACGCCACCGTCTTGCCCTGGATGCAGCCGCGGTGCTCGATGAAGGTGAGGATGTCGGCGAGGATCTGGCAGGGGTGATATTCGTTGGTCAGGCCATTGATGACCGGCACGCGCGAGTTGGCAGCGAAGCGCTCGACGATGTCCTGCTCGAAGGTGCGGATCATCACCAGGTCGCTCATGCGCGAGATGACCTGGCCGGCGTCCTCCACCGGCTCGCCGCGACCGAGCTGCGAGTCACGCGTGTTGAGGTAGATCGCCGAGCCACCGAGCTGGTGCATGCCGGCCTCGAAGGACAGCCGCGTGCGGGTGCTGGCCTTCTCGAAGATCATCACCAGCGTGCGGTCGAACAGCGGGTGGTAGGGCTCGTAGCGCTTGAACTTGTCCTTGATCCACTTGGCGCGGGCGAAAACGTAGTCGTATTCCTCGCGCGTGAAATCCTTGAACTGAAGAT
>NZ_JBQWSN020000101.1:0-1378 GCF_052598215.2 Thauera sp. ZXT1-4 | reverse complement strand
TGTTGGCAACAAATAGAACTGTCCGGTGTTGTAGCAAATGAATTGTCCGCTCGGTTATGCGAGGTGGGAAGCCTGCAAAGGGCGTAGCCCGAAGCAGGCTTCCCACCTCGCGGCCGCTGCGGCGGACAGTTACGCAGCGGCCTGAAGTGCCTGTTCTTCGGGCGTGCCATCCGGCCCATAGCGGGCGAGCAGGCGCGGCCCGTGGAACAGCGCCAGACGTCCGTCGATACGCCGGACCACGCGCACCTTGACCTTCACGTAGTGGTGCCGCGCGCGGTCAGCGGGGATCTGCAGCTTGAGGTTCTCGAAGCTGACGCAGTTGTCCTTGCCGACGGTGCGCTCGAACTGCTCGCACAGCACATCATCGAGATCGCGTCCGACGTAGGGTACGAAGCCCGAACCGTCCTCCATCGCCGGCTGCATGAACTCGGTGTTGAACGCCGGCATGTAATGCTCACGAAGGTAGCGGTTGGCTGCGTCCATGTCGGTGATGCCCATCAACGCCAACTCGCGCGGCAGGCGCGCCTGATGGGTGCTGAACATGCGCTCGCTGCGTCCGCGTGCTTCGGGCGAGTACGCCGCAATCATCTCGATCCCGAGCTGCTGCATCGCCCGACCAAACTGGGTGGGATGGCGCCGATCGACCTTGCCGCCGGCCTCGGGCGTGTGCCAGTAGTGACTGCCGCGATCGGTGTAGAGGCTCGAGAACAGTCCCCGCGCTTCAATGACCTCGCGTACCCCGCGAAGACTCGATGCGGTCCCTTCCTCGTCGACGAAGAACATCGAGTAGTGCTCGTTGGTCGCGTCGTCCATGGTCACGATCAGATCCCACTGACGGCCCGGCACCCACGCGTGCGTGCTGCCGTCCTGATGCAGCATCATCCCCGGCCAGGGCGAGCGCTCGCGCTTCTTCCTGTGCTTGCCCCGGCCCGGTGCCTTCTTGATCAGCCCTCCGTCCTGGAGCCGGCTCTTGACCCAGCTATAGCTGCGATCGCCGCCGTCACGCCGGTACCAGGCGTAGAAGTGCTTCGCGCTCCAGCCCATGTGCCGGCGCTTGTACTGTTCGCACAGCGCCATCACCTCATCGACCGGCGCGCGCCGGTGCGACACCTGGGCTAGGCGGCGGTCGATCAAACCCTCCAGCCCCGACTCCTCATATCGGTCGATGTAGCGCCGAAACGTTCGTTCGCACACCCCAAGCAACCGTGCCGCTTCCTCCTGCCGCAGCCGTCCCTCCTGCCAGCCTGAATACGCCTCTTCGAACCGCATCGCTCGGATCTCCTGTAGCAATTCCGTCCGTCTCATCGCCACCTCCTGGGTGAACAATGAAACCGGACAGATCACGTGCTACAAGTCCGGACAGTTTATGTGCTCCCTA
>NZ_JBQWSN020000100.1:0-1394 GCF_052598215.2 Thauera sp. ZXT1-4 | reverse complement strand
TGCCGTTTCCAGTGGAAATTGACTTCTCAACAAACATGACGGTAGCGCCCGTAGTCGCGGGGGATGGCCGGCACCAGGGGGTTCTGCGGTAGATGCTTGAGCTTGGACATGCGCAGGTAGGCCATGGCGATGAAGTTCTCGATGTTGCGGAAGCCTCGGGCGGCGGTCTTCGTCTGTTGGAGCAGGCCATTCATCGCTTCGACGTAGGCGTTGCTGCGTCCGTCGAGCATGCCGCGCACGACGCCACCGAGGTGCTCCTTCAGGGTGAGCGCCAGTCGCTTGAAGGGCTCCAGGCGGCTGCGGCGCGCCCAGCTCAGCCATTTGCTCATGGCACCTTGCGCGATCTCCTCGCTGTTGCTCGCGGCTGCATCGCGATAGACCAGCCGCAGCGCCTGCTTCAGGCGCCAGGCACGCGCGCTCTTCAGATTCGAGCGCTGCAGCCAGTGCATCGCCTCGAACTGGGCACGGGTCCAGCTCACCGGGTTCTTGCGCATCCCCCACAGCAGCTGACGCAGCGTCTTCTTGCTCTGTGCGCCGACCGCTTCGCGCACCACTGCCGCCGAGCTACGCATCTCTTCGCGACGCACCTCGTCCATCGCCGCGTTGGCCAGCGCCACGACATGAAAGCGGTCGTAGCTGATCTGGGCATTGGGCAGCGACTGGCCGATCCCCTTGGCGTAGGCCGCGCTCATGTCGATGCAGGCATGCTCGATGGCCAGCGGATCGCCGCCGTGCGCACGCATGTCCTGGGCAAAGGCCTGCAACGTAGCGTGATCGCGCCCCGGGGTGGCAAACAGCAAACGCTTGGCTTCAAGGTCATGCACGACGGTGATGTACGCGTGCCCGCGCTTGACGCTGGTCTCGTCGATGCCAACGTAACGGACGCCCGACATGTCATCCTTGGCACGGGCCACCTCGACGTAATGGCGTACGCGGCGCCACAGGCGCTTCGGAGCGACCCGCAACTGGTTGGCGGCCTGGCGCACCGGCATCTCTCGGCACAGCGACAGGCTCAGCGCCTCGAACAGCAGGGTAAAGCCGCTCCCCTCACGCGCCCACGGCACCGGCAACTGCGTGGTCTTGCCGCAGCCGTTGCACTGCACGCGCGGGATCTCGGCATGCAGCCACGCTTCGAACTGAAAGAAATCCAGGTGACGCCAGCTGCGCCGTACGCGGTCGTGGATCAGCTGATGCTCGACCCCACACGCCGGACACGTAGCACGACCGCCGGTGTGCTCGACCTCGAAGTCGATCCGCCGCTTGGCTGTGTTGAGCTCGACCTTGGCGACGTGCCAGGGCGGCTGCAGGCCAAGTGCGGTAGTGAAGAGAGCTTCGATCTGGGTGTTCATCGGGCGCGAGGTCGGCGTCAGGTTCGGGCGGTTGTACCACCGATC
>NZ_JBQWSN020000099.1:0-1420 GCF_052598215.2 Thauera sp. ZXT1-4 | reverse complement strand
GTGGACATGTGCACAGGCCGGCCAGCGGGGCACTTCGCATAACCCCATTTCCGAAGGCTGAACCGGCATGAGGGCGCTCGCGTCGTTCAGTTCGGGGTTCTCGGTGCCGCTCAGGCCCCGTCATCGCAGCCTTGGCGGGCGCCCGAGGCCCTGCAAAACGGCGTTTGCAGGCTCTGCGGGCGCACCTCTCCCTTCATCGCGCACACCCGCACGGGTCATGGCGCACCAGCCAGACCAGCCGCTTGGCGTTGTACGCCGCGCACTTCAGCAGGATCGCCAGTTCGTTTCTCGCCAGCGTCATCGCCCGCACGCACTTGCCGCCCAACTGCTCGAGGCCGGCGAACACATGTTCGCCTCTGGCGCGGACGCGGTTGATCGCCTTGTTGCGCGCGTCCAGTCGCACGCGCCGCTCCTGCCCGGGCTTGGCACGCCGCGCGATGCCGTCGCGCAGCCCGTGGGCCTGCAGCAACTGGCGGTTGGTCTGCGCGTCGTAGCCTCGGTCGGCCAGCAGCCGCGCGCCGGTGTTGGCGCGGTCCAGCACCTCCTTGAGCGTCTGGCCGTCGTCGGCGTTGGCCGGCGTGACCTTCGCCCGGCGGATCAGCTTGTAGCGCGCGTCCGCGTTGGCGTGCACCTTGTAGCCGTAGAAGCTCTTGCCGTGCTTCTTGGTCCAGCGCGCGTCGCGGTCGGTGTGCTGCAGCCGCTTGGCATTCCAGCCCTCGGGCCTGCGGCCTTCGTTGAGCGCTTCGCGCTCGTCCTTGTTCGCCTGGGTGAGCGGTGCCTGCACGATGCTGGCATCCACGATCTGCCCGCCGCGCGGGATGTAGCCGTGCTGCTGCAACTGCAGGCTCACCGCCTCGAAGATAGCGCGGCCGCCCAGACCGCCTTGGGCCAAGCGCTGCTTGAAACTCCACAGCGTGCGCGCATCGGGGATGTGCAGTGCTCCGTCCAGGCGGCAGAAGTGCGGCAAGCTCATGCGGTCCAGCACCTGGTACTCGCAGTCCTCGTCGCTGAGGTTGTACAGCGACTGGATGAACAGCAGCCGCACCATCACCTCGGTGGGGTACGGCGGGCGCCCGCCTTTGCTACGGTCAGCGCGAGGGCAGGCGGTGTCGACCCGGGCGGCAATGGCCGCGAAGTCGATCAGTTCGTCCATTGCTGCCAGGTTGGCGATGAAGCCGCCGAGCTTGGCTTGGCGTTGGTCTTGCACGAACAGGTCAGCGCCGGGCTGAGAGCGCCAGAAGGACGAGGGCTTGATGCGCGATGTGCTCATGGGCGCCATCATGCCGGCTCACGGGCTGCAAGGGGGAGGGAGGTTTCGAGAAGTGCCCTATGGCGTGACATGGCGCGACCGCCCGATCCGCAGCAGCTTAGGCGGCCTTCTTCGCGGCGAGCTGGCGCAGCACGTAATGCAGGATGCCGC
>NZ_JBQWSN020000098.1:0-1422 GCF_052598215.2 Thauera sp. ZXT1-4 | reverse complement strand
CCGCTTTTTGGTTTGCGGCAGGCGCATCCGTTTGGACAGAAGGGCAGAACCCGGCCTCCCCCTGCCCGTTTCCGAACTCCGTGGCATCGCCCGACCGCCGATCGTTCATGCCACTCAGCTCGCTCAGCTCCACCGCATGTTCCCCACCGAGCGCAGTGGCCCGACTCAACCTCCGTCGTGTTGGGCAGAAAAGCGGAAAGGGGTTGCGGCCGACCACGCTGCTGTGCCTCCCCCATCGCCTGGCTTCCGAGCTCGAGGCTGCACACCGCTCCCTCGTTGGCGCCTGCGGCCCGGGTGCGTTCCCGCCCGCCTCACCGCCTGCGCCTGGGCCGCTCCCCGCAGGCCTGCAGCCCGTCTGCGTTGTCCGCTGAGCCTGCCGACCAAGACCAAGGCCTGTTTGCCCGCTGCTGCGCCTCCTCCCGCCCTCTGGAAGCCTTCCTGCCTCACATCCGAACCGAGGGCTGCACACCGCCCCTCCATGCGGCCTCCAAGACGAAGGTTGATTGCCCGCAGCCGCCAGCCTGATGCCCGGTCCCGGATGGCCACCTGACACACAGCGGCTGCTTCGTCCTGCCTCCAGCACAAAGGCCTGCCCGTGATGGACTGCCGCCGCCCCATCCGGCCCTCATCCGAACGCCCCCCAGCCACAAGGCCGGACGCCATCCCCCTGCAGCCTGACACCCCAGGGCTTGCCGGCGTGTCGCCCTGATCCACATCGGCATCACCCGGCCTGCCCAGACCTGGAGGATCACCCGCTTCATCCGACCCAAAGGAAGGACTCGCCACCGCCCTCCGCACCAAACGGCAGACCGCCCTTCCCCCTGCGGCCACCGACCTGGATGCAGGCGCAGGCAGACACCCACCCATCGTCCGAGGCAAAGGGATGGACTCAGCCTGGGCAGCCCAACCTGAGCCGTCCTCCGGCCCTTCCCGCACCCCACCGGCCGGCTCCAGACCGCGGCACCGCCACCGATCCGGCTCCACCACCCCACCACCGCGTACCCGCCGTCCACCGCCACCCCGCACCGCAGTGCCCGCTCAGACGCAGACCGGTCTGGCAGAAAAGGCAGGGGCTTCCGAGCTCGAGGCAGACCGCCCCGCCGGCGAAGGCGTTGTCGTGGGCGCGTGAGCATCCTCGTTGGTGCCTCCGGCCTGGATGGGCAGTCTCCGCGCTGCATCCGATCAGGACGAATGGGCAGGGCCGACGAACCGGGTGCCGCTTCCCTCGCATCCGAACCTACGGGATTCCACTGTGAGGACCAGATTGTCACCGGGGAGAACGCGCATTCCCGCTGCCCCTCCAGACAAGATGGACTCCCACCGGCAATGGTCGGCCGCCCTTGCATCCGAACCGAAGGGCTCTCATCTGCCCGGCGTCAATTACTTTGGCCGGTCGACGTCAATTATCCTGGCCGGTGGAAG
>NZ_JBQWSN020000097.1:0-1490 GCF_052598215.2 Thauera sp. ZXT1-4 | reverse complement strand
GCGGACTGTCCAATGTCTCGTCCGACCGCCGGACTACGCCGGATCCGCCGTCTCGGCGAGCACCGACAGCACGACTTTCTGCTCGATCGCGTCGAGCTTCGCCTCGAGCTCGGCGGGCGGCAGCCGTGGGCGTGCCGGGTCCATCAGGTAATGCGCCAGATGCTTGGCCGTGCTGTGGCCCAGGGACGCGGCCTGGGTAATCAGCGCGATGCCGTGCGCTTCGTCGGGCGCAACCCCGGTCCCGGCAATGTGGCAGCGGCCCAGTTGATGCAGCGCTTCGGGATAGTGCTGGCGGGCGGACGATTTGAACCACTGCACCGCCTCGGCCGGCATCGCTTGCATGAGAAATTCCAACGCCAGGTCGCACTGCGCTTCGGCTTGGCCGGTGTCGGCGTCCAGGAGCAGCGCGAAGTCCTCCGGCTCGAGCTCAAGGCGCGAGAGTGGCAGGATTTCCTCGAGCAGCACACGCGCGTGGTCGCCCAGGCTGGCGTCGCCTTGCAGGTGGAGCTGGCCGTCGGTCACACGGCGCCACAAGGTGCGTTTGCTCAGTCCCGTCAGCGAGGCTGCAGTGCTCAGGGTAATTGTGGCCATCGTGCGACGCGTGGGATGCGGAGCCGCTTAGTGTAGCCCTGGTGTGGGACGGGCGACAGTCGGGGTTGGTTCGGGGTCGGGTAGGGGTGTGACACATCCCGGCGTGGCACAGGGGGGGGTGTGACACAGAGGGTCGTGGCACAGGGGGGGGGTGTGACACAGAGGGTCGTGGCACAGGGGGGGGGTGTGCCAAAGGGGTGGTGTTGTGCGGTCCGTGCGGCGCTAAAAAACAGAAGCTACAAAAATGACAAAAAAGAGGCCTGGCACGGGTGTTGCGTCTAGAGCAGCGGAAGGCGCAGGTGACTCACAACGGACCCGCGTTAGATGTTTTCGTTTCTCTCGTCCTCAAAGGGGATTGTCATGAAAAAGGTACAACAAGGTTTCACCCTGATCGAACTGATGATCGTGGTGGCGATTATTGGCATTTTGGCTGCGGTGGCGTTGCCGGCGTATCAGGATTACACGGCAAAGTCTCAAGTGACAGCAGCTCTTGCCGAGATGACCCCAGGTAAAACTCAGGCGGAGGCTAAGATCAACGAGGGGCTTTCTGCTGCTCTGACAACAGCTGCAGATGTGGGCCTTGCTACTTCAACGCGGTGCCCCACAGTTACTGTCTCAGTGGCAACTAATGGCGAGGCATCAATTGCATGCACCATGGCTGGCAATCCTGAGGTATCCACAAAAACTCTTACTTTGTCTCGTACTGCTGCTGGCGTGTGGTCATGCGCAACCACTGCACCGGCAAAGTATGCACCTAAGGGTTGCACTGGCGCCTAAAGTACGGAGTGGCGAAATAGCGGACAGACCCCAACTCCCCACCTGACCTAGCCTCACCCCAAAGCCCGCCGTGGTACTGCCCGGCGGGCTTTTTGTTACTTTTTTGTTGGACGAAATGAACC
>NZ_JBQWSN020000096.1:0-1553 GCF_052598215.2 Thauera sp. ZXT1-4 | reverse complement strand
GTGCGCTAGGCCAAGGCCTGTCGGAAAACATTTGTTTTTCGACAGGCCTTCAACGGTCCTCTGCACCTGTCGTTTTCAGAAGGCGACTGCACCAGTTCACTGGGCTGGCCGCCGTGTGTGCATAGAACTTCTGACCGGGAACGGTCAGAAGTTCTATGCACGAAGCGCCGCGAGAGATCGGAATTGCTCAGAACTCTTGTGCACGGCGCGACAAAGCCGGAACCGCCGAAAATTCCGGCGATCAACCGGCAAGCTGCTTGATGCGCTCGGCCAGGCGGCCGAAAGCCTCGTTCACGTATTCCAGCACCTTGGGTTCTGCGCCCTGCGTGCGCAGCGAGTCTTTGAAGGCTTCCAGGTCGGACAGCCATTGCCGATGCAGGCGGCCCAGCTCGTCGAGCTGAGGCCGGAAGTCTTGGAGACTGCCGCTCGCACGAAACGCCTGGTAGCCACGCTCAAGCGTGGCCGCCGTGGTCAGCAGTTGCGCGCCCATTTGCTTGTGCTGTTCGGAGAACTCGGCCATGCCGTCATAGGGCCGCGAAGCCTTGCGGCGCTCGGCTTCGGATGCCTCTTCCATGATGCGGGCGTAGCGGTAGAACCCTGGGAACTCGCGGGACAGCGCCATGAGCTGCTGATCGGATGTGCCGACCCAAATCCTGTGCAGGTCAGGCCCGTACCCCATCATGCGATTGATGATGGCATGGGCCTCGCTGACACCCTGGGCGGCAAGCTGCTGCATGTGTTGGTCGATCTTCGCGGCCAGTCGGCGGAATTCGTTCATGCTCATGTCCGTCACAAAAGGCGCGTTGATTGCCCTTGCGCCGTGAGAAGTGCCACCGCCTTCTTATCGAAGGAAACGAAGGTTTCCCCGCCAAGCCAGTTGCCTTCGTAGGCAATGACGCCATCGGCAAAGTCTCCGCCCGCGTCGAGCACCAGCAAGCCAGCCTCCACGGCAGGCCGGTTCACTTCCACATTCGCGGCGGCCAGTAGTGCCCGGATCGCGCTGGCCGCGTCGGCTTGCTGGAAGCCGTAGACACGCAGCAGCACCCAAACAAATTCGCATAGGCACGGCAGCGCGACCGCGATCAACTCGGCGTCGGTCAAGACTGCGGCGGCAACGTCCGCTTGTGCGGGATCGTCACGCACAACCGCACGCACAAGGACGTTGGTATCGACTGCGACCTTCATTGCTTACCTGCCCAGCCTTGCGCCGCCGCCTCGTTGATTTCTTCGATGGTGGCAACCTTCTGCGTCTTGCCCGCGAGCAGGCCGACAAAGCTGGCTATCGTCCCTGCGGGCCGTGCCGCCTTGAGCACGCCCCGACCGTCTGGCAACAAGTCCAGCTCGATCTTGTCGCCTGGCCTGATGCCGAGGTGTTGCAGTACGTCCTTCCGAAACGTCACTTGTCCCCGTGCGGTAACGGTCAATGTGGTCATGGTGGTTTGCCCTCGCAATCAAGGTTGATGCTTCACATAGTAATGCAAAAATGCCTTACCGTCAATGTCCGTCAAACGATCATTAGGCGGCCAAACCGGACGCCTGTCCGAAAACATCTT
>NZ_JBQWSN020000095.1:0-1660 GCF_052598215.2 Thauera sp. ZXT1-4 | reverse complement strand
CAACGATCGATGATTCAGCACTGACCGGGAACTACGGGGTTGCTCGGACGGTTACTCCGAAGGAGAGTCAAGTGTCCCGTTATACCGGTCCCCGCCTGAAAGTGATGCGTGCCCTCGGCACGGAGTTGCCAGGGCTGTCGCGCAAGCCGCTCGGTGAGCGCAATTATCCGCCTGGGCAGCACGGTCAGCGTCCGAAGCGAAAGTCCGGGTTCGGTGTGCAACTGATCGAGAAGCAGAAACTACGCTTCAATTACGGTTTGACCGAAGGCCAGATTCGGCGCCTGTTCAGGGAGGCCAAGCGTGACCGCGGACCAACGGGTGACAAGTTGCTGGAGTTGCTCGAGCGTCGCCTCGACAACTTCGTGTTCCGTGCCGGCTTTGCGCCGACGACGGTGGCTGCGCGCCAACTCGTGCGCCACCGGCACGTGCTGCTCAATGGCCGTCCAGTGAATATCCCGTCGATTCGTGTACGTCCGGGCGACCGCATTCAACTCACCGAGCGCGCCCGGCAGATTCCGGTGGTCGCGGAGTCGCTCGTTGAGCCGGCGCTGGCCCGCCCTGAATGGCTCACTTTCGAAGAGCCTGCATTTGCGGCGACGATGACCCGTACGCCCTCGCCAGATGAGGTGCCCTTCCCGGTGGACGTTCAGCAGATCGTCGAATACTACGCGGTGCGGTTGTGAGCATGGGCCCCTCATCAGCACCGGGGGCGGGTGCGCCGTCCGCCGCAGACGTGCCTTGCTACGACACCTATCCGGATCTCGCGCTGGCGGCCGTCCTGCAGTTGCTGTCGCGGTTTCCGGCGCGTCGTTCGCCGGCCTTGGCGCACACGATCGCCTGCCACTTCCAGGTCATTGCTGCGGATCCACGGGTACCGGAGTCCTTGCGCGCCTGCGCAGACCGGTTGATCGCCGACTGGCAGGCATATGCCCTGCTCGGCGAATTCGTTGAAGAAGGCCCGCCGAGCGGGGCGCTGCATTGAATGCCGGCGCCGATATGGCGAGCGTTTCGTTTTTTCTCCGGAGGTGGGGCATGAGCAAGAAGTGCTGCAAGAAGGACAAGCCGTGCAAGGGTTGCCCGCGGCGCAAGTCCTGAATCACGCACATATGACCAAGTGTTGACGACGATCAAAAAGGAATGATTCGCAGTGCTGTTACCATTTTTGCAGTGACTGCACTACTGCACTGCAGCACGCCCCTCCGCAGGTCCCGGAGGGGATACGAGATTTCTAGTTACGGGCCGCCCCTGTGGGGCGGTCCGTTCGTGCCCGCCCCTGTCCTTCAAGAAGGAATGATCATGTCGTTTCGTAAGTCCGGGCTGCGCCCGATCGTGCTGTCCACGGTGTTCGCTCTTTGTTCCGCGCCAGCATTCGCCGAGCGGCCGATGGCAGTCGATGATGCTGGCACCCTCGAGCGGGGGGGCGCGAAGCTGGAGTTCGGCTGGAGCCGCGACGATGCAGTGCGCGGTTACGAGGGGGCGGCTGGTTTCGGTCCGATCGACAATGTAGAGGTAGAAGTGGGTTTCGGGCGCGCGAAGGACCGTGATGCCGATCCCGATGCAAAGATCCGTGCAGTGGGCGCCGCGGTCAAGTGGGTGCCGCTGCAGTTGTAGGGAGCACATAAACTGTCCGGACTTGTAGCACGTGATCTGTCCGGTTTCA
>NZ_JBQWSN020000094.1:0-1694 GCF_052598215.2 Thauera sp. ZXT1-4 | reverse complement strand
CCTGAATCCGTGTTGTCTTCAGCGCGTACCCGCTCCGCGAGCCCCAGCGCATGATTTTTCTGCTGCCTGACTCCCAATCTCAGCTCACCGCAGCCCCGAGCACCGTCCTTTCACGGCCCGGAGGCCCGGCGAGCCGGGCTTACGGGGGGTGCGCTACGTCATTTTCCTGCTCCCACGCGGCCGTCGCCCTTTCGCCGCAGCGAAATGGCCTCGATTCGGAGAATTCGGCCGCCGGATTTGCATCACGGCGAAGCCACCGCGCACAGTCGCGCCTGCACCGTGGTGAACACCTTCACATGCGCGGCGACGCCGCGTCCGAAGTCCAGCACCAGGCGGCGGGCGTGTTCGACGAACTTCGCCGCACGGTACATCACCTCCTGCAGCACTGTCTTGATGCGTCGGCGCTTGGCCGGGTGACGGATCGGCGAGAGCTCGCCGGTCAGCCCGAGTTGGCCGATCAGGCGCAGGCAGTTGTAGGCGAACGCGGCCAGATGCACGACCGCGTCGTTGGTGTCGAACTTGCCCGAGGGCAGGCGCTCGAGGTCCAGGTCGGTCTTGATCTCGGAGTGGAACTGCTCGTGCGTGCCGTGGTGCTTGTAGAGCTCGATCACGTCGGCCATCGCCACTTCGAGGCTGGTCCACCAGCCTTCGATCTCGATCTCGGGGGTCAGCAGGTGCTGGCCCTTCTTGTCGATCGTGCGCTCGGTCACCCGCACCACCAGACGCAGCGTGCGCTTGGCCTTCTTCCAGGCACGGTCGATCTTCAGGTCCAGCAGCCCCACCCGCTTGCCCGCGCGCACTTCCTCGAAGACGCCGGCGGCCTCGGCCCGGTCCACCCAGGCGGTCTTGTCCTGACGGCGCGGATTCCACTTGGTGAGGTAGTCGAACGAACGCCCCAGCGCTGCCCAGCGATCGCGCTCGTCGGCCAGCGCGAACAGCAGCCGGGCGCTGTCGAAGCCGCTGTCGGCCCGCCACAGCAGCTTCGCATCGGCCGCACACACCCGGCGCAGGCGCGGGAACGCGCGCTCGAAGAAATACTCGGTCTCCAGCGCCGAGTGGTGCGACCCCGCGCGCAGCTCCAGGCCGAGGTTCCAGCCCTCGTTGCCCAGGTACAGCGCGATCGGCGTGTAGCCATCGACGCCCTGGTAAGTGCGGCTGACCGCCTCCTTCTTGGTGTCGGAGTTGTCCATCACGAAGGTGTCCAGATCGGCGCAGACGTAGCCCTTGTGCGCCGTGATCGGCGCCTCGGTGCGCTCGAGCAGGCGCAGGCTCAGCTCGTCGGTCAGCTCGCGCAGCTCGGCCGCGCGGGCATCGAGCCGTTGGCGCATCCACACGCTGCCGGGCACCTTGGCGAGCCCGAGCGCTTCCTTGAAGAAGCGGTCGCCGCGAAACGGCTCGATCGCCTCGAAGTCGCTTTTGCCCAGGCTCAGCAGCCCCACCACCGACTTGACCAGGTCCGAGCTCCGCATACCCTGCGACACCGGCAGCCTCGGGTCGATCACCGCCTCGACCTGTGCCGCCTGGCAGCACTGCCCGATCAACGCCAGGCCCGAGTAGGACGTCAGATTGAGCTTGGCGGATTGCTTGACTTCGAAGCGCGGCATGGTCGGTTGGGTGAAAGGCTCGGATGCGTAATTATACAATTACATCAATGCGTTAGGCTGGATTTCCGGCTAAGCGAACACGGATTCAGG
>NZ_JBQWSN020000093.1:0-1718 GCF_052598215.2 Thauera sp. ZXT1-4 | reverse complement strand
ACCAGGCGACGGTTCGAGATCGCCACCCGATGGGTGTAGCGCGACAGGTAGGCGAGCACCGCCTCGGGGCCGGCGAAGGGCCGCTTGGCATAGACGACCCATTCGCTCGTGCGCAGTGGCGCGAGCCAGCGCAGGAACGCGGCCATTTGTGCCAGCGGGGCGAACTCGCCGAAGAAGCGCAGCACGCCGGCGTGATGCGCCTTCGCCAGCTCTTCCAGGAAACGCCGCCGGAACAGCCGCGAGAGCACGCGGACCGGCAAGAAGAAGCCATGCCGGCAGGCAATCCAGCGTTGCCCGTCGGCCGACAGGCCGCCGCCGGGGACGATGCCGTGCACGTGCGGGTGGTGCGTCATCGCCGAGCCCCACGTGTGCAGCACGAGCGTGGCGCCGATCGTCGCGCCAAGGTGCTTCGGATCGGCAGCGATGGTGAGCAGCGTCTCGGCGGCGACCTCGAATAGCAGCCGATAGACGAGCGCCTTGTTGGTGTAGGCGAACGCGCTGATCGGCGCCGGCAGCGTGAAGACCACGTGGTAATACTCGACCGGCAGCAGATCCGCCTGCCGGGCCTCGAGCCAACGCTGGGCGGCCCGCGCCTGACACTTCGGGCAGTGCCGGTTGCGGCACGAGTTGTAGCTGATGTCGATCTGCTCGCAGGCCTCACAGCGCAGCACGTGCCCGCCCAGCGCCGCAGTGCGGCACTGTTCGATGGCCGACATGACCTTCAACTGCCCAAGGCTCAGGTGACCGTGCTGGGCGAGGCGCCACGCCGGCCCGAAGGCGCGGAAGATGTCCGCGACCTCCAGTGCGGGGCGAGCCACGATGCGCCTACGCCGACTGCAAGGTCTCCAGCGGACTGACGACTTCGCGCAGCAGGTCGGTGGCGACCTGGGTGTAGATCACCGTGGTGTCGAGTTTCTTGTGGCCGAGCAGCGCCTGGATGATGCGGATGTCGACCTTCTGCTCGAGCAGGTGGGTCGCGAAGCAGTGGCGAAGCGTGTGCATCGACACCCGCTTGTCGATGCCGGCCGCCAGGGCGGCGGCCTGAACAGCGCGATTGAGCTGACGCGGGCTCAGTGACTCGATCGGGTTGAGGCCCGGGAACAACCAGCCGCCATCGAGCATCTTGCCCTGCGCCCGGGCGACCCGCCACCACACGCGCAACCGCTCCAGCAGCAAGGGCGAGAGCATCGCGTAGCGATCCTTGCGGCCTTTGCCTTGCTCGACCCGCAGGGTCATGCGCCCGCTGTCGACGTCGCTGACCTTGAGCGAGACCACTTCGCTCGCTCGCAGTCCGGTCGCGTAGGCGAGCGACAGCGCCGTCTGGTGCTTGAGATTGTTGCAGGCGGCGATCAGGCGCGCGATCTCCTCGCGGCTGAGCACCACCGGCAGGCGCTGTGGCAGCCGGACCGGCTGCATTCGCGCCATCAGCTCGCCGCGTTGGAGCGTGATGTCGAAGAAGAACTTCAGCCCGCTGATCGCGGCGTTGAGCGACATTGGCGAGGTGCCGGTATCGACCAGGTGCAACTGGTAGTTGCGCAGGTCCTCCACCGTGGCGGTATCGGGCGCGCGCCCCAGATAGCGCGTGAACCGGCACACCGCGCGGATGTACGCACTCTGCGTCTTGGGGGTGAGCTTGCGCATCCGCATGTCGTCGAGCATGCGCTGGCGCAAGGGGCTGACGGGACGAGTCGGGGTATCCATGGCTTGCTCCTGTCGAA
>NZ_JBQWSN020000092.1:0-1731 GCF_052598215.2 Thauera sp. ZXT1-4 | reverse complement strand
CCTTCGGAGTCTAGCCCAGTCTACCGGCGCCTCCAGGTCTTCCTTGGCCACAATCGGCTTTATTCAGTATCTACAAGGCTTTCGTCAGGCATCAGGCGAAATTTGACAAACCATCCGGCCACGATCTAACCCTAGTATATACAAAAAATATGGTTAAGATGTAAACGTAACATGGTCCTACCTAGACGACCCCTACCCTCACGCGAGGGATTAAACCTAAGTAGCTTGGGTTAATTGCTATAATGCCTACTATCCTGCGACTCGCCAGCGCCCGGGTTGTGATCTATCCGAACGATCACCGCCCCGCCCACGTCCATGTGATCGGGGGTGGATGCGAGGCAGTTTTCAAGCTTCGTTGTCCCGACGGGCCGCCCGAGCTGCGTGAGAACTTCGGCTTCACCCGAAAGGACCTGAGCGAATTCAGCGCCGCCCTGACGAAGGCGTTGGGCAAGCTGTGTGATGAATGGGAGCACCTTCATGACGATTTCTGAGACCGAATTCGAGCGGGCCAACCGCCGCGGACAAGACCGCCGCGCAAAAGGCCCCGTGGCGACCGAGGCGCATTTTGATGCGCTTCGTGGCCGCGTCGTGATCGTGCTGAGCTCCGGGCTGGAGGTGTCGTTCGAGCCTCGCTTGGCCGAGGGCCTCGGCCAGGCTGCACCGCAAGCGCTGAGCGAAATTGAGATCAGCCCCTCAGGGCTCGGCCTGCACTTCCCGCAGCTCGATGCCGATCTCTACCTGCCTGCCCTGCTTGAAGGCATGCTCGGCTCCCGCCGCTGGATGAGCGCAGAAGCAGGGCGAGCCGGGGGACGCCAGACCTCGGAAGCCAAGGCGGCCGCGGCGCGCGCCAACGGACGGCTTGGAGGGCGGCCGCGCAAGGCCACGACAACGTAGTCGAGAGGGCGCCAGCCCCCTCACACCGCATACTGACCGTCCCAGCTCGGCGCCTCACGGATATGACCCAATCAAGCGCGACCTCCCCTGCACTGCCGGCGATGGAGCACATCACCCTCCCTTTCGCCGAGATACTCGGGCTGGACGCAGACCTTGCAGCGTTCATGGAGCAGCACTGGGTGGTTCCGGACTTCGGTTTTGCGGTTCGCCATCACGATCGAGCCCTCCTGGAACTCGCTTACGCGATGAACCCGATGACCGTGATCCGGCGCAAGGAGGGCTACGATGTCCTGGGCGCAGGTCGTGCGTACTGGCTCGCGCAGCAGCTGTACGGCCCGGAGGATGCCGTGGTGGTGCTCCGGATCAAAAGCGGCCGTCTGCGCAAGGCGCAAAAGCTCCAGATCCTGGCGGCTGACCTGATCATCCATCACGCCCTGGCCCGCACGCGCCCCCATCTTCCACACCAGCTCTATTGCCTGCATCAGGCAATCGCCGACGCTGGCTTCATTGCGATCGCGGAAACCGATCCCAAGACGAAGACATACGGCCCTGCCAGCGCCAAGCGCTTTGCCATCGCCACGGGCTACAGCCTGGATGCAGTCCTGCCGCGACAGAAGCGACAGGGGTTCGATGAACCCGACAGCGAACCCGCTCTGTGAAGTTCAGCGCCCCCGTCCAGGCCCCAGCGCACCAGAGTCTGATCGCGGCCTGTACCGATGCCGGGTTCGATCCGATGGCGCTGCGCCGGCTGCTCTGGCTCATCAATGCCCACCCTGACCTGGTCGCGCACGCGCAAGTTTTCGAGCATGTGGGGGCGTTGCTCGCATCGGCGCAATC
>NZ_JBQWSN020000091.1:0-1778 GCF_052598215.2 Thauera sp. ZXT1-4 | reverse complement strand
CGCTGATCTGGATGTACTGGACCGAGGTGCGCCGCACCGATGTGCTCGAGGAGCGCGCAGGCGTCCAGCGTCCGAACCAGAGTTGATGTGATTACACAATGACAAGAAGGAGCAGCATTCATGCAGGCAATTGACAAGGCCGCTGTGCAGGGGCCGAAGACCACGAGTAGCGCCGACATCGTCGACTGGCGCCCGGAGGATGAGGCCTTCTGGAAGGAGAAGGGCTCGCGCATCGCCAACCGCAACCTGTGGATCTCGATCCCGAGCCTGCTGTGCGGCTTTGCCGTGTGGCTGATGTGGGGGCTGGTGACGGTGCAGATGTCCAACGCGGGCTACCCGTTCAAGCCGGAGGAGCTGTTCACGATTGCCGCCATCGCCGGTCTGTCGGGGGCGACGCTGCGCATCCCTGCCTCGTTCTTCATCCGCATCTGCGGCGGGCGCAATACGGTGTGGCTGACCACGGCGCTGCTGATGATCCCGGCCGCGGGCACGGGTTTCGCGCTGCAGAGCCTGGAGACGCCGCTGTGGGTGTTCCAGCTGCTGGCGCTGCTGTCAGGCATTGGCGGAGGCAACTTTGCGTGCTCGATGTCGAACATCTCGACCTTCTTCCCGCGCAGCCAGCAGGGCACGGCGCTGGGCCTGAACGCGGGCCTGGGCAACTTCGGCGTGACCACGATGCAGGTGCTGATCCCGCTGGTGATGACGGTGGGGCTGTTCGGCGCGCTCGCGGGCGACCCGATCCCGCTGGTCAAGGACTCGGCCTCGCTGATCGGCAAGATCACCGCGGGCACGCCGACCTACGTGCAGAACGCCGGTTTCGTGTGGCTGCTGCTGCTGGTGCCGCTGGCGGTGATCGGCTGGTTCGGCATGAACAACCTGCTCACCGTGTCGCCCAACATCGGTTCGACCGGCGCGGCGCTGGGCAAGATCATCCTGTTCTACGGCATTGCGCTGGTGGTGTCGGCGATCGGTCTGTACCTGTACCTGCCGGCGCCGACCGGCTCGGGGCTGCTCTCGGGCAACGGCATGTGGATCGTGCTGCCGCTTGTGATCGTGGGCACGCTGTACGGCATGAAGTTCGCTGCCACGGGCGAGATGAAGTCGAACCTGAACAAGCAGTTCGCGATCTTCCGCAACAAGCACACCTGGTCGATGACGGCGCTGTACGTGGTGACCTTCGGCTCGTTCATCGGCTTCTCGATGGCGCTGCCGCTGTCGATCACGGTGATCTTCGGAAACACGCACACGCTCGACCCGGCCACGCAGGCGTGGGTGCACGCCAAGAACCCGAACGCCCCCTCGGCGCTGATGTACGCATGGATCGGTCCCTTCGTGGGTGCGCTGATCCGCCCGGTGGGCGGGTGGATCTCGGACAAGCTGGGCGGCTCGATCGTGACCCAGTGGATCTCGATCGTGCTGGTGATCGCCTCGGCGGCGACCGGCTACGTGATGCTGCTGGCCTACCAGTCGGCCACGCCCGAGCAGTACTTCTTCGTGTTCATGGCGCTGTTCGTGGTGCTGTTCGCGGCCTCGGGCATCGGCAACGGCTCGACCTTCCGTACCGTGGGCTTCGTGTTCGACAAGGATGAGCGTGGCCCGGTGCTGGGCTGGACCTCGGCGGTGGCAGCCTACGGTGCGTTCATCGCGCCGGTGGTGATCGGCGGCCAGATCAAGGCCGGCTCGCCCGAGAACGCGATGTATGGCTTCGCGGTGTTCTACGCCATCTGCGTGGTCATCAACTGGTGGTTCTACCTGCGCAAGGACGCGTATATCAAGAA
>NZ_JBQWSN020000090.1:0-1903 GCF_052598215.2 Thauera sp. ZXT1-4 | reverse complement strand
TCGTGTTCATCAACCGGCGCGGCACGCAGATGAAGGTGCTGTACTGGGACCGCACTGGATTCTGCGTGTGGGCCAAGCGCCTCGAGCAGGGGCGCTTCGTGTCGAACTGGGCGCAGGTTCGCACGCGCCAGATGGACTGGACCGGGCTCAAGCTGCTGCTCGAAGGCATCGAGCCGGCCCGCACC
The DNA here is from genome assembly GCF_052598215.2 of Thauera sp. ZXT1-4. Taxonomy (NCBI): domain Bacteria; kingdom Pseudomonadati; phylum Pseudomonadota; class Betaproteobacteria; order Rhodocyclales; family Zoogloeaceae; genus Thauera; species Thauera sp. ZXT1-4. The sequence goes on along the minus strand of NZ_JBQWSN020000090.1, from coordinate 1,718 downwards.
AAGCGCCGTTTCCGACTGCCCAAAAATGCCGTGCAACCCGCATGAATGCTGGGTTCTGCGGTAAAATACGCGCCATGCCCGCACCGCACTGCACCCCCGTTCCGACCCTTGCCGAGGCCGCCCAGTGGGCGCCCGAGCAGATCGTCGGACTGGCGCAGGCGAACGTCGCCTTGCAGCGCGACATGGATGCGATGCGGCTCGAGTTTGCGGCGCTCAAGCATCAGCTCGAGTGGTTCCGCCGCCAGCTCTTTGGCCAGAAGAGCGAGAAGCGCATGGTGTTACCCGACACCACGCAGATGTATCTGGGCGAGTTGCCGATCCCCGACACACAGCCCGATGTCCCCGGCAAGACCGTGGGGGGACACACCCGTCGTGCGTCGCGCACCGACTTCGCCCAGAGCAAGGACGAATCGGCGCTGTTCTTCGACGAGACGCGCGTCCCGGTCGAGACCATCACGCTCGCCAACCCCGAGATCGAGGGCCTCACCGCCGAGCAGTTCGAGGTGATCGGCGAGAAGGTCAGCCACCGCCTGGCGCAGCGCCCGGGCAGCTACGTGATCCTCAAGTACGTGCGCCCGGTCATCAAGCGCCGCGACACGCAGACGATCCACTGCCCGGCGGCGCCCGCCGGGGTGATCGAGGGCAGCCGCGCCGACGTAAGTTTCCTGGTCGGGCTGCTGCTCGACAAGTTCGCCTGGCACCTGCCGCTGTACCGCCAGCATCAGCGCCTGGCCGATGCGGGCATCACGGTCAGCCGCGCCTGGCTCACGCAGCTGGCTGCGCAGGCGGCCGCGCTGCTCACGCCGATCTACGAGGCGCAGCTCGCGTCGATCCGGGCCAGCCGCGTCAAGGCCATGGACGAGACCCCGATCAAGGCCGGGCGGGCCAGCCCGGGCAAGATGAAGGCCTGCTACTTCTGGCCGGTCTATGGCGAGCTGCACGAGATCTGCTTCCCGTTCTTCGACAGCCGCGCGCACAGCAACGTCGAGAAGGTGCTCGGGCTCAAACCCACCGAAGGGGGTGTGCTGCTCTCGGACGGCTATGGCGCCTACGAGACCTACGCGAGCAAGACCGGGCTCACGCACGCGCAATGCTGGACGCACTGCCGGCGCGAATTCATCAACGCCGAAACGGCCGAGCCCAAGCTGGCAGCCCAGGCGCTCGAGTTCATCGGTGCGCTTTACGGGGTCGAAGCGACGATCCGCGACGACAAGCTCAAGGGCGAGGCCAAGCGCGAGTACCGGCTCGATCACGCCCGTCCGATCGTTACGGCCTTCTTCACCTGGGTGCAGGAGCGTCTGGACGCGCAGGGGCTGCTGCCGAGCAGCCCGCTGACCAAGGCGCTGATCTACGCGCACAAGCGACGAGCGGCACTGGAAGTGTTCCTGGCCGACCCGGATGTGCCGATCGATACCAACCACCTCGAACGGGCGCTACGGCCGATTCCGATCGGTCGGAAAAACTGGATGTTCAGCTGGACCGAGCTCGGCGCCCAGCACGTCGGCGTCGTCCAGAGCCTGATTGCGACCTGTCGGCTGCATGAAGTCGATCCGTACGACTATCTTGTCGACGTACTGCAGCGCGTCGGCCAGCATCCGGCCGCCGACGTCGCGCAACTCACGCCCAGACTGTGGAAGCAGCACTTCGGGAAAGCGCCGTTGCGCTCGGATATCTCAAGGCGCGCTGTTTAGCAACGACGCCGCTGGGTGAGCGCTTAC
>NZ_JBQWSN020000089.1:0-1939 GCF_052598215.2 Thauera sp. ZXT1-4 | reverse complement strand
CCATCGCCGTCTGGGGCCTGGCCTTCAAGCCCAACACCGACGACATGCGCGAGGCCCCTAGCCGTACGCTCATCGAGGCACTCTGGGAAGCGGGCGCAAAGGTGCGAGCGTATGACCCGGTAGCAATGGACGAAACGCGGCGCATCTACGGCGAACGGCTCGACCTGGCGCTGTGCGGCAACAAGTACAGCGCACTGGAAGGCGCCGATGCGCTAGCCATCTGCACCGAGTGGCAGCAGTTCCGCGCGCCCGATTTCGAGGAGATGCAGGCGCTGCTCCGCGCCAAGCTCATCATCGACGGCCGCAACCTCTACAACCCGGACCGCCTCACCGACGACGGCTGGCACTACTACAGCATCGGCCGCAGTCAACCACAAACCAGTTCCCCCAAGGAACCGAACGAGAGCATGCCCAAGCCCGAGGCGCTCGGCTGCTGAAAGATCAGTGGGAAGTTGAGGTCAGCCCCATTTGTGGAAAATAAACGGGGTCAGACCCCATTTACTCTCAGCACGGCAGCGGCCGCGGCGCGTGGTACGCCTTGAGCTGATCAAAAATCAATGGGGGTCAGACTCGATTGATTCCCACCGAAAAGAAGGCCCCACCTGGCATTCTATTTTGTCATTTTTCCATTTAGCATTTCCGCCTTCATCGAAGCGCAGCCCGAAATGCCAAAGAAACCCTGCCAGTCGGCATCTACGCCGATTTCCTGCGCCTTGTCTTCCTCATGGAAGGGCATGGCGCCGATCTGCAGCTACCGCACTCCCGCGCCATGGGCGACGGACTCTTCGAGTTGCGCTGCAAAGGCGAAGAGGGAATTGGCAGAGCGTTCTACTGCGCCATGCGGGGCCGACAGATCGTCATCCTGCACAGCTTCATCAAGAAGACGCAGGAAACCCCCGATCGCGAACTGAAGACTGCCCGCAAGCGCCTGAAGGAGATCAAACATGACAACTGAGCACTTCAACCCGGTCCCGCTGGACACCAAGGCCGAACTCGGCCGTGCCATGCAGCGCGCGGGATTCAAGGCGGCATGGGATGGGCTGGAAGAGGAATACGCCGCGCTCAACGCACTGCTCGAGGCCCGGAAGCAAGCCGGCCTCACGCAAGAAGAAGTCGCGGCCCGCATGGGCACGACCAAGAGCGCCGTGTCACGGCTCGAAGCCTCGCTACGCACCGACAAGCACTCGCCGTCTTTCGCCACCCTGCGCAAATACGCCCACGCCTGCGGCAAGCGGCTGATCATCAAGATGGTCTGAACACCCCCTACTGACAACCCACCCAGCATCGGTCATCATCGGCCATCCGCCCTGGGCCGCCACGCCACGCCCACCCGCCGATGCTCTTCAACGCCTACGAATTCCTCTTCCTCTTCCTTCCGCTCACGCTCGCCGGCTACTTCTGGGTCGCGCGGCGCGGGCATGAGCCGGCGATCGTCTGGCTGGTGCTGGCCTCGCTGTTCTTCTACGCGTGGTGGCGGCCGGTTTATCTGGTGTTGCTGCTCGTGTCGATGCTCGCCAACTTCGGCCTCGGCAGCCTGCTCGACCAGGCGCACCGACTGGGCCGCCAGCACGCCGGCAAAGCCTGGCTGATCGCTGGCACCGTCTTTAACCTCAGCCTGCTCGGCTACTTCAAATACGCCAACTTCACCGTCAACAGCCTCAACGCACTCGCCGGCACCGACTTCCACCTCGACACCATCATCCTGCCGCTGGCGATCTCCTTCTTCACCTTCCAGCAGATCGCCTACTTGGTCGACGCATACCAAGGCCAGGCGCGCGAATACCGCTTCACCCACTACGCGCTCTTCGTCACCTTCTTTCCGCAGCTCATCGCCGGCCCCATCGTCCATCACCGCGACATGCTGCCGCAGTTCATGCAGCCCGGCGGTAACCGTCCGAGCAACCCCGCCCCCCCGGCGGAGCCGGCGACTTCAGAGATC
>NZ_JBQWSN020000088.1:0-1982 GCF_052598215.2 Thauera sp. ZXT1-4 | reverse complement strand
CCCGAGTTCGACAGTTACGCTCGCAAGTATTTGTTTTTTCTAGAGCGAACTTTCAAAAATGCCACTACAACAGCGCCAACTGCTCCGGCGCCGCTGGTTTTCCTATCCCTAAGGCATGAAGCACCTCGTTCTGCTCCGTGCTGAGCGTCGACACCCCCGCCACCGGTTCGCCGCCGTTCAGGCGCACGCGGTGATGCTGGATGCGCTGCAGTTGCTCGAGCGCTCGCTCGGGCGTGTAGCCCGCATCGGCCGCCTTCAGGCGACTGCGCATCACCCGGTGAAGGATCAGCGCCATGAAGCAGATCGACGCGTGCGCGCGAATCCGCTCGGGCAGGCGGTGATACACCGGGCCGATCTCGATCTCGGACTTGAGCACCTTGAAGCCGCGCTCGATGTCGGCGAGGGACTTGTAGCGCGCAATCACGTTCTGCGCGGACAGGCCCTCGGCGTTGGTGACCAACAGCAGCTTGCCGTCCATCATTTCGGCAAGACGCTTCGCCTTGTCGTCGATGTGGTAGCTGAAGAGCTCCTCGCCCAGATCCACCTTGATGATGCGCGACAGGTGCGCTTCGCTGACCGCATGGTAGAAGCGTGCCTTGGCGCCGCTGTCCGAGAGTTTGCGCCCCCGGTGTTTCACGCCTTCGTCCTGCTCGGTGAGCTTGCCCGACCATTCGTCTGCCTGACGGATCAGTGCGTCGATACGCTCATTGCGCTGCTGGGTCTTCGTGGCGGCCGTCACCGGATCGTGCGCGACCGCCAACCGCAGATCGTTCCAGGCGTGCTCCGAGACCACTTCCTGCGTGGCCGCTGCGCACTGTTGTTCGTGGAAGGGTTCGAGCAGGTCGATGAACTCGTTGTAGCGCCGACCCGGCACCGCGACGATGAATTCGAGCGGTTTGCCGCTGGCGAGGCGCACGGCCTTCAGGGCTTCCAGATTATCCAGGCTGAGCAGCCCCCGGTCGGCGACCAGCACCAGGCGCTGCACCGACGGGAAGCGCGCGAGCACCTTGGTGAGCGTCGGCAGGAGGGTGCGCGTCTCGGCCGTGTTGCCGTCGAACACCTCGTGGTAGATCGGCAGCCCCTCGGCGGTCTGCACCACGCCCAGCATGAACTGGCGGGCGATCAGACCCTCCTTGGCCATACCGTACTGGCGCACGTCATCGGCCTGCTGGCTGAGTCCTTCGCTGCGGATCGTGGTCAGGTCGTAGAACACCACAGACAGATCCTGGTCGATCAACGGGCGCAGCAGCCCGGCGACCACGGCATCGACCTCATCCTGATGATCCATCAGCGCATCGAGGCTGCGCAGCAACTGCTGGTGCGTGACCGCCCTCGGCCCGAAGTCGGGCAGCGCCACCGTCTGCACCCAGCGCAGCACGCCGAGTTTGGATTCAGGGTCGCACAGGCGATTGAGCACCATCAGACGGATCAGCGCTTCCACGTCCGTGGTGCGGCGCGTGCGGCGAAATACCCGGCGCAGCTCCGAGAACCCGAGCGACTTCCACAGCTCGGTCAGCGCCCACACGTTACCGAGCGCGCGCGCGGACTCGAACGACACCGTCGGCGCCGGCGGCTTGGCGCCCATCGGCTCGCGACCCGTGATCTTCAACAGGCCGTTGATCACTGCGTCGAGCGACCCATCGACCTGCTCGGCGCGGCCGAGCGTGGCGACGGTTCGCTTCTTTACCCGGCCAGCCTCGTCGCGATAGGACTCGACGAGTTGGACGTAGCGGCGACCTCCGGAGGTAGTGAGCTTGACGTGCATGATGCCGCCACTTTAACCACCTAAGAAGCGCCGTCAAGCTTACGGGTGGCTGTTACAAACGTGCCACCACAGCACTTTTACGGTCGCGGCCTTCAAACCCGCGCCTGCGCTGGAGGCACTTTCCGAAAAGGGGCGAAAATCGGGGGGAAGTGTCGAACCCCGGAGAACCCGGCGCTGCGTTCGATGATGTCGGGCATCCTAGCCGAAAACCGGCAGA
>NZ_JBQWSN020000087.1:0-1985 GCF_052598215.2 Thauera sp. ZXT1-4 | reverse complement strand
CTGCTGGAAACCTTGCGCGGCAAGGTCGGCGGCAATGGCTGATCCGGCCAGCCGCGGGCAGATCAGCCGGCAGGTCTGTGCCTGGCTGGACGCCAATGCGCTGATCCTCGACACGGAAACGACGGGCCTCGACGCCGACGCCGAGGTCGTCGAGCTCGCCGTGATCGACTGCGCCGGCACCGTGCTGCTCGACACCCTCGTGCGCCCGAGCGGACCGGTCCCGGCCGAGGCCGCCGCGATCCACGGCATCACCGACGCCATGCTCGCCGACGCGCCGACCTGGCCAGAGATACATGACAGGTTTTGCCGACTGATCGCCGGCCGGCAGGTGATCGCCTACAACGCCGACTTCGATGTTCGCCTGATCGAGCAGACCGCCAGGCGCTATAGGGAATCGATCCCTGATCTCGTGCCGCTCGACCAGGTTGCGACGTTCAGCTGCGCGATGCTGGCCTATGCCGATTTCTACGGCGAGTGGAGTGCGGAGAAGGGGCGATATCGCTGGCAGAAGCTCTCGGCCGCGGCGCAGCAGCAGGGGGTGACCGTCGGCAACGCTCACCGCGCGCTTGGCGACTGCCTGATGACGCTCGGGGTGGTGCGTGCCATGGCGTTCACAGAAAATGCTAAAAGAGTATGATGGGGCGTTCAGAGATCATCAATGGTGAGCATGATGGCTGCCCCGAAACTCGTCTTCTCCTCGTCTGAGGAAATCAAGGCGTTCCGCCGCAAGCATGGCATGAACCAGTCACAGTTCTGGGGGCGGGTCGGGGTCACCCAGTCGGGCGGCTCCCGCTACGAGAGCGAGCGAAACATCCCGCGCCCGGTTCAGCTACTATTGCACCTCGTCTATGCGCCGGACGATCGTGCGCACCGACTCGTCGATCATCTGCGGAAATGGAAAACCGAGCCAACGTCGGGCGCGTGAGCGCTCAGCGGAGGGTTTTTTCCTCGCCTTCCTGAAGTCCCACGGCGCCACCGGCGCGCGATCGCCCCAAAGCCCCCGCCGGCTTTGCCGCGCCCCGTCTTCCGCTTGCGCATAGCGGCGCCCAAATTCTGTCGGGCAGGGCAGAGTCATGATCGAAACGATTTCTCCCGGTCAATTGCTCGGCATTCCTGACGCGTGAGCTCCTTGAGATACCGCCTGGGGTTGCCGCACATCCAGCAGCTGCAAGGGCACGGTGTATCGACAACCTTGCCGAGTGACTTGGCGTCGTGACGGATGTCTCGCCCCCAGTGGGAACGACGTGCCGCCTTCAGGCGGGCGGCGTGATGCCGGCGCAGGGCGCGCTTCATGTTCTTCATCGGGTTTCTCCTGGTTACGGCCGGCCCCCGGGATGGGCCCGGCCGGTCGTGGGAAGAAACCCGTGAAGCGATAGATCAGGACGAATTCAGCGATCACCACCAGCTCCAGTTCGCATCGTGTTTGTGCCTGGACCGGAGTACCGGATCGAATCCGGGATCGGCCAGCCAGCGCCGCAGCATGCGATTGTTGCCGTCAACTGTTACGGCAAAAGGCTCACTAAAAGCATCTGAGGCAACTCTAGCAGACCATCAAAACCTGTCAAATTGCATCGTTTTTGATTCAACCAAAACGGAGGTTTTCGGGGTGGGGCGGCCCTGCCAGGAGGGGTCGAGTTGGCGGAAGGCGGGAGAAAAAAGAGGGGCGCGGAGGTGCATGAGAGGCCGAGAAAAAGCGCCGGCTGGACGCCCTTGGCCTTGCCAGGGGGCGCCGGGGTGGCGGCAGGTCGTGCTTCCAAGCCAAAGGCGGGACAAGCCGTGAAGCTGTTGGGTGTATGGCGTATACTGTGCCGCGATACGTCTTGAACGGTATATACCTGCGCCACGAGACATCCAAAGTCAGGATTTAGCCCGTTTTTAACTGCGCCTCAAGGTATGGCAAAGCTGTATAAACCTGTGCCGCGAGACCCCACAAAGCCAAGTCAATTCGGCCGGATGATGAGGCGTTAATTCCGGGTCACTCCCCC
>NZ_JBQWSN020000086.1:0-2014 GCF_052598215.2 Thauera sp. ZXT1-4 | reverse complement strand
CCTTCTTGGTGGGCCCGGAGACGATCAGCAGATCGCCGGGCAGCACGACACTGCTCGGCTTGCCGTGCTGGAAGTCCTCGTGTGCGCGCTTGATACCGACCACCGTGACGCCGAAGCGCTCGCGCACCAAGGACTCCGCCAGCGAAAGGTCATGCGTGGCAGCAGGCGCCTGGATCTTCGCGATTGCAAAGCCGTCGTCAAATTCAATGTAGTCCATCATTCGCCCGCTGATGAGGTGGGCGACGCGCTCCCCCATATCGGCTTCGGGGTAGACGACGTGGTGTGCACCGATGCGCTCGGCGATCCTTCCATGCTCGGACGTCATCGCCTTGACCCAGATATCGGGGATTCCGAGTTCGGTCAGTGCCATCACCGTCATCAGGCTGGCCGCGAGATCGCCGCCGATGCCCACGATGGCGTGAGCGAAGTCGGCCACACCAAGCTGGCGCATGGTCATTGCGTTGGTCGAATCGGCCTGAACTGCGTGCGTGAGCAGATCCGCCCACTCATGCACCGGCTCGGCATCGCGATCGATCCCCATCACGTCGTGCCCAAGCTGCATCAGGGAGTTGGCCACGGCGCCACCAAAGCGCCCCAGCCCGACCACGACCACACTGTCGCCCTTCGAGAAGGCGAACTGCTCTGTAAATAGCCTAGCCAACAACGGGATGCTCCTCTGGATAGCGGAACGGCATGCGGTGCTCGCCCAGCGCGAGCGACGCCGCCAATGTGATCGTGCCGACTCGGCCAACATACATCAGCAGGACCAGCATCAGCTGGGCGGATTCGGGCAACTCGGCCGTGATGCCGGTCGAGAGGCCCACTGTTGCAAAGGCCGAGATCACCTCGAAGATGACCCTGTCGGTCGCGATGTCGGTCGTGTGGAGAATGAACACCGTGCCCAGCACGACCACTGCGCTGCTGAGGACAAGCACGGTGATGGCCTGGCGCTGGGCCGAATGGCTGATGCGCCGGCCGAAGGCCTCCGTATCCATCCGCCCCCGGATCTCGGCGATCACCAGCATCACCAGGATCATCGCCGTACCCACCTTCACGCCCCCGGCCGTGCCGGCACTGCCGCCGCCGATGAACATCAGGAGGTAATGCAAGCCGAGGCTTTCATGCGTCAGCCCGCCGATGTCGATCGAGTTGAATCCCGCCGTGCGTGCCGAGACCGAGGCGAAGATCGCCGACAGCAGCTTGTCCCCGGCGGGCATCGGGCCGAGCGTGCGCGGATTCGACCACTCGAAGCCAAGCAGCACGATCGTGCCGCCCATCAGCAGCGCGGCTGTCCCTACGAGTGTCAGCTTGGTGTGCACAGACCAGTGGTGCGGGCTGGTGAGCTTCCGGCGCAAGTCATGCAGGACAGGAAAGCCCAGACCGCCGATCACGATCGCAAGCATGATGGGGGCGAGGATGAAGCCATCGCTCGCATGGCGCACCAGGCCGTCCGCATGGATCGAGAATCCCGCGTTGTTGAAGGCGGAGACAGCATGGAAGAGACCGCTCCAGGCTGCATCCGTCCAGGGCAACTCGTAACCGAGGCGCAAACGCAGCATGAGCGTCAGCGCGGCGATCAGTTCGACGGTCAGGGTCACCAACAGCACGAGCTTGGCCACGCTGGTGACGTCACCGATACCGACGGCGTGTGTTTCAGCCTGCGCCGTGAGGCGCGTGCGCAGTCGGAACGAGCGATTGACCATGAGCCCGAGCAGCGTGGCGGCCGTCATCATGCCAAAGCCGCCGACCTGGAACAGCGCCATGATCACCCACTGCCCGAACGACGACCAGTAAGTGCCCGTGTCCACCGTCACCAGACCGGTCACGCATACCGCCGATACCGAAGTGAACAGGGCGGTCAGCCAGGGTGCGGCGACTGCATCTGCGCGCGCAATCGGCAACATGAGCAACCCGGTTCCGATCAGGATCGTGATCAGGAACGCCAGCGGAACGACCCGAGCCGGGTGCTGGACCTCACGAATCTTCAATTCGCACCATCCTTCGAGTCATGTTG
>NZ_JBQWSN020000085.1:0-2015 GCF_052598215.2 Thauera sp. ZXT1-4 | reverse complement strand
CGCCGAGAAAGAGGTGGAGTGGCGTCGCTCGTACCGCACGACGATCCGCCGGGAGCTCGACCGTGCGCTGATCCCTAAGTTTGGGGAGAAGGAGGTCGGCCAGATCTCCAAGGCGGACGTCCTTGCCTATCGCGCCGAGCTCGGCAAAGCGACCGCGAAAGGCAAGCAAACCAAACTGTCTGCGGCAAGGATCAACAAGATGTTGAACCCGCTCAGGCAAATCCTCAATGAAGCGGCCGACCGCTTTGATTTTCGCACGCCGTTCGACAGCGTGAAACAGCTCAAGACCAAACGCACCGATGTCGACCCCTTTACGCTCGCCGAGGTGAAGCAGGTTCTCGATACGGTGCGGCCCGACTTCAAGCACTACTTCACGGTGCGCTTTTTCACCGGCATGCGCACGGGCGAGATCGATGGTTTGCAGTGGAAGTACGTCGACTTCGAGAACCGCCTGATCTTGGTTCGCGAGACCGTGGTGGGTGGCGAGGAGGAATACACCAAGACCGACGGCAGCCAGCGCGACATCCAGATGAGCCAATTGGTCTTTGATGCACTCAAGGCGCAGTTCGAAGCCACAGGCAAGCTCAGCAAGTTCGTGTTCTGCAACCGGCTGGGGACTCCGCTCGACCACAAGAACGTCACGAACCGGGTGTGGTATCCGCTGTTGCGACACCTCAACCTCAAGAAGCGCCGCCCGTATCAGTGTCGCCACACCGCGGCGACGTTGTGGCTCGCCAGCGGCGAGGCGCCGGAGTGGATCGCCCGCCAGCTCGGGCACACCACCACCGAGATGCTCTTTCGCGTGTATTCGCGTTACGTGCCCAACTTGACGCGGCGTGACGGCTCGGCCTTCGAGCGACTCATCACGCAGACCTTGGGCACGACCTTGCCGGTGAAAACCGGGCAGGACGAAAACACCGTGCCGGAAACCGAGTCGGTCGCCGAACAGGCCGATGAAGGAGAGCATCATGACTGAACAGCACCTGCCCATCCCTTCCGCTGCTCCGGACAACGTGGTGGCGAAGCTGCCACCGATCTTTCGTGTGGAATCGATCAGCCGTTTGCCGCTCGATAATCACTATGCCCTGAACCGCGCGGTGCTGTTTCACGAGCGCGCCAGCCTGATGGTCGAGTGGCCTTCGCGCAAGGTCGACGCCCGACTCGGCGTCGGCAGCCTAGTGTCGATCCGCTGGCTTGGCAGGCCCGAGAGTCTGGGGGGTGCGGTACGCATCAGCCGCCTCGCGGTGCTCGAGCGCCCGGAGCCGAGTGTCGACGTATTCCAGACGATTCCGACAGCCTGGGTGCAGGAGCGCACGCTGGTCAGTCGTGCCAGTGCGTTGTGGCAGAGGCTGTCACCCCACTTCCAGCACTTGTTCAACGCCATCTTCTGGGACGCGTCGCGGCTGCACCGCTACCTGCTCGGCGCGAGTTCGCTGAGAGGGCACCACAGCGGTGCACACGGCAACCTCCGCCACACGCTGGAAGTGGCGGAGCAGGCGCTCAAGATGGCCGAGAGCCAGGCGCTCGCCTGCCCGGACGTGCTCCTGATGGCGGCCTTGCTCCATGACGCCGGTAAAGCCGACGAGTACTGCCTGGGCGGTAGCGGCCTCGAGATGACGACGCGCGGCAAGCTCATCGGCCACCGCCACACCATCATCGAGTGGATCGCGGCGGCCGTCGCCAACGCCCGCGTCTGCATCCCCGAGCCCCAGTACGTCGGCCTGATCCATGCGCTCACGAGCGCACGCGGCGCCCCGGAGTGGCTCGGGCTGCGCGAGCCCTGCACGCTCGATGCGATCCTGCTCTCGGCTGCGGACCGGCTCTCGGGGCAGATCGAGCTGATGGCGCGGCACTCGCCGGCCCAGGCAGGCTTCGGGCGCTTTCATCCCCACCTGCGCGGTCAACCCTACATGGTCGGGACAAGCGTCTGAAGGAGCGGGCGATGCCAGCGCCGGCAACGGGAATGTGAGCGCGTTCGGGGAGAACGAAGCCAGCCGGCGTGATCGCACGCGCAG
>NZ_JBQWSN020000084.1:0-2102 GCF_052598215.2 Thauera sp. ZXT1-4 | reverse complement strand
TACCAGCAACATGGCGGCTGCTGCATGCGCTTATATGAACATCACCAGCAGCGGGGCAAGCCTTTCTGCAGGTGATTCTCAGAACGTGTATGAGTTCAGCATCTCGTGCATTGGCTCGGTGACGTTCAAGTTTGAAGACCTTTCCGGCAACAACCCGACGAGCAGGATCGCCCATATCATTGAGCGACGTTCTGGTTCGTCGTGGTCTCTCGTGTCTTCGACCACCAGTAATGGAGCAAGAACTGTTAATCGGAGCTTCGTACCCAGTGCTACCGGCCAATACCGTTATCGCATCGAGAACGTAGGTACATCTCAAGTACGTAACTGGCGTATGGAAGGTCGTATGCCACTGTTCACAATCCCTGGCACTTGATTGATTTAATAAAGCTGAACTGGGGAGCCATCGTCTGCTCCCCAGTTCTATCAAAATCGCGTCATGGCAACTCAAAGGGAGAATCATAGACCATGCCATCAATTAACCCGTTATCAAATGCACTGGGCAATTTATCACTCAACGCGAACCGTTCACTGCTTGATCCCAAACAGTATGAGGGATTTACCGTAAAAGTAGGGAAAGAAACCAGCCAAAACGGGGTATTGGGTGGCGTTCTAAGTCAGGATGATTATGATAAATTTAAAGAGATAGTAAAAGATATCAATGTTAAAGATGCCAGCCGCAATGATATGCTCACTCTTTACAGAGGGCTTATCGACGCAAAACTTCTGACTTACGAACAAGTCAATTTCGGATATATATCTGGCTCAGTAGAATTTGGCCCTGATGGCAAGGGGATAAATCAAGACGCAAAATACAATCAATGGGATTTTCAGCAAAAACAACTTCCCACATATGCCGGAAGTGAATTTAACGGGAGTCGTGGTGGCGCAATCAATTCCATGAAGCTCATCGCTGCTGTTGCAAATGCTTCACCAGTTACCGGGGCTACTGTAGCGAAAGAAACCTATTCTCCGCAAGATCGCAACTATTCAAGCGGTAATTCATCAAGCTACCAAGTCAATTTCTCTGAGCTGGCACAGCGCCTATCTCGTGGTGAAAGCATTGAAGAACTGAATGTTCCTAAAGATGTGGACATTGCTGAACTGATCAAGCAACTTGAACAAATGGCCCAAGCGCAACGTTCGGCAAAAGCCGTAGAGCCACAGGACTCAAGGGCAGTCTCACAAGGGTGACGGACGCATGAGCATCATCACATCGTCAACCGGCATCATGTCCGTACAGCCTGCGCAGACCATCACAACGGGCAGTGCGCAGTCTCCCCTTGGAAATACTCAGCCAGATGACGCAGGCTCTGTAAAAATTTCAATGGCTGGCCTTATGATGGCTGGGCAAGCCAACAAGAAAACATCAGGGAAATACGACGACATTGAAAATAGCGGCCTCCCCGATGAAGTGCAGCGCATTCTGAAAATGATCCGCGACCTTAAAGAAAAGCTCAAGGCTGAACAGGAAAAACTCCAACAGATCATGAACGATGCCAGCCTTAGCGACGAAACGCGACAGGTGAAAGTTGCGCAGAGCCAGGCAATGATCAATGCGCTATCTGGAGCGTTGGCAGATGCAAATCAAATGCTGGCAAAAGTTACCAAAGACCTTAACTTAAGCAAAGAAGATTTAGTGAAGGTGGCAGCGCTTGCAATGAAGTAATGATGCCCATTTCGATACGCCGAAGACCGAAGCCGCGCAGGTCAGGCTGGATATGAGCGTCCGGCTGGCGGTCATCCTCTACCGCAACGAGCAGGGCATCGTGGTTCCGCCCCAGGTTTTGGCGACGGACAATAACGGTTCAACTTATGTCATGTTCCGCGCCACAGCAGGCGCAACGCCAGCGAATGTTCCTGCCGTGCCTGGACAGGCGATCACCCAGGGCGTTGAGGTGCAAGGGTTGCAGGCAGGGTATGTTCTGGCGCCATGAGCACGACGAAAACTTACGCAAAAAAATGCAGAAAAAACAGCCAGGAAAGCTAAAGAATTCTCATTTACCGCCGTTAATTTAGATGTTCTTCCGCTGCCGGGGAGACCTGGCAGGTCAGGTACTTGCCTGAATGCTGAGGGACAAGCGCTGTAGAGATTATCAACCTTA
>NZ_JBQWSN020000083.1:0-2157 GCF_052598215.2 Thauera sp. ZXT1-4 | reverse complement strand
ATCCAACCGGCCAAGATAGTTGTCGTCGACCGGTCAGGCTAATTGTCGCCGGCCAGTGCGCGCGATCTTGGTCTGCGTGCCCATCGCGTCGATGGTGACGACGCAGCCCGCGATGTCGAACACCTTGAGCAACTCGGGAATCGCTGTGATCTCGTTGCTCTTCTTCGCCGTGGCCGTCTGCCCCAGCACCACGCCCACGTTGGCCGCAAACGCACTGACCATATGCAGCGGCGCAGCGGCCGCCTTGCTCGTGGTGCATCGGCTCGCCTTGCCATCGATTGCGATCACCTGATCCTGGGCCAACGCCGGAATGATGCCGCCCACCCAGGTGCGAAAGACCTGCTCGAACTGCTTCGGATCGAGCAGCGCGAACACCCGCTTGAAGGGATCGGGGGAGGCCACGCCGTAGTCGAGCCGCAGAAAACCCCGCAGCCACGGCAGTTTGGCCTGTCCCCACTGCGAGATCTCCTCGAAGTCGTCCGTACCGCTGAGCACCGCGCACACCGCCACGGTGAGCAGTTCGCTCAACCTGTGCCGCGTCTGTTGCGCGTTGCGCCAGTCCTCGAGCCCCTCGAAAATCTCCACCAGGTCGGCCAGCTTCCCTATGTCCATCGGTCGCCCAAAAAGATAGGAAGCTAAACAAAACAAGGGCTTGTGAACAGGGGTGTCGCAAGTGCTTGATCGTGAACATCATTCTGTCGTGGTCAACGACAAGCGGGTAGCTGCGGGAGCCCTGGCTCGCCTCCGGGGATTGCACCCGGACTGCATGAGGCTGTTTGGGGGAAAGCCCTGGCGCCCCTGGACGCGGTCGTCCGAGTCAGCGTCAGGGTCCTTTCCTTTTCGTGAGATCGAAGGGGGCGTTGCCTGGTGGTCACGAGTTCGATTGTCAGGAGTGGGATCGAACTCGGAACATCCTGGGGTCGGAACGCGGGCTACGTCGTCAACCAAGGGTGCCAGGCTGCTTCCTAACTAGATTGCGTTTGTCGTTTGTACTAACATTGCGTCAGTTGAACTAACAAACGAGGTGCCACTATGGTTTCCATTGCATCTTCTCCTGCTGTCCGTTCCGCCCGCTTGGGGCTGCGCGCCACGCCTGAACAGGAAGTCGTGCTGCGCCGTGCTGCCGAAGTGGCGCGTAAATCCCTGACCGATTTCATTCTTGACAGTGCTTGCCTGGCCGCCGAACAGACGCTGCTCGATCAACGATTGTTCATGGTCTCAGGCAGCCAGTACCAGGCCCTGTTGGATCTGCTGGATCGCCCTGAGCAGCCTAATGCAGGCTTGGCCGATCTGTTCAGCCGAAAAGCACCGTGGGATGCCCAGTGAACTTGTCTCGACCAGAACCTCTGGGGAGTCAGCATGAACTCGATAGTTTCGACTGCGGCAAGCCAGCCCTGAACGACTGGTTGCTGCGCCACGCCCGGCAAGCCCAAGGCAGCGGTTCTGCCAAGACCTTTGTGGTGGCGGACGATGGTCGGGTTGCTGGTTACTTCAGTTTGACCGTCGGCCAGATCGACACCCTGGAAGCACCGGAGCGCATCCGGAAAGGGATGGGGCAATATCCGGTGCCGGTGGTGATCCTGGCAAGGCTGGCCGTATCCCAGCAGGATCAGGAGCGCGGCATCGGCTTCGGCCTGTTGCAGGATGCCATCCGGCGCACGTTGCTGATTGCCGATCAGGCTGGCATCCGGGCCATGCTGACACACCCCATTGACGAGGATGCCGCGAAGTTCTACACCCGGTTTGGGTTCGTCGCCTCGCCACTGCGGGAGCGGCAATTGCTGCTGCTACTCAAGGATGCTAGGAAGGTCGTGATGGCCTGAGTTCAATTCTAGGCGCGGGATCGAACTCATGGCACCCTGGGGTCGGAACGCGGGCTGCCGAGGAAAGCTCGCATACGGGTGAGCACAGCCTGCTGCTCGGGGTTGAGCTTCACTTCTTCGGGTTGGGTAGGTGGCATGGTCTCTTGAGCGACCGGCTGGCGGGGAGGGGCGGGCTTGACCGTGCTGTTCGCTTCAAAAGCCCTCACCGCGGTGAGCGGGTAACGAATGAAGTTGCCGAGTCTGATGTACTCCGGGCCTTTTCGTAGTGTCCGCCAACGCTGGCTCTGTGCCGTTTCCAGTGGAAATTGACTTCTCAACAAACATGATGATCGGT
>NZ_JBQWSN020000082.1:0-2194 GCF_052598215.2 Thauera sp. ZXT1-4 | reverse complement strand
GCGCTCAACGGCGATCGAGACGGTTCGTCGGACGCAGCAGTCAATCCGGTTTCTGATCGAGAAGAATCAGGAGTCGATGAGTCAGACGGGCACCGAGATTGAAGCCCTTGAGGATCGCGCAACGATGATTCCGTGCACCTGGCGTGACGGGCAGCAGGTGGGTGAGCAGCAGATGTACGTGAGTCCGGAAGAGCAGGCGCTGTTCGACAGCCTGTGAGTTCGCCGTCTGGCCGGAAGCAGCAAGGGGGGAGGGGAGACCTTCCCTTTTTTTTCGTCCAGCCGTTTCGCACTCTGTGCCGGAGGGGGCATGGAGAAGGTTCGTCCTGCTGCCAGTTCGGGTGTCGCCCATCGAGGTTCGTCCGTCTGACCGGGTGGGGCAACGGGAACGTCGTCCAGCCTGAAGGTCTGGGTGCGGCCCTGCGGTGTCATCCGTTCGGGCTGGAGGCTGCATGGAGGGTGCTTGTGGCGCCGTCTGCTTTGGGGTGGCCCTTCCGGTGAAATCCCTTGGGTTCGGATGCGAGGGAGGCGGCACCCAGTTCGCCGGCCCTGCCCAAGCGTCGTGGCCGGAGGCACCAACGGGGGTCTCGTCCATCCCCTTCAACGTCTGCGAGCCGCTCGGGATCGTCACCGAGGCCGGAAGCCCTGCTTGCCTTCTCTGCCAAACCGAACGGCGGTGGAGAAGGCCATCACGCCCGGAGGGAGCACGGCTCGTCGGTCCCGCTGGAACGGAGGGTGCGATCTGCGACGCGGCCCTGCCCGGGCGGACCCACCAGGTCGGAGGCCCCAACAAGGGGGGGCGGTTCAGCCTGCCCCGGATCGTTCGCCTTATGGCGTTACCGTAACGAAAGACGTTCAAGCCGGAGGGAACTGCGCTGTCGGATTGCGTCGGTCTGATGTCGTGGCTCGGAATTCCGTTCGGAGGGACAACGCCGTCCGCGCTTCAGGCGAGAGGGAGGTCTTCATCGATGAGGCGGCTCTGCCCTGGATGCAGTCGAGGGACGCCCTTGATCTGAGCCGGATGGGTGTCTGCGCGTTCGCCCCTTCGGTTTGGAGGCTGCAACGAGAAGGGGCTTCGGTCCTTTGGGCGGGAGGTGAGGCTTGCCGGGGCTTCCTTTGGGCAGGAGGCCGGGGCTGGACGCTACCCAGGTGCAGGACGAGGCTCGCCGGAATCGGCCCTGCCCGGAGTGCTTCGTTCCAGTCGGATGGTGCAAGGCGTCCTTCCTTCGGGCCGGAGGCGGATCGGGTGAAGCACAGAGGCCGGAGTGTTGCCGGTCGCCCTCGGGATGGAGGCCGCAACGGGGGTGTTCGTTCGGCTGGATGGATGGAGGCAGGCGCAGGGTCGGTCCTTGAGGCTGGATGGGAAGGGCGTGGAGATAACCCTTCGGAACAGAGGCCCGATGGTGCGGTGGCCAGGCAAGCCCAGGTGCGGGCGGTGTCTCGTTGGGCTGTCCTTCTGGACGGAGGCTGCAACGAGGGTGCTCGGGCGCCCACGACAAGGACTTCGCCGGCGGGGCGGTCTGCATCGAGCTCGGAAGCCCCTGCCTTTGTCTGCCAGACCGGTGTGCGTCTGAGCGGGCACTGCGGGCCGGGGTGGCGGTGGACGGCGAGTGCGCGGCGGGGTGGCGGTGGACGGTGGATCGGTGGCGGTGGCGCAGCGTGGAGCCGGCCGTAGGGGCGCCGTAGGGTGGGGCGGAGGACGGCTCAGGTTGGGCTGCCCAGGCCGGGTCCATCCCTTTGCCTGAAAGGTGGGTCGGGGCGTGCCTTTTGCCTCGGCCGGAGGATGGGTGTCTGCTGGCATTCACCTTCAGGTCGGTGGCCGCAGGGGGAAGGGCGGTCTGCCGTCTGTCTCGGAGGGCGGTGCCGGGTTCGGCCTTTGGGCTGGATGAAGCGGGGTGCGGGCATTCGGATCTGGGTCACGGCCGGCACACCCTCGGTTGTCAGGCTGCAGGGGGAAGGGCGTCCGGCCTTGTGCTGGGAGGGAAGCGGATGAGGGCCGGATGGGGCGGCAGGCCGTCCACGGGTGAGCCTTTCGCTCGGAGGCAGGACGAAGCAGCCGCTGTGTGTCAGGCCGGCGTCCGGGGGCAGGCTTCTGTCTGGAGGCTGCGGGCGAAGGGCATCTGAGCCGGAGGCCGCAACGAGGGGGGTGGGGCAGCCCTCGGTTCGGATGCGAAGCAGGAAGGCGTCCAGAGGGCTG
>NZ_JBQWSN020000081.1:0-2279 GCF_052598215.2 Thauera sp. ZXT1-4 | reverse complement strand
TGTCCGTCAAACGATCATTAGGCGGCCAAACCGGACGCCTGTCCGAAAACATCTTGCGCAACGGGATGACGGTGTCGTTTTCAGAAGACGGCTGCGCCAAATGTCAGAAGCCGAATGCACTACAGCAGCAAAGGGGGTTGAACCCATCAGGGAATGACGGGCGGCAGGCGGCCACAAAGAGTCATTCGAAGCTGCGGATAACATAACAAACGAGCGGCAGCCACTCGATTCGAAAGCCGCCGGTGGAGTCTCTTTGTCGTTCTTGCTGGGCCGCCGCATCGACAACCCGGATGGCCAGCAAGTTGGGCCGGGATCGCTTCGGCGACCCCGCTGGCTACAACGCAAGGTCGTAACCTCCCGCCCTTCGTTGGTTCAGTCCTCCGCTTCGACTTCTTCCTCGTCGGGTTGCATCAGAGCCTCGACGACGGCGAGCGGGAAGCGGTTGATCGTCAGGACGCCGTTCTTGCCGCATTTCTTGACGGCCAGGACGCGTGTGTCTGCCTGAGCCTCGGCCTGGGTCTTGCCGCCCTTACCTTGGTTCTGATCCTTCACGTTGGCGATGGCCTTGTCGCGAGCGTGATTGGCGGAATCCGCCTCGACCACGCGCTCGGAAACGGACTCGTCGCCCGCAGTGTGCGTATAGACGCGGTACAGTGACATATGACCTCCTATCGGTCGGTTGGAAAGGTCTTTGGGAGCTCGGTGCTCCTCGGTCGATTCGATGGCTGGCATGCCGAATAGGGCGCCTTGTGCGCCGCTGCTCCTGATGCTAGGCACATCATTTCTGGCCCGGCGAAGGATATATGAATTCCAATGCCATTTTTCGAGAGTATACGCTGCCATGGCATGCAGATCGTCATCGGTCAGCAGCTCTCGACGTTGAGCCGCCGGCAGCAAGCGCCGACGTACAGTTCTGACAACCATGGCATGGCGGGAAACGGCGCACGAACTGATCCGGCGGGGACGCTCCGGTTGCGGGGCCATGAACGGCAGATTCAGATAAGGTAGCCGCCGCCTGGGGCGTCAATGATCGCATGACCGCGAAGGGTCGACACCGGCAATCGGATCGTTGCCGCACTGAACAGCCTCGTTCCAGGTCGCCGCTACTATGCGGCTGAACCTCGGGAGAGCAGCTTTACGCCGTCTGGTCGCAGCTCTCCCTTGGGTGACACATGCCGGTAGAGCGTCTGCCGGGTAATCCCCAGTTCTTCGCAGAGATCGCCCACCTTGGTTTCCGGTTGCCCCATGCTGGCCATCGCCAGGCGTAGCTTGGCGGCGGTCATCTTGAAGGGGCGCCCCCCTTTCCTGCCGCGAGCGCGCGCCGAGACAAGCCCGGCGACCGTTCGCTCGGAAATCAACTCCCGCTCGAACTCTGCCAGCGCAGCAAAAATGCCGAACACAAGCTTGCCGGCGGCAGTCGTCGTGTCGACCGCTGCACCGTGACCGGTCAGGACCTTCAGTCCCACGCTACGCGCAGTCAGGTCGTGCACGGTATTGATCAGGTGGCGCAGATCGCGGCCGAGCCGATCGAGCTTCCATACGATCAGCGTATCCCCTTCACGAAGCGCCTTCAGGCAAGCAGCCAACCCTGGGCGATCATCGCGTCGGCCTGATGCCAGATCCTCGTAGAGATGGGCAGGACTCACGCCGGCGCCGATGAGCGCATCGCGCTGCAAATTGGTGGATTGGGATCCGTCCGCTTTCGACACCCGCATATAGCCGATCAACATCTCTTCGCCTGTCACATATACGTTCGATTATGTGACAGTGTGAGCCAGAACGTGCCGGTCGTCAAAAATTGTCACTTAACCCGTAATTCTGTCTAAGGCATACAAAGGGTGTTTATGGTTAGTAAAGTGACGGCGCAAGACAGCATCGTGCAGGGGACTCCTGAGCAATCCCATCCCCTCGCGGCGGCTCGTGCATACGACTACTGAACAGGTCGTGTCAGCAGTCCTATGCACTCGGTACGGCCAACCCAATGAACCGGTGCAGTCGCCTTCTGAAAACGACAGACGGACAATAAGATAGGCGGACGGTATAACGGACAAATGGGCGGAAATGGCACTCATCGGCTATGCGCGGGTATCGACGGCGGAACAGGACACCGCCTTGCAGACGGATGCGCTGCGCAATGCAGGCTGCGAACGGGCTTTCGAGGACACGGCATCCGGGGCCAAGGCAGACCGGCCCGGCTTGGCCGATGCGCTGGCTTATCTGCGCGATGGCGATGTGCTGGTCGTCTGGCGGCTGGATCGGCTTGGCCGCTCCCTGCCGCA
>NZ_JBQWSN020000080.1:0-2474 GCF_052598215.2 Thauera sp. ZXT1-4 | reverse complement strand
ACGATCGATGATTCAGCTCTGATCGGGAACTACGGGGTTGCTCGGACGGTTACGCCCGGCGCGCTCACGCCGCGCGCGCAGAACATGGCTATCGGCCTCAGCGTCTTCGCCCTCGGGCTGTTCAAGAAAACCGTCCTCGCCGACGGCGTCGCCCAGTACGCCACCCCCGTCTTCGACGCTGCTGCCGCGGGCGACACGCTCAGCTTCTTCGAGGCCTGGGGCGGCGCGCTCGCCTACACGCTGCAGCTCTACTTCGACTTCTCCGGCTATTCCGACATGGCCATCGGCGCCGCGCGCATGTTCGGCATCGTCCTGCCGGTCAACTTCCACTCGCCCTACAAAGCCACCAACATCATCGAATTCTGGCGGCGCTGGCACATGACGCTGTCGGCCTTCCTGCGCGACTATCTCTACATCGCGCTCGGCGGCAACCGCGCCGGGCGGCTCATGCGCTACCGCAACCTCATGCTCACCATGCTGCTCGGCGGCCTGTGGCACGGCGCGGGCTGGACCTTCGTCGCCTGGGGCGCGCTGCACGGCCTGTATCTGTGCATCAACCACGCCTGGCGGCACACCACCACGCGCCTCTTCCCGCAGGGGCTGCTCCCCGTCGCGCTCGCCAAGGCGCTGTCGTGGCTCGTCACCTTCGTCGCCGTCGTCATCGGCTGGGTGTTCTTCCGCGCGGGCAGTTTCGATGCCGCCGTCAGCGTGCTGCAGGGCATGGCCGGCCTCAACGGCATCGCGCTGCCCAACGCCATCGCGGCGCGGCTCGATGCGGTGTGGCCCGTGCTCGCCAGTCTCGGCTTCGGCACCTACCTCGGTGGCGGCGCGCAGTTCGTCTTCACCTGGCTTTGGATCGCCGCCCTGCTCCCGGTCGCGCTCATCCTGCCCAATACGCAGCAGATCATGCGCCACACCCAGCCCGGCCTGCACCTGCACACCGGGCGCGCCAAAGACGAACTCCAGCCCGCCCCGCGGCTCGCGGACAAACTCGCCTGGCGCAGCACAACGGGCTGGGCCATCGCCATCGGCCTGCTCGCCGCCATTGCCGTGCTCGCCATGACGCGCATCTCCGAATTCCTCTACTTCCAGTTCTGAGCCCGCCATGGACAGCCCCACCGCCTCGCGTCGCTTCCTGCTCTGGCTGGCGCTCAGCTTTGCCCTGGTGTGCACCGCAGCCGCCGGCTTCAACTACGTCGTCGACCCCTACGGCCTGTTCGGCACACCCCGCATCCAGGACTTCAACGCCATCAAGCCCACCGCCGCCGAACGCGTGCGCGTCACCAAGCCCTACATGGCCAGCGCCGCCCGCCCGGCCACCGTCATCGCCGGCAACTCGCGCCCCGAACTCGGCCTCGACCCGCAAAGCCCCTGCTGGCCCGACGACCACAAGCCCGTCTTCAACACCGGCATCCCCGGCGCCAGCTTCTACATGCAGACCCAGTACGCCAAGCACGCCCTCATGGCCGGCGGCGGCAAGCGCGTTCTGCTCGCGGTCGACTTCCTCGACTTCCTCACCAACACCGCCACCCCCGCCACCCCCGCCACCCCGCCCGACTGGCCGGCGCTGGCCCGCAGCTACGCCGGCCGCCTCCACATCCCCGGCGAAGACGCCCCCGCCTGGCAGCGCATCCACCAGCAGGCGCAAGACCAGCTCGGCGCCCTGTTCTCGCTCACCACCCTGGCCGACGCACTCGGCACCGTCGCCCGCCAGCGCGCCGCCTTCACCGCCGACCGCCGCGCCGATGGCTTCAACCCCGGGCGCGACTACCAGGCCATCATCCGCAGCGAAGGCCAGCACGTGCTCTTCGCGCAGAAGAACGCCGAACTGCGCGAGCGCCTGGCAAACCCGAAGCTCGGCCTCTTCCCCCCAGGCCAGCACAGCAACGAGAGCTTCGAGGCGCTCAAGGGTTTTCTGGGATGGGCGAAGCAGCACGGCATTGCCGTCACCGTCTTCATCAACCCCTACCATGCCGACTACCACCGCATCATCGCGGAGTCGGGGCTGGGCGAGACGTATGCGCAGTGGACGCAGAGGGTTGCGGAGATCGCGGCGGCGGCAGCGGTGCCGTTCCGGGACTTCAACGCGCAAGGGTTCGAGCTGGGCGAGACGCCACCGGGGCCCGGGGTGCGGGGTGAGCACATCCGGTGGTTCTGGGAGCCGGCGCATTACACGGCGGAATTGGGGGAGGTGATGCTGGCGCAGCTCCTCGGTCAGCGCCCATGCTCACCCAACTGAAAGCAAAGACTCGGCACCTCCCCTTCCATCTCCCCCCAACCGTGACAGCTTCCCGTTGAAGCGCCCCCCCATACCCGCTAGGCTTGCGGCATTGCATCAACGCCCCATACGGATGCCCACCCCATTCACTGCAAGCACGAGCCACCCATGAAACTCACCATCTTCGGCACCGGCTACGTTGGCCTCGTCACCGGCGCCTGCCTGGCGGAAGTCGGCCACACCGTGGTCTGCATGG
>NZ_JBQWSN020000079.1:0-2503 GCF_052598215.2 Thauera sp. ZXT1-4 | reverse complement strand
ATTACATCAATGCGTTAGGCTGGATTTCCGGCTAAGCGAACACGGATTCAGGAAAACGAACGGGGTTTAGAAAGCTCCTAGAGGATTGGGACCGCCAAGTCTTTGATGTCTTGCTAGTCGATGAATTCTCACGACTCTCGCGTGACGCACTCACGCAAGCGCAGATCATGCGCCGACTGGAGACAAGTGCCCGCGTAAGGATGGTGACCGCGAATGGCGTTGACACGACTCGGCCGAATTGGCAACTGCTGTTGGGGGTGGAAGGTATTGTGAGTCAGCAGTCCGGGCGAGATACCAAGCATCGTGTTGTCCGCGGTATGTTCGGGCAGCTTGAGCGCGGCTACATGATCGCTACGCCAGCTTACGGCTACACTTTAAAGCGTGAAATGGATGGAGCGGGAAATCGAATCGGCTCGCATTGGCTGATCAACGAACCGCAGGCGGAGATCGTTCGCGACGTGTTTGAGCGGCGTGCGCGCGGAGAGTCTATGCATCAGATCGCGCGAAGCCTGAATGAACGCGGTATTCCGACACGCCGGTCGGCTCGTAAGGCAAATGGTGGATATTGGCGGCCATCGAGCATCCGGAATCTCCTCGAGAACACAATCTACAAAGGGGTTTTTGTCTGGAACGGCTCAACGACGGTTCGCGCACGTGCGAAGAAGCACGGTCACATCGTCGAGCCCGTAACATTCTTACGTCCCGAACTGCGGATCGTTAGCGAGCAGCTTTGGGAGCGATGCAATCAGAAGACGATAAGCCGTTCGGGCTACGGCGGGGGGCGACATGCGCTGGCTGGTCTAGTAACCTGCGGCTGTTGCGAAAGCATACTTGCCGTGACGAGCAAGAGTCGCTGTCGGTCCCTTTACTGTCCCCGCTGTACTGTTGCGAAGAGCGTCATCACTGCAGATGAACGTTTGACTGGGACCGTTGCGACCCAGGGGGTTCAGTATCTGCTCATTCACGCAGCGCGTCACTTTCTCAGCGAGCCATTCATTGAAGAATTCAGGGCGCAGCTGCGTGCGAAGCTCGTCGGTGACATTGATGAGCAGCTTCGCGTAGCGAAGGTCGAACTGGCCCGTCTCGAGGGGGCACAAGAGCGTATTTCGCGACTGATCGCCGCTGACGAGAGTGAGGACCCTGTTCTTCTCGCTCGCTACGCGGAGGCGCGTGAGCGCGCGCAAGCGCAGCGACAGCAAGTCGCAGGGCTGGCCAAAGGTGTTGCGGGAATCGACCGAGAAGCTATTGCCGCGCAGGTGGCGGTCGTAGATCCGGTGCGCGTAATGGATGATCTCTTTGAGTCGGATATTCCAGCTTCACAAGTTCGCGCAGTGCTTTCTCGACTCTTTCCGTCTGTTGTGCTTGAAAGAAAGCTCAGTACATATCAGTCAGTCTTCTCGGTGCGCTTTTCGCCGGGTGTGGCACTTGCGATGTTGAGTGGTACGAAGACGATTGAAGAGCAAGAAACCGAGCTGCGATTCTTGTTGCGGTACTGGCCAGTCCACAGTTTCGGTGAGGCGAAATGGACTGTTGAACGTTTGACGCCGGAAAAGCCAGAGGCGTCGCGTCAACCTATCCCTGTCCCTGCATTGGCGCACGCGGGCGACGCGGCGTAGTTCAACTCCTATAAGACGAAGCGGGGGGCGGAGAAGTTGCGGGTGGACGCTAAGAGGACGCCTGGGGGCAACAAGACCAGGCAGGCGTCTGGGTGGACCGGCGCCGGTTTAGATAGACACAGTACTTGGCCATTAGAACATCCTGTATTTTGATAATGGCAACCCGTCCTTCTCAACGTAGGCATTGGAGCTTTCGAATGCTTCCCGATTTTCCCTAACCCAAAGATCTGCGCATTTTGCCGCCACTGATTTAGCTTCATCAGTGTCCGCGGCCTGCGAGACTTTTGTGCGCAGTTCTGTGGCTTCAGCTGCAAGGGGTTGTGCGAGCGAGGCCTTGGTCTGTTTGCCGTAGTGATTCCTGTTCGTTGCTGGCATGGTGTGCTCCTTTCATCTCAACGTATCATTAAACTAATAGCACCAAGGGGCACTCCGAGCAACATCAGAGCTGCAAAAAACAGCCGATGGCCAGGCACGTTCCGCGGCTGACCGTCAGAATCCCTCAACCCGGTCTATTTCCGGATGCCCGAAGAAACATTCGCCGATTCCGGGCACGGTCGGCGCCTGCTCGAACCGAGGACTCTCGGTGTAAGCAGGCCTGGGCTCGCGCTGTGTGTTGCTTATGGCGCGAAACTCTTCCGAAAGCACAGAAATCCGAGTCGCGTACTGTCTTGGTGCTCAGATAGCAGCTGCCTGTTGCTGCGGCCCAGCAGGTGAAGTCTTTCTCCCGTTCAGCCTTGGGCGGCGGTGTCGCATGTACGTCTGTTATCGCTCGAGAAATAGTTGAACTAAAGCAAAGGAATTACTCGTCCTAGTGTAACGCGCTCATTCAATGGTAAGCGCTCACCCAGCGGCGTCGTTGCTAAACAGCGCGCCTTGAGATATCCGAG
>NZ_JBQWSN020000078.1:0-2610 GCF_052598215.2 Thauera sp. ZXT1-4 | reverse complement strand
ACAAGGCCAGCTTCGAGCTGTCCGACGAAGAACTGCAGAAGATCGTCGCCGAGGCCGACACGGGCGGGCGCAAGCCCACCGGGCTGACTGCACAGCTGCTGCTGATGGTGGCGCTGGGGTGGTCGCTGTTCCAGCTGTGGATCGCCTCGCCGCTGCCGTTCTCGCTCGGCGTGTTCGTGTTCAACGACACCGAGGCGCGCGCGATCCACCTCGGGTTTGCCGTCTTCCTCGCCTTCGCCGCCTACCCCGCCTTCAAAGGCTCGCCGCGCGCGTACGTGCCGGTATTCGACTGGGTGCTCGCGGCAGTCGGGGCGTTCTGTGCATCCTACCTGTTCATCTTCTACCAGGACCTCGCCCAGCGCCCGGGCCTGCCCACCACCGGCGACCTGGTGGCTGCGGTGATCGGCATGGTGCTGCTGCTCGAGGCTGCGCGTCGCGCACTGGGCCTGCCCATGGTGATCCTGGCCGCGGTGTTCATGATCTACATCTTCTTCGGCCCCTACATGCCCGAGGTGATCGCACACCGCGGCGCCTCGCTCGCCAAGGGCATGAGCCACATGTGGCTCACCACCGAGGGCGTGTTCGGCGTCGCCGTGGGGGTGTCGACGAGCTTCATCTTTCTCTTCGTGCTCTTTGGCGCGCTGCTCGAGACCGCGGGCGCCGGGGCCTACTTCATCAAGTCGGCCATTGCGCTGCTGGGCGGGTTGCGCGGCGGCCCGGCCAAGGCCGCGGTGGTGGCCTCGGCCAGCACCGGGCTGATCTCGGGCTCCTCGATCGCCAACGTGGTCACCACCGGCACCTTCACCATCCCGCTCATGAAGAGCGTGGGCTACCGCGCCGACAAGGCGGCCTCGGTCGAGGTGGCCTCGTCCGTGAATGGCCAGATCATGCCCCCGGTGATGGGCGCGGCCGCCTTCCTGATGGTGGAATACGTGGGTATCAGCTACGTGCAGGTGATGAAGCACGCGATCCTGCCCGCGCTGATCTCCTACATCGCGCTGTTCTACATCGTGCACCTCGAGGCGCTCAAGATGGAGCTGCAGGGCCTGCCGCGGCGCGAGCCGCTGCCCTGGCAGCGCGCGGTGATCAGCACGCTGATGACGGTGTCGGGCGTGATCATCCTGTCGGCGGTGGTGTACTGGGGCTTCGGCTGGATGAAGGGCGCCTTCGGCGAGGCGGCCTTCGTCGTCGTGGGCGCGCTCATGCTCGCGGCCTACGTGGCGATCGTGCGCTTCGGGGCGAAGTACCCCGAGCTCCATATGGAAAAGCCCGGCGAGAAGATGGCGTACCTGCCCGAGATCGGCCCCACGCTCAAATCCGGCCTGCACTTCCTCTTGCCGGTGGCGGCGCTGATCTGGAACCTGATGGTCGAGCAGCTCTCGCCCGCGCTGTCGGCGTTCTGGGCGACGCTGTTCCTGATGTTCATCCTCGTCACCCAGCGCCCGCTGTTCGCCTTCTTCCGCGGCCACGGCGCACTGGGCGAGGCCACGAAGCACGGCTTGCACGACCTGTTCTCGGGGCTGGTGACCGGTGCGCGCAACATGATCGGCATCGCCATCGCCACCGCCACCGCGGGTGTGATCGTGGGCACGGTGACGCTGACCGGCATCGGCCTGGCGATGACCGAGCTCGTGGAGGTGCTCTCGGGCGGCAACCTGATGGTGATGCTGGTGCTGGTGGCAGTGATCTGCCTGGTGCTGGGCATGGGATTGCCGACTACGGCCAACTACATCGTGGTGTCGACGCTGATGGCACCGGTGATCGTGGAGCTGGGCGCGCAGAGCGGGCTGCTGGTGCCGCTGATCGCGGTGCATCTGTTCGTGTTCTATTTCGGCCTGATGGCCGACGTGACCCCGCCGGTGGGGCTGGCGTCCTACGCCGCGGCGGGCATCGCCAAGAGCGAGCCGATGCGCACGGGCCTGACCGCCTTCGGCTACAGCGCACGGACGGCGATCCTGCCCTTCATGTTCATCTTCAACACGCAGATCCTGCTGATCGGCATCACCGACACCTTCCACCTGGTGATGACCATCGTCAGCGCGACGGTGGCGAGCATGATGTTCGCCGCGGCCACGCAGGGCTTCTTCATCGCCAAGACCCGCCTCCACGAGACGCTGATCCTGCTGCTGGTGACCTTCACGCTGTTCCGTCCGGGCTTCTGGATGGACATGGTGTATCCGCCCTACGACGAGGTGGCGCCGACCGAGCTCACGCGCCTGGTCGAGGCGGCGCCGCGCAACGGCAACCTGCGCGTGTGGGTCGAGGGCATGAACCTCGAGGGGCAGGACATCGCCAAGGGCGTGCTGCTGCCGCTGGGTGAGCCGGGCAACGCGCGCGAGCGTCTGGGCAAGATGGGTCTGACGGTGATGACGCTGGGCGATCAGGTGCAGGTGGCGGCGGTGCGCTTCGGCAGCCCGGCCGAGAAGCTGGGCCTGGAGCAGGGCTTCGCGATCGCCAGCATCGAGCTGCCCGCGGCCGAGCGGCCCGACAAGGAGTGGATGTACCTGCCCGCCTTCGCGCTGATTGCGCTCGTGTGGGCGATGCAGAAGCCCCGCCAGCGCAGGCGTGCGGCCGAACGCGCCGCGGCGCTCGCCGATGAGCGCACGCAGG
>NZ_JBQWSN020000077.1:0-2667 GCF_052598215.2 Thauera sp. ZXT1-4 | reverse complement strand
AGAACAGGAACTGGCCCTCAGGACGCAGGACGCCGGAGGATGCAGGGGGAGGGGAGGCGATCCGTCTGGTCAGGGCGACGCGGCAACGGATCGGCATCAGGCAGCCTTCCGCTCGGGAGGACACCTTCCGGGCAGGAGGCCGCAACAGGGGGGTAAAGCGAGGAGGATGGATAACGGGTTAGCCTCAGGTGCAGCAGAAATCTCTTGCACCCACTTTGTTGTGAGTTCCTACTCTCTTCTCAAAGAGCTTATGTTGGCTGGGAACTGGAGGACGAAGCATGAGAATCAAGTACGATGACCAGGACGACATCCTATTCATTGAGTTCTCCAAGGAACCTATCGTCAGGGATGTTTCGCATGGCTGGAACGTCAATATCGGCTACGCGGCAAACGGAATCGCTGAGATAACGATCCTTGACGCCAAGGCATCGGGCTACTGGCCTCTGGAGAACGCCAAGGATTTGCTGCCTCTCGCGGCTTAATCCCGATCAAACTTCAACCCCCGCGCAGTCTCATTGGCTACCGGGGGTTTTTCACGTCCACGGAGGATGCAGGGGGAGGGGAAGACAGCCTCGAGGTCGGCAGTGACCCGAAGGGGATTCCGGGTGGCAGAGGCGGTCGTGCGCGCGGGGTTTGTGCGGTCATCCGGATAATTGGTTATCCGCTTTGCGGAACCTCAAAGAAGCCCTCCCCTGCACGAAAAAGCGCATCACTTGATGATGCTATTGCTATAGTAGGGCGTGCCTTTTGTTGGGAGATACGGTATGCGCACCACGCTCGCGCTCGACGATGAACTTTTAGCCAAGGCCCAGGCGCTGACTGGCATGACCGAAAAATCTGCCTTGGTGAAGGAGGCTTTGCGAGCGCTCATCCAACGCGAAAGCGCCCGCCGGCTGGCCCTGCTAGGCGGCTCAGAACCACAGCTGACCGACATCCCGCGGCGCCGGCCGGAACACGACGAATGATCCTGGTGGACACCTCGGTCTGGATCGACCACTTGCGTCGCACCGACGCACACCTGTCCAACCTCTTGAACGAAGGGCGCGTTCGCATGCATCCCTACGTGTTGGGCGAGATCGCACTCGGTAGCCTCCAGAACCGGACGGTCGTGCTCGAGGCGATGCGAGGCCTGCCGACAGTGACCGTGGCCACCGACGACGAGGTCTTTCGGTTCATCGGCACTCACGCCCTGTTCGGGCTGGGCATCGGCTATACCGATGCGCACCTGCTGGCCGCCACCAAGCTCTCACCCGGCACCCGCCTCTGGACACGAGATCGGCGCCTCAGCGAGGCCGCTGCCCGGCTCGGGATCGCTTACGAATTGGCTCACTGAAAAAAAATGCTTGGATGGAACCCATTTACATAATCCTGCTAGCACACCACCTTTCCGTCCTGTATTTTGGCGGCGTCCTGTAGAAAAAGAAGCTGCAAAAACACCGCATGACTGCACCAAATCAGATCGATCTTGCCCACGCCTACCTCATAGATGACCTTCCTGGCAGCAAAATTCCCGCCAGCCGTCTGCGCGATATCCTAGACAAACTCCAGGAGGGTCGGCCGCTCACAACAAACGGTTTTAGCTACTTGAGGCAACTAGGCCTCGTTGCGCTAGGGCAACTCGCCCGCGGCGAAATCACGTATGAAACGTTTCGGGAAGCCGCCGCATCTGAACAGATCAAGCGCCAACAGTTACTGGAAGTCGAGAGGCAAGAAAAACAAACAGCAAGGCTGGCTAGAGAGGCCGAGCAGAAGGCACGAGATGCGGCTTACTGGGCGCAGGAAGAAGCTGCCCGCCTGGCCCGAGAGAGCAACCCGAAGTACATCACAAGGATGAAGAACCGGGCCCTTCGAGCCCAGTACGACGTTGATGCCTTCGTTGAGCAGGAACACTTATCTCAACTGATGAGCATCCTCCATCGCTTCGATGGTGGCAGCCGACTCACAGACGAGGATGTGCTCTGGATGACAACCGAAGGGCGAGCATATTTTTCGGAAGCTCTCCAGGACGCGCACCACGCGCGTGAAGCTGAGTTTTACGCTGCTGAGTACGGACGGACGACTGACGCATGGAACGCGGTGAACGCCAGTAGCCACTACCGCAAGTGCAACCAAGCCAAAAAAGCTCACGAGTTGCTAACTTCGATTCCTGCTGATCGACAAAAGCTTCCCAAGTTGAGGTCGGCGATCGCAACCACCCATGGCGGGGCCATGCGCGACTTGAAGCGCTTGAATGAAGCCTTGGGCCTCGGCAATCAGGCCCATGAACTAACGCCGAAAGACTTTCGCCCTTGCACTTTACTGGGGGCCGTTAACTTCGAGCTCGGGCACTACGACACTGGTCGAAATTGGTACGACAAAGCACTTGAGCGCGGTGCAACCGAGCGCTCGATAGACCACGATCTACGCGCAATTTTCCTTCGTGCAGATGCAGCTAAGCGAAATGAGCTCAAAGCATTCCTGCTGCGGGAGGATCCAGTTCGCTACAGTTGGGTCAAGAGCTTGGGTGCCAGCAAGTTGAGTTCTGCCGGGAAGCGATCGGCGTGAAATGGGCGAGGCCGACAATTTCAGTTTTCACTGCCTGCCATCCGTGGGTGCCCTTTGGACGAAACGGAGCGGACTGTCCAATGTCTCGTCCGACCGCCGGACTACGCCGGATCCGCCGTCTCG
>NZ_JBQWSN020000076.1:0-2726 GCF_052598215.2 Thauera sp. ZXT1-4 | reverse complement strand
TCGATCTTTTCCATGCCCGAATTATATCAAAACCTATTTGATTGCCGGGTTAATAGCAACGCAGGGAGTATCGCGATGACAACAACCAGCAAGATCGAGTGGACGGAGCAGACTTGGAACCCGACCGTTGGGTGCACCAAGATATCTCCGGGGTGTAAGCACTGCTATGCCGAGGCCATGTCCAAGCGCTTGAACGCCATGGGCACGCCTGGCTATGAGAACGGATTTGCGCTGACCCTACTGCCAGAACGGCTCAATGACCCGATTAAGCGCAAGAAGCCAACGGTGTATTTCGTGAACTCGATGTCGGACCTGTTCCACGATCGGGTGCCGGATCACTACATCGACAAGGTGTTTGAGGTCATCGCGCAGACACCTCACCACACGTATCAGATCCTCACCAAACGCGCCGCGCGCATGGCTCGGTATTTCCGGACGCGCTCGGTGCCGAACAATGCTTGGTTGGGCGTTTCCGTCGAAGACCGCGACTCCGGGGTGCCTCGCATCGACTACCTCCGTCAAGTGCCAGCCACCATCCGCTTCCTATCGGTCGAGCCTCTACTCTCCGATGTGGGCGAACTCAACCTGACGGACATCCATTGGGTCATCGTTGGCGGGGAGTCCGGACCTAGGGCGCGGCCAATGAAGATGGAGTGGGTCGAGGCCGTACGCGAACAGTGCCAGGAGCAGGACGTGGCCTTCTTCTTCAAGCAGTGGGGCGGCTGGGGAGCAGATGGCAAGAAACGCGCAAAAGCAGCCAACGGCCGCGAGTTGAACGGCCGGACATGGGACGAAATGCCGGTGACGGCCATTCATCGCGTCAGCGCCTTCTGAGCTTTACGACAATGTGCTTGATTATGAGAAGCTCCGCAGGCACATTGCTGCGCAGGGACCATCAGAGCACTCTCAGCGCGCCGTTCAATGCCACATTACGACTGGATTTGGGGAGACCCGCCCCCGCTGCTGAAACGGCACAGTGAAGTCAAACACGCGCTTCTGCGCAACTACCTGATCGACTACTTCCTGACGCTTGTGTCGATGCCACAGCAGGACAAGATCCAGCTGACCATAGTAGATGGCTTCTGCGGAGGGGGGCTCTACCAAAACGAGTCCGGCCAGGAGGTGCCAGGCTCCCCACTGGTGATCCTTGAGGCAATTCGAGAGGCCGAGGTCCTGGTTAATGTGCGTCAGGAGCGCCGCAAGCCAATCAAGATTGATGTGGAGTTGATCTGCATCGATGACTGCAGCTATGCGCTGGACTACCTGGGGCATGTCCTCGATGAACGGGGGTATGGTGGAGGCGTAGCCACAGGTATCATCAAGCTGGTCAAAGGCAAGTTCGCCGACCATTGCGGAACTGCTATCCAGCGGGCGCACTCTCGCAGCCCACGTTCGGGACGCGGCTTGTTCGTGCTCGACCAGTATGGCTACTCCGCCGTGCCGATGAGCTGTCTGCGCGACATTTTCGCCAAACTAAAGCACGCCGAGGTAATCCTCACTTTCTACATCGACAGCCTGATCAGCTACCT
The DNA here is from genome assembly GCF_052598215.2 of Thauera sp. ZXT1-4. Classification (NCBI taxonomy): domain Bacteria; kingdom Pseudomonadati; phylum Pseudomonadota; class Betaproteobacteria; order Rhodocyclales; family Zoogloeaceae; genus Thauera; species Thauera sp. ZXT1-4. The sequence goes on along the minus strand of NZ_JBQWSN020000076.1, from coordinate 1,197 downwards.
CAACGAGAAGAACCTCGCAGACTTCGAGTTGTCGACTGGCATGCGCTCGTCAGTGCGTGCTGCCGATCTGGACGAGATCAAGCAGTCGCCGCGTTGGCGAGTGCAGTTGCAATCCTCCCTGTATCAGAGCCTGACCAGCCAGTGCTCGGCACAGTTCTACACGCCGTTCTTCATCAGGCCCGAGCGCGGGCATGGCGACTTCTGGCTGCTGCATCTCTCGCAGCACTGGAAGGCGCGCGATGTGATGGCGACTACCCACTGGCAACACCACAACCACTTTGCACACTACGGCAAGGCTGGTTTCCACATGTTCAGCACGGGCTACATCGGCAAGATCGACGATGAGAACCGACTACAGATGGGATTCGATTTCAGCGAAGTAGCAGCAACAGTCAGCAAGGAAACCATGATGGCGCAGATTCCCGCCATGCTATTCGAGGGCGCCGATGGCATGACCTTCGAGCAGTTTTTCCTCGGGCTGATCAACACGACGCCAGCAACGCGTAACATGGTAGAGGCGACGCTGCTCGAACTACATCAGAGCGGCGAAATCATCGTTATGGATGACGCCGGCGATGCGTCCAAGGCACGCGTCAAGCTCAAGGCCGACCATGTGTTGCGGCTGCCCTCGCAGCGCACCTTTAACTTCAGTATCTAGTGCAGCACCTACACCGCCACCGGCAAGCTTCTGAAGGCCTGGGGCCCGGCAGTGACCGCTGCGGCCACCACCTGCCCGACGGCCGCCGCCCCGGTCGCGGTCACCGACTACGCCTACGACGACCTCGACCGGCTGATCCGCGTCACCGAGGCACTGCCCGCGGGCGAGGGCGGCAACCGCGTCACCGAGACGGTGTACAACGCCGACGGCAGCGTGCATCAGGTCAAGCGGGCGGTCGGCACGGCACTGGCACAAACCTACGCCACCACCACCTACAGCGCCAACGGCCTGCCGGTCACGCTGACCGACGCCAAGGGCAACCGCACGACCTACGAGTACGATGGCCACGACCGCCGGGTGAAGCTGCGCTACCCGCACCCGAGCACCGTCAATACCTCATCGACCACCGACTACGAGCAGTTCGGCTACAACGCCGTCGGCAGCCTCGTCAGCCACCGCAAGCGCAGCGGCGAAACCGTCACGCTCGCCTACGACAACCTGCACCGCCTGACCAGCCGCAGCTACCCCACGGCCGCGGA
>NZ_JBQWSN020000075.1:0-2806 GCF_052598215.2 Thauera sp. ZXT1-4 | reverse complement strand
GTGAAGAGCTGCGCGAAACGACCCGACAGATTTCGGTGTTGTTGAACAAGCGCTCAACGGCGATCGAGACGGTTCGTCGGACGCAGCAGTCAATCCGGTTTCTGGTCGAGAAGAATCAGGAGTCGATGAGTCAGACGGGCAGCGAGATTGAAGCCCTTGAAGACCGCGCAACGATGATTCCGTGCACCTGGCGGGACGGGCAGCAGGTGGGTGAGCAGCAGATGTACGTGAGTCCGGAAGACCAGGCGCTGTTCGACAGTCTGTGAGTTGGCCTTCGAATCGGAGGCATCAGGGGGGGAGGGGAGACCTTCCCCTTTTTTTCGTCCAGCCGTTTCGCCCTCTGTGCTGGAGGGGGCAGGGGAATGCTCGGTTCGCCCTGAAGGTCTGGGTGTTGCCGTTCTGCGGAGGATGTCCATCTGCCCGAAGTTCGCCCGGCTTTTCAGTCTGCCCCGAAAAGAACGGGTGAAGCGTTACCGTAACGCAAGGGAGGGGCGGGCGACCTTCTGGCTGGAGGGCGCAGGGGGGTGCTCGTTTCGCCATCAGGCCTGAGGGCTGCTGCAAGGGATACGGCACCCGGTTCGCCGGCCCTGCCCGATGAGGCCGTCTGGCTGGAGGCGGCAACGGGAATGAGCGTCCTTCCCGAGATTCGGCTTGACCCTTCCGGTGGAATCCCATCAGTTCAGACGCAAGGGCGGTGACATCCGGTTCGTCGGCCCTGCCCAAGCGTCCTGGCCGGAGGCGCCAACGAGGGTTTCTCGTCCATCCCCTTCAACGCCTGCGAGCCGCTCGGTATCGTCACCGAGGCCGGAAGCCCACTTGCCTTCTCTGCCAAACCGAACGGCGGTGGAGAAGGCCATCACGCCCGGAGGGAGCACGGCTCGTCGGTCCCGCTGGAACGGAGGGTGCGATCTGCGACGCGGCCCTGCCTGTGCGTGCCCATCTGGTCGGAGGCCTCAACGGGGGAGTGGGTTGCCCGGCCTGGATCGTTCGTCTTTTGGCGTTACCGTAACGAAAGACGTTCAAGCCGGAGGGCGCAGCGTTGCCGGTGCCGGAATTCCGTTCGGAGGGACAACGCCGTCCGCGCTTCGGGCGACAAGGGGGGCTTCACTGATGAGGCGGCTCTGCCCTGGATGCAGTCGAGGGATGCCCTTGATCTGAGCCAGATGGGTGTCTGCGCGTTCGCCCGTTCGGTTTGGAGGCCACATGGAGGGGTGGCGTCGGTCCTTTGGGCGGGAGGCCTGCGGGATGCTCGCTTCCAGCCGGAGGCCGCAGCGGGGGAGGCGTCCTTCCTTGAGGCAGGAGGCGAGGCTTGCCGGTGGCTTCCTTCGGGCGGGAGGCTGCATGGAGGGTGCGCCCTTCCTTCGGGTGGGAGGTCAGTCGGCATGAGTCCCATGGGCCGGGTGAGGCTCGCCGGGATCGGCCCTGCCGGAGGGCTTCGTTCCAGTCGGATGGCGCAAGGGCGTTCTTCCTTCCTTCGGGCGGGAGGCGGGTCGGATGAAGCACAGAGGCCGGAGTGTTGCCGGTCGCCTTCGAGCTGGAGGCCGCAACGGGGGTGCGCGTCCTGCTGCAAGGTCGGGATCGGCAGCAGTCGCCGGCCAGCCTCGATCTCGGACGGAAGGGCGCCGAGGTGGTCCTTTGGGATGGAGGCCGCAGCAGGGGTGTCGTTCTGCCCGAAGGACGGAAGCCCGCGGCGGTGACATCGGGGCCGGAGGGGCGGCGCTGGAGGTGGCCTTCTCGCCGGAGGCCGCAACGAGGGTGCTCGAGCGCCCACGACAACACCTTCGCCGGCGGGGCGGTCCGCATCGAGCTCGGAAGCCACCGCCTTTCTCTGCCAGACCGGTCTGCGTCTGAGCGGCCACTGCGGTGCGGGGTGGCGGTGGACGGCGGGTGCGCGGCGGGGTGGCGGTGGACGGTGGATCGGTGGCGGTGCAGCGGCGTGGAGCCGGCCGGTGGGGCGCCGTAGGGGGTCGGAGGACGGCTCAGGTTGGGCTGCCGAGGCTGGGGCTATCCCTCTGGCTGGGAGATGGGTCGGGGCGTGCCTTTTGCCTCGGCCGGAGGATGGGTGTCTACTGGTACTCGCCTTGAGGTCGGCGGCCGCAGGGGGAAGGGCGGCCTGCCGTCTGTCCCGGAGGGCGGTGCCGGGTCCTTCCTTGGGGCTGGATGAAGCGGGGTGCGGGCATCCGGATCTGGGTCACGGCCGGCACACCCTCGGTTGTCAGGCTGCAGGGGGAAGGTCGTCCGGCCTTCTGTTTGGATGGCGTTCGGGAGGGGTCGGATGAGGGCCGGATGGGGCTGTGGCCGTCCAATCGTTTCCTCTTGTCTGGAGGCAGGACGGGTGCCGTGCGGTTGTCAGGCGGTCGTCCGGAGGCGGGCTTCTGGTCGGAGGCTGCGGGCGAAGGGCATCTGAGCCGGAGGCCGCAACGAGGGGGTGGGGCAGCCCTCGGTTCGGATGCGAAGCAGGAAGGCGTCCAGAGGGCTGGAGGGCGGTCTGGCGGGCGCCGGTAGGGCCGGAGGCGCCAACGAGGGAGTGGTGTGCGGCCTCGAGCTCGGAAGCCGGGCGACGGGGGAGGCACGGCAGCTCGGTCAGCGCCAACCCCTTTCCGCTTCTCTGCCCAACACAACGGCGGTTGATCAGGCTACTGCGCTCGGCGGGGCTCGGAAGGCAGTGCTGAGCGCTCGGCGGTCGGTCGGGCGATGGCCGTTGGGACGCACGCAGGCGCGGGCAGGGGAAGTGCCGGGGTCTGCCCTTCGGTCCAAACGGATGCGCCTGCCGCAAACCAAAAAGCGGCGGGCGCGGCCTCCTGTT
>NZ_JBQWSN020000074.1:0-3281 GCF_052598215.2 Thauera sp. ZXT1-4 | reverse complement strand
GCCAGCCTCCACGCACGCTTAGCGTGCTTTATTTTCCGTTTTCTGAGACGACCCCTGGTCGGCGCGATCAATGTTCTAAGGGCGGGACACGCCCGGTTCGCCTGTGAAGTGAGCGATGCAGTCAGGTCGCCAGCAGCAGGAACCCACCGAGGTGAGTCAGTCCTGTCGGGCTGAACACGGTAGGAGTCCCCTTCCTTTGCGCCCTTGGGCGCCGAGCGTTCGCGAGAGGGAGGGGAGGATGTCAAGCGTCCAACAGCCGTTCAAGATCTGCATGAGAGAAGATGTGCTCTTCCTTTACTGTTTTGCGATTCGTCGTAAAATCGTGGTTACGCTAATACAGAGAAAATGAAAACATGATCATTGGACTTCTTAACCAGAAGGGAGGCGTGGGCAAGACCACCCTCAGCGTGAACCTGGCCGCCAGCCTCTCACGCACTGGGGCCCGGGTGCTGCTGATCGATGCAGACCCTCAGGGGAGCGCGTTGGATTGGGCTGCAGCCCGACAAGCCGAACCGATTTTCTCCGTAGTGGGGTTGCCGAGGGCGACCGTGCACAAGGAAATCGGACAGATCGGGCAAGGTTACGATCACATTGTTATCGATGGTCCGCCGCGAGTCACCGACTTGGCCCGATCCGCGATCATGGCAGCAGATGTGGTCCTGATACCCGTGCAGCCTTCCCCCTACGACATATGGGCTGCTGAGGAGGTTGTGAAGCTGATCGAAGAAGCTCGCATCTACAAAGAAAACCTTAAATCCGCTTTTGTGGTTAATCGTAAAATCGCAAATACGGCAATCGGTCGTGACGTTCGCGAGGCTCTCACTGCTTATCCCGTCCATGTGTTGGCATCTAGCGTCACACAGCGGGTTGTTTTCGCCGAGGCAGTAGCCCAGGGGCTGGCCGTGCATGAGATTGACAAAGACGGAGCCGCAGCGTCAGAGATCGAAGCCGTAACGGCGGAGTTGATGGAGTTTGCACGGTCAATTACCCGCCACCTGGCGTAGCCGCCGAGGTGGGGGCTTGTGAACAACAAGCCTGATTGACCAGGCCAAGCTGCAGCACTCAGCTTCACGGTGCGGCAGCTACGTTGCAGCGAAGTACAAGACGCACCGCCGGATGCTTCCTCAGTCCGGCGCTCTGCAAGCGGCAGCAGCAGACACGCCTTCGGGTTGGCACGAAACGGGCTGTCGCAAGATCGGAATCATCGATCGAAGCTGCGTTGCAACATGACCGAGGGGAGCGGCGCCGCCAGGTTGTTTTAGGCGGCGCCCGTAACAAGGCCTGTAAAGGCTAGAAGCAAAGGGCATGCAGTTGAAACATTCAAAGGATCGACATGGCAGTTTTTGTTCTGGACCGAAGCGGCAAGCCGTTGATGCCGTGCAGCGAAAAGCGCGCAAGAAAGCTTCTTGCCGCTGGCCGTGCGCGCGTGCATCGGGTGATGCCGTTCGTGATCCGGATCGTCGATCGCCGCCTGCAGGATAGCGCGTTGCAACCGCTTCGCGTCAAGATCGACCCGGGCAGCAAGACGACCGGCCTCGCGCTTGTGCGCGAAGCCGAATCGATCGATGCCGCGAGCGGTGAAGTGCGCCGCGAACTCTTCGTGCTCAACCTTTTCGATCTGGTGCATCGCGGCCGCCAGATCTCAGAAGCGCTCACCGGGCGCCGTACCTTCAGGCGTCGTCGTCGTGGTGCGAACTTGCGTTATCGCGCGCCGCGCTTTCTCAACCGGGGAAAAGGCCGGGGCTGGCTTGCGCCGTCATTGCGTCACCGCATCGAGACCACGCTCGCCTGGGTGCGTCGGTTCGAGCACTGGGCGCCGGTCACCGCGCTCTCGCAAGAGTTGGTGCGCTTCGACACGCAAAAGATGGAGAACGCCGAGATCTCCGGCGTCGGCTATCAGCAAGGCACGCTCGCGGGCTACGAGCTGCGCGAGTACCTGCTCGAGAAGTTCAACCGCAGCTGCTGCTACTGCGACGCCAAAGACGTGCCGCTCAACATCGAGCACATTCATCCGAAGGCGCAAGGCGGCACGAACCGCGCGTCCAACCTGGCAATCGCCTGCGTCCCGTGCAACACGAAAAAGGGCGCGCGCTCGATCGAGGCCTTTCTCGCGAAGGACCCGGCACGTCTTGCTCGCATCCGGGCGCAACTGAAGCGCCCGCTCAAGGACGCGGCCGCTGTCAATGCGACCCGTTGGGCGCTCTTCGAAGCGCTCAAATCAAAAGGGCTGCCGGTCGAGACCGGCAGCGGCGGTCTCACAAAGTTCAACCGCACGCGCCTCGGTGTTCCGAAATCGCATGCGCTCGATGCCGCCTGTGTCGGCCAAGTCAATGCGATTCACGCCTGGTCGCGCCCGACGCTTCAGATCAAATGCACCGGCCGTGGCAGCTATCAGCGCACGCGGCTCACGCAGTACGGCTTTGCGCGCGGCTATCTGATGCGCACAAAATCGGTCAAGGGGTTTCGAACCGGCGATCTCGTGCGCGCGTCGGTCACCGCCGGAAAGAAGATCGGCGAATACATCGGCCGCGTGGCGGTGCGCGCCACCGGCAGCTTCAACATCCAGACCGTTGATGCGGTCGTGCAAGGCGTCTCGCACAAATACTGCCGCATCGTTCAGCGGGGCGATGGCTATGGCTATGCCTGGTCAATCACCCCATCCAACACCGGGAAAAACAACTTCCCGGTTTCCTCCCGCCTCCTGACTGGTCGGCTCCGCCTGAATGTTGCTACGCAACAGGCCAGTCAAGGAGGGGGTATCCACCGGAGTATTTGATGACGACGAAGAAGATATCCATTGGCGTGAAGCCAACTGGCAGGGCCGTACCTGCCGCAGCTGATGCATGGGTAGAAAGTCGCGTCCCCGCAGATGGTCCTGAGCCGATGAAGCGGCTTACCATCGATGTGCCAGCCAGCTTGCACAGGGCGATCAAGACACAGTGCGCGGTGCGTGGCACGAAGATCGCTGACGAAGTGCGCGAGCTTTTAACACAGAAATACGGTGAATCGTAAAAACAGATTTACGATTTTACAGAAATCAATGTTTGCGCTTAAAGTGCATAGCGCTTGTTTGCATGCTGAGAAGAGATGCTAAGCAGTGTGCAAGACTGTCGGTGCATGCGGACTGGGAACACTCAACGTTCTCTTGACATCCTCCCCAGCATCGCTGCATGGCTTGTCGCGCACATGGTCAGACATGGAGAATCTGCTTGAACGCTTGTCCGCGCATTCCCCCTGCTAGGCGCACGGAGGCGTTGGCTCCTCAGTGCGCGAGCACGACG
>NZ_JBQWSN020000073.1:0-3290 GCF_052598215.2 Thauera sp. ZXT1-4 | reverse complement strand
AATTACATCAATGCGTTAGGCTGGATTTCCGGCTAAGCGAACACGGATTCAGGTGATTGTTTTCGTGGCGTTCTGATTCGTGTAGCAAATCCGGCAGGCTGGCATCAAGTTCGCAGGCCTGGGCAAACCTGAGAGGGTGGTCGTGTACCTGGTACAGCTCACTCAATACATGGCCGGTCAGTGGGTCGCGGTGTTGGCCGATCAGGCTGATCCAGCCGGTCAAGCGCAGCACCACCAGTACGCGCCAGGCGGTCTCGTAGCCAGCACGCTGGCCCAGCGGGATCGAGGTGAGGTAGCGGCGCAGTTGTCCAAGATTCGCCAGCGGACTGAGGCCGTCAGCGGCACGCAGCATCCGAAGCACCTGCCAGCCATTGCGTTCAAGGGGCGTCAGGCGGGTGTCGAGCATCAGGGCGGTAGGAGTGCCAAGTAAGGTCTCGCCTGCAGAGGCGTTGCTGTGAGGGTGCGTCATGTCAGTTCTCCAGAATGGCAGGCGGGTTCGCCCGATGCCCTGCATCTCACTGGAGTTCTGTTTTCATGTCAGGCAACAATAGGTTCTGCGGCACAACCCTATTTCATACCGCCGTCAGACTGTGGCCGCTGACGTTCGGTGCGCGACGGCGGGGCCTTTCCGATGCACTCGGGCATGAACAGGCAAAGCAGCATTCACGCGGTTACAACCGCTTGACTCACACATTCAGGCCAATAACAAAAGTCAGGGGTACAGTCGGATAATGGGAGGGTGAGGCCGTTGCCTGGCTTGCCACAACGACCAGGCTTGTTGCTCGGCAAGATACTGGCGAGCGCTGCCCAGTCCAGCCAGTTCCAGTCGGTGCGCGAGTTCGGCACGGACAGGCAAGCGGCCATTCAGTACGGCACGCAGATGGCGGGGGCTGAATCCCAGGTGGGTAGCCAGGGCATCGGCGTTGATGCCCAGCGCTGGAAGTACGTCAAGGCGTAGTGCTTCGCCTGGGTGAGGTGGATTGTGCATGGGGATAACGTTCTCCGGCTTCCAAGCAGAGGGACAAGCGTTATGGATGCGCACGTTGCTCGGTTGGACGATAAAAGCCTGTTTTGCTTATCCGGTTATCATTGTGCCTTAGAAAGTCCAATCGCTTTCTCCAGGACGGCTTGCAGCATTTCCTGCGATGACTGACCTTCTTTGAAGATGCTTTCAGAGAGTTTCTCGGTGTCTTCCTCGGTTGCTTGTTTGATTAGGGCGAGCGGTCCCCATTGGTCTAGTTGTTCTTGGTACAGGCTATCGATGCTGTCCCTGTGACCATCCGGGTAGGCCGCCTTTTCTACCGGAGGCAGATCATCGAAGTAGTCCAGAATGCTTTTGAAAAAAATCACGGTTATCGCCACCATTTGTTAGTTTGGCTGACAGGCTGGAGAAATATGCTTCATCCTGCTTGCTAAGTTCCCCATAAGCGGCATATCGTTCTGCTTCTGTGTAAGTTCCCGAATCATCATAGACAATGGCGCTCAAATCATTTCGAGCCATGCCTGCGAACGGATTGGAAAGATGCTTGGGCGGGGATTGGGATAGCCCGATGGCCCAATCCAGAGACTTCTGGCCTAAAGTCAATCGAGCGGGATCGTCTGTTTTTGGAAGTAAGTCGTCTTTGTTATAGCTCCCGCCTGCAATAAGGTGTCCGAAATTATAAATATCCTTCTGTCCTTTTGCATATAGGCTCTTCAACTCGCTTTGTGACATGGATGTCTGTCGCTCGATAGCACTGCTTTGAATATAGCGTGCCTGAGCGGAACTGGATATTGAAACGGTTGCGGCAGTGCTTGAGTTGGTGTTTTCAGTAGTGGACTTTGTAGTGTTCTCCGATCGCAAGCCTTCCTGAGCAGGCGCTTTTGCGGGAATGCTCGTCTGATAAGATTTGATCGAGATGTTCATGGTTTATTGTGCCTTAGAAAGCCCAATCGCTTTCTCCAGGACGGCTTGCAGCATTTCCTGCGATGACTGACCTTCTTTGAAGATGCTTTCAGAGAGTTTCTCGGTGTCTTCCTCGGTTGCTTGTTTGATTAGGGCGAGCGGTCCCCATTGATCCAGCTGTTCTTGATACAGACTGTCGATGCTGTCCCTGTAACCATCCGGGTAGGCTGCCTTTTCTACCGGAGGCAGATCATCGAAGTAGTCCAGAATGCTTTTGAAAAAATCACGATTATCGCCACCATTTGTTAGTTTGGCTGACAGGCTGGAGAAATATGCCTCGTCCTGCATGCGGAGTTCTGCTGAGGCAGCATATCGCTCGGCCATGGTGTATGTTCCGGAGTCATCATAGACCACGGCACTCAGATCATTTCGGGCCATTCCAGCAAAAGGGTTAGAAGCATTCCCCGGGGGGGATTGATGAAGGGAAATGGCGTATTCCAGAGATTTTTTTCCCAGTTCCAATCGTGCGGGATCATCTGTTTGTGGTAGCAAATCATCTTTATTGTAATTTTTGCTGCCGAGAAGTTGGCTGAAATTGTATATATCAGACCATGTACTTGAGTGTAGCTGCTTTAATTCACCTTGCGACATGGCAGCTTGGCGCTCGGTTGCGCTGCTCTGGATATAGCGGGCTTGTGCGGAGCTGGATATTGAGACGGTTGCGGCAGTGCTCGAGTTGGTGTTTTCAGCGATGGACTTTGTAGTGTTGTCCGAACGCGGTATTTCCTGGGCAGGCACTTGTGCGGGAATGCTCGCCTGATAGGATTTGATCGTGATATTCATAGCAATACTCCAAAAGCCGGAGATAACAGCATAGCTATCCCCGGCCAGAGAGCCTAGAGAAATGCCGAATTACTTGATTTCAAATTCGACTGTATAGTTGTACGGAAGCCCAGCTTGGGCCGCAGTGATGTTGGCATTACAGGTGGCGCGAGTGGTGCCAATGCTGGTGCCGGTCTTGGTCCAGCTCGGTACTTTGGTGCTTGGGTTGACCTGGTGCGATGCCGCAAAACGGCATTTCTTGTTGCCGGAAGCGTAGACGAAGCGCATGCCAGAAACCGTATCTGCAACGCTGGTCAGGTAGAAAGTTGTTGTATTGGACGGCAGGATCGAGCCTGGCGTCGGCGAGACGCTACCTGAGAAGTACTCGTAAGTGTATGCTGCTTCGGTGGTGGTGGAGTTTTTCACCTTAACGGTGACAGTAGTATTGGCCGCGTGGGCGGTTGCGACCATCGACGCGAAGAGAGCGGCTGCTCCGAACAGTTTAGCGAGTTTCATAAAATGTCCTTTTAAGGTTGATAATCTCTACAGCGCTTGTCCCTCAGCATTCAGGCAAGTACCTGAC
>NZ_JBQWSN020000072.1:0-3365 GCF_052598215.2 Thauera sp. ZXT1-4 | reverse complement strand
CAAGGTCAGCAGCCGCGGGCGTGAGGGCCGTACTTGCGGGCCAGTTCACCGAGTTCGTGATTGACTACCCGTGCCACTCCCGAAACGAGCGCCGTTGGTTCAATCTCCGTGTAACGCGTATGAGCTGTGACGGTCCCGTGCGAGCCGTGCTAAGTCATGAGAACATCACGAACGTGAAGCTGACTGAACAGGTCATCCTGGAGCGCGAGGAGGCCTTACGGCGCAGTGAAGCAATCTATCGGACGATCGCGAGCCACCTTCCCAATGGTGCGGTGATCCTTTTTGATAAGGAGTTGCGCTATACCTTCGCCGATGGCTTGGGGCTTCGCGACCACCAGCTCAGAAAGGAGGATCTCGAAGGCAAACTCCTATGGGAACTCTTCCCTGAGAACATTTCGACGCCACTCGCCGCTCTGTACCGTAACGCGCTCGACGGCACGGCGGGCAAGGTCGAGGTGTTGTTCAACGAGGCATGTTTCCTGGTCCACGCTATCCCTTTGCAAAGCGCGGATGGGAGCGTTTATGGGGGGCTGGCGCTCACCCAGGACATCACCGCCACAAAGCGGCTCCAGCTGGAACTCGAAGACACGAACCGCCGCCTGCTCACGCTCAGTCGGCAAGATGGTCTGCTGGGAATCGCAAACCGACGTTACTTTGATGAAATGCTGTTGGTGGAATGTCAGCGCCACGCGCGAGATCACGCTCCGCTCGGCGTCTTGATGATCGATGTCGATCATTTCAAACCTTACAACGACCACTACGGCCATGTCGCCGGCGACGAGTGCCTGAAAGCCATTGCAACTGTGTTGCGTGGAGCCGTTCATCGCCCTGCCGACCTCGTGGCCCGTTTTGGCGGCGAGGAGTTCGTGTTGCTGCTGCCGGATACGGCAAGCGCAGGCGCCGCAATCGTGGCGAAGCGGATTCATGCGCAGCTGGCCGAACTTGGCGTTCCCCATTTATCGTCTCCCATTGGCGCGCACGTCACGGTCAGCATTGGCGTGGCTGAGCTGCGACCGGGAAGCACGAGTTGTCTCCAGTTGTTACTGGCCGCAGCCGATGCGGCGCTGTATCAAGCCAAGCAGCGGGGGCGGAACCGCACGGAGATTGACGGTCTTTAAGTGTCCGGAAGCTACGACCGGTGCCGACTCCACCAAACCCGGGGCGATTCAGGGGGGATTCTCTATCGACAGTTTGATCCGCCTCCAGACGACGGCGCCAGGCTGCGCGGATCGTCCTTCAACAGGTATTCGAGGTGGACCAGCAGCGCGTCCCAGAGTGCGTGAAGTTCCGCCATACCGGCCAAAGCTTCGACATCGTGACCCTGCGAACGCCGCTTGAGCAAGTCGGCGGCCAGCGCGTGTACCCGGAGATGTAAGGTTTCAATGGTGGCGAAGGTTGCGGCGTGGCGCGGCTGATGGATGGTCTTGTCGAGCCACTGGCCTAATCGGCATTGATGATGATCGAGTGGCGGCGGCGCGTCGCGCCTGCCATCGAGGTGTTCCCCCAGGGCAACAATCCAGCCTCGATGCTCGACACCGGCAATCAGCACCGGCATCAGCTCGCGGTCGAGGCAGTGTGCATGCGCCCATCGTGGGTCGGGGCGCCAACGCTGGCGCCACGCAGGCAGATCGGCCGCCGCCATCGGTCGGGCGATGCCATAGCCCTGGCCCAGATCGCAGCCGAGCCGCAGCAGGGTTTCGCCGTGCGCCACCGTCTCCACCCCCTCGGCAATCGCCGTGCGCCGAAAGGCGGTGGCCAGCCCCAGTATTCCTTCTAGAATAGCGAGGTCGTCCGAGTCCTGCAGCATGTCGCGAACGAAGCTCTGATCGATCTTGAGCACTTGCGCCGGCAGGCGCTTGAGATAGGTGAGCGACGAATAACCGGTGCCAAAATCATCGAGCGCAAAACTGACTCCGAGCGTCGCGGATGCATCGATAACCGCGGAGACCAGGGCGATGTCTTCGAGAGCGCTACTCTCCAGCACTTCTAGCTCAAGATAGCCGCGCGGCACGTTCGGGTGCGCTGCCAGCAGGGCTCGCAGTTCATCCAGAAAACCGGCCTGCTGCAGATGAAAGCCGGAGATGTTCACGCTAACCGGTAAATCGACTCCCGCGTCCTGCCATGCCGCGATCTGGGTCAGCGCAGTGTCGATCACCCAGCGTCCCAGTTCCACTTCCAGCGGATGTTGTGCGATCTGCGGCAGAAACTCCACGGGTGCAAGCAGGCCCTGATCCGGGTGTTGCCACCGGATCAGGGCCTCGGCTCCGATCACCTCGCCGCTGCGCATGTTGACCTTGGGCTGGTAGTGAAGCACGAACTCGTTCTTGATTAATCCCTCCCGGATGCGCTCCAGGTGCTCGTGCTGACCGCGCAGACTTGCATCCCGTGCGGTGTCAAAAATATGGTAACGGTTCTTGCCCGCGACCTTGGCCTGGTACATCGCTTGGTCCGCCTGGCGCAGCAACTGATCGGGATCGACATCATCACTTTGCGGGTAGTGGGAAATCCCGATGCTGCCGGAAACCTGAACGACCACGCCATCCACCTTTACCGGTTGGGCGATGACGGACAGCAATCGATCGATCAGATCCTTCGCTGCACTCTGATTGCTCAGATCGGCAAGTACGGCGACGAACTCGTCGCCACCCAGGCGGGCGACGGTATCGCCCTCGCGCAGGCAATCCTTCATGCGCGCGGCAAGGGTCACCAACAGTTGATCGCCGACGTCATGGCCATGTACATCATTTACTGACTTGAACCCATCCAGATCGATATAAGCCAGTGCCAGCGGCAGGCCGCTGCGCCTTACCCGTACGATGGCCTGCTCGAGGCGATCGGCCAGCAGCACCCGGTTGGGAAGGCCGGTGAGCGGATCGAAGTGCGCGATATGCCTGAGCTGCTGCTCATTGTCCTTTTGCCGCGTGATGTCCGAGAACAGCGCCACATAGTGGGAGGTCTGCTGATCGCTCCCGCGCACGGCCGCGATTGTGAGTGACAGGGCGTACTCCTGTCCGGACTTGCGCATATTCCAGGCCTCCCCCTCCCAGTACCCTCGGGTGCGCAGATCACGCCACATCTCGTCATAGAAAGCTCGATCATGGCGCCCGGAGCTGAGGATGCGGGGGTTGCGGCCGAATACCTCGTTTCGGGGATAGCCGGTGATACGGGTGAAGGCGTCGTTGACCTCGATAATGTGGGCATCGGCATCGGTGATAACGATACCTTCACGGGCGTGGCTGAATACGCTTGCTGCGAGTTGGAGCTTTGCGTCGGATTGACGCCGGACATTCAAACCATCCAGAAAGGCATTGAACCCGCGCGAGAGATTGCCGATCTCGTCATCGCCGCGCGGCGCCAGCGGCAGC
>NZ_JBQWSN020000071.1:0-3379 GCF_052598215.2 Thauera sp. ZXT1-4 | reverse complement strand
CAGCGGCAGCAATTCGGCATCGGGCAGGTCGCGTAGTTGCCCGAAGCGTCCGGCAACATCACGAATCGGTTGCACCACCCGGCGCGCGAACAAGACCGCCCCCACGCCCACGATAAGGAGCGACACCAGCATCGCCACGGTGGTGGTCCGTCCAATGGCCTGCGCTGCGCGATACCGCGTTTCTTCCGGAACCAAGATCGCAAGTCGCCAGCCGGGAGCGTGCAGGGCGACTTGACTAATGAGTACTCCACTTGCAGCATTGATCGTTACCGTCGCGCTGTGTGCTTCGGCCAGCTGGGCAATCAACGCTGGTTCTGCGTGCGAGCCGAGGCGTGCTGGATCGGGGTGATATACGAGGCGATCACGCCCGTCCAACACGATCAGCAGGCGATCTTCGCTAACGCCTGCTTTGCTGAACTCGCGGCGAATCTGGTGTGGGTCGTAGTTGATCAGCAGCAAGGCGACCGGGACCTCGCGCGAAGTCGCCAGATCGAAACGGTGAATCACTCGGGCTACCGTTACCACCTGGCGGTGGGCGGAGTCACGATTGAGGTTGGCCTGCACACCTGCCCAATGTATCTGGCTGGGAGCGGCCAGGGTCTCTGCGATCAACTGTTCGCGCGCCGTTACATCCAGGTTATTTGAAACCAGGGTGTCGCCGACGTGGTAGTGACTACCCCCCAAGGTAAAAATGTCGATGGAGACAAGGCCGTCCAGGTTGATGTAATTGTTGAGCACGTAGCCGATCTGCGCCTGGGTGGCCAGGCGCGTGAACACATCGCCATCGGGCGGCTCAGCCGAGACCGCCTCGACAATCTGCTCAACCCCGCTGATGTTAGCGATCAATGCTTCGATCTTCGCCATCTGCCCGTTGAGCAGGGCAGCCTTGTCGTGAGCCTGTTGAATCGCACTGCTGCGCGTCTCATGTTCCAGAGCCTGGTTCGACAGGTGTATCGCCGATAAGCCCACCACCAACAGTGGCAGGATGCTAAGCACAATCAGGTAGACAATGAAGCGCTGGGTGAGGTTCAGCCGCATCCGCCCCCCACCCATGAGCAACGGGCCGACTCCGCCAAGGGAGCGGCGAATTTGATCGTCATGATGTTCAAACGCAATCCCGGGCCTACTTCGGCGCGCTGACCAGCTCCACATCGATCAGCGTTTCTGATGGCACTTTTTCGCCCTTGAGCAGGCGAATCGCATACAGAACACCTCGATAACCTTGCTCCGCCGAGCGCTGGTCGACGGTAACCGCTAGCTTGCCCTGATCGACCATGGTCCGGATTTCGGGCAAGGCGTCGAAACCGGCCACCTTGACCGAGCTCAGCCCATTGTCGCTCAAGTATCGCAAGGCCCCCAGTGCCATCATGTCGTTGGCGGCGAACAGCAGGCCGATGCCCGGATGCAGCTCGAACATTTTCCTGGTTACCTCATAGGCCTCATCGATCTTCCAGTTGGCGGTTTCACTGGCAACCACTCGGATCGCCGTGTTCTCTGAAAACGCACGCTCCGCACCTTGCTTGCGCGCCTGCGCATTCTCGGCACTACGAATGCCTTCGAGAATGGCTGCCGTGGTCGGCACTTCAATCCCTGCGCTCAGCGCCTTGACCGCGAGATAGGCCCCCTTCTCGTTGTCCACGCCGATAAAGGGCAGGCCGGCGAGATCCGCCACTGCGAGTTGGGTGGCATCCAGGCGGGCATCGATAATCACCACCGGAATACCCGCATCACGCGCCTTTCGCACCGCAGGAATCAGATGGTGTGCATTCGCAGGGGCGATCACGAGCGCATCGGCCCGCTTGTTCTGAACTAGATCTTCGACGATCGAAACCTGCTGTTCGAATGAGGTTTCCTGCGCTGCCGTCTTGACGATCAGTTCAATGCCGAGCTCAATCTCCGCCTTGCGCGCACCCTTCTCCATCTCAACGAAGAACGGATTGGTCAGCGTTTTCATGACCAACGCCACTCGCGGCTTTACAACGGGGGGCGGGGATGTGGAGATTGCGACCGCGGGTTCTCGATCGACACGCTCACCACACCCAGCAAAGACCAACGACAGGACCAGGAAGGCAAGACATCGGATCGGCCGCATGAGCGTCACTCTGGGAAAGATGACAAATGTTACCAGCTTCTTTCCGACCGGCGGAGCAGCTTGACTGTGGCCACGATCTCGACCACTTCGGCGGTCCGTCTCTTGGAGGCAATCAGGGTGGCCAGCAGCAACGTAAGCGGTAACCGAGCGGCGTTCTTGCCTACTTCGAGCGCGGGTGGAGATCGGATCGAAGCGGATTGGCCGCGAAGTGTTGCTTCCACAGCCTTGGGGTGAGTTGCGCGACATCGGCGGCAGGGTGCTGGCCGACGCGCTGGAGCACATCGACCAGATAGGCATAGGGGTCGATGTCGTGCAGGCGACAGGTGGCGATCAGGCTCTGCGCGATCCCCACGTATTTCGCGCCGACCTCGGTCCAGCAGAAGAGCCAGTTGCGGCGGCCCATCGGCACTACGCGTAGCGCCCGCTCGAGGTGGTTGGTGTCGATCGGCACCTCGGGGTCGGCGAGGTAGACCTCGAGGGCGGCCCGGCGCTCACGCACGTAGGCCAGGGCAGTGGTCAGCGGTGAGCTCGGCAGTAGCCCCTGGGATTCGAATTGGGCGCCGACCCAGTCGAAGAACCGGTCGACCATCGGCTTGGCCTGGGCGAGCCGGTATGCGCGGCGTGCCTCGCCGATGAGTTGTGCCTCACGGATGTGCTGCTCTACCGCGTAGAGCTGGCCGATCATCTCCAATGCCTGCGTCGCCCGTTCGGGCTCGATCGACTGGGCCTCGAAGAATTTTCTTCTCGAGTGCGCCCAGCATTGCGCGCGCGTGAGCCCGCATTTTTGTGCGTAACGTTCGTAGGCCGCGTAGCCGTCGGTGAGCAGCACCGCCCCCTCGGGCGGTGGGTCGGTCCCCAGGGTCTGCGCAATGTGCTTGCCACTACGCCCCTCGTGATAGGCGAAGCAGATTTCGTCGCGCTCGCCATACACCGGCCAGAAGTAGCCGCCCTTCATCTTCCCCGGGCCGGCGCGCCCGGCCTTGATCGGGGTCTCGTCCATCGCCTTGATGCGACTTGCGCGGATCGAGTCGAGCTGGGCCGTAAAGACCGGCTCGAGCAGCGCGAGCGCCGCGTGGGTGAGCTGCGTGAGCCACGGGCGCGAGACCCGGATGCCGTTGTCCCCGAGCCGCTGATGCTGGCGGTACAGCGGCTGGTGGTAGCAGAACTTGTCGGTGATGAGCCCGGCGATGAAGCTCACGTCGGCGCGGCTACCGTCGATCACCCCGGCGGGGGCCGCCGGGCAGTGGATCGTCTGCGTGTCGCGGCGCTTGATGACCGGGCGCACGT
>NZ_JBQWSN020000070.1:0-3499 GCF_052598215.2 Thauera sp. ZXT1-4 | reverse complement strand
GGGTGTTCATCGGGCGCGAGGTCGGCGTCAGGTTCGGGCGGTTGTACCACCGATCGTCATGTTTGTTGAGAAGTCAATTTCCACTGGAAACGGCACAGAGCCTTATTTAAGTGCATCGCTGTAACTTGCATCGTATCTCCCGTTCGATAGTCCTGCCTGCAGCAATGCAACTTCTTGTGTGAGAAAAAAGGTTTAGGGCTAAACTGCGCCGCAGAGGGCTGCGGAACCCTCTATTCCCGCGTTTACAAGGAAAAACAATGATGGACCTGAAGAACTTTTCGCTTCCTGAACTGAAGAAGCTCTCTGTCGTCGTCCAGAAGGAGTTGGACCGGAGGACACTTCAGTCGAAGAAGGCACTGATCAAGCAAGTACAGCAGATGGCCGCCGAACATGGCTTGGATGCCGACGAGATGCTTGCTGAGGTCGGCTTGTCCGGCCGAGAAGGGTCGAGCGTGAAGTCAGGTGCCGGAAAAGCTGCTCCGGGACGCAAGAAAAAGGCACCTGCCGTGAAGAAGGAGAAGTTGCCGCCGGTGTACTGGAATCCGGTGAACGCCCAGGAGGGCTGGAGTGGTCACGGCCGGAGACCTTCGTGGGTGATCACGTACCTTGAGAACGGGGGTGAGCTCGAGTCGCTGAAGAAGCGCCCCTGACTCTGGGGGTAGTGAGGGGCTGGCTTCAGTGCAATGCTGAGCCAGCCCCTGTTCTTTGAACGGAAACGCGAAACCTCAAGCCCATTTCCCTAAGTCGCGCCAACGTCTCCTCCTCGGTCGGTCTCGTCCGCCCAAGCTGGTCACAGCAGGCTTTGGCGATCTCTAGCAGTAGCGGAACTGCCGTCACAGGGACACCAGAAATGGAGCTAGTTGCGGGGAGTAGGGAGAAGTAATCCTGAGCCGTCTTCCCAGTAAGCCACTGCAGGGCCGAGACGAGAGTCCATCCACGCCCGAGCTGGGCGCTTACTTTTGCGCTTATTTCAGCGACGCTGCAAGTGTCGACGAGGGTTGCAACGAGCACCGCCTCAACGCAGGCTTCAGCTTTTTCGCGAACACCAACATTTTTCTTGGTCATGTCGTCTCCTAAGGCAAGGGGTGCTCCGTCTTCGTAGAGGTCACAGGCGGAGCTTGTCTTTCGATTCCAGGTCACAGGCTCGCGCACGTCCTGCGTTTCACATGGATTCTGCCGCATCTCCAGTACTGCAGACGCAGCCTGATGGTCAGGCGCTAAACCAAGGAGATGTGAAATGGATCAGTATCAGTTCTACCCCACCCCCGCCACGCTTGCTTCAAGGGCGTGGTCGCTCTTCAAGAGCAAGGAATGGGTGCGTGTTTTGGAGCCCAGTGCCGGAAACGGTGACCTGGCGCTGGCTTGCCCCGCATGGCGAGACGAATACAGGCGCCGTGTACCTGTCGATTGTTGTGAGATTGACCTGAAGCGGCACCCTACCCTTCGGGCCAAAGGCTTGAATGTGGTTGGGACGGACTTTTTGCAGTTTAAGAACGGGCATCTTTACGACGCAATCGTTCTCAATCCTCCGTTCCGGGATGGTGTGAAGCATGTGTTGCATGCATGGGAGATTACGTGGGACTGCGAGATCGTCGCAATCTTGAACGCCTCGTCGCTCAAAAACGCCTACAGCACCGAGCGGGATCATCTTCTCAGCCTGATCGAGAAGCATGGCAGCGTGGAGTTTCATACCGGGGCCTTTGCAACGGAGGAGGCCGAACGCAGGACAGAGGTCGAGGTTGCGCTCATCTACCTTCGTAAGAAGGCTCAGGTGGAGGAGATTGTCGGCGACATTCTCAGTGAGATGAAAACAGATGAAGAAACCGGCGAATCGCTTGCGGGTGGGTATGCCGAAGCGCAGTGTCTTGCTCTGCCCAACTCGGTGCTCGAGAACACGGTGGTAGCCTTCAATGCCGCTGTTCGAGCCATGAAGGACGCAGTACTGGCCGAGGCGCGCGCAGGCTATTACTCGGGCCTCATTGGGGAGACGATGGCGGTCAGAGACGGCGCTGAAGGCGGTAGCAAGCGCGACATCTCAACATCGTGGGTACAGGGCGAGATGGCCTCGCGTTACCTGGAGTTGAAGGATCGCGCCTGGGCATCGGTGCTTCGCAGCGTCGATGTGATGGATAGGCTTTCTTTCGGGGCACAGCGTCGGCTCGAAGCCAGCTTCGCTGAGATCAAGCAGATGGAGTTCTCAGTGTCCAATGTCCAGGGGTTCATCCTCGGCATCATCGACAGCCAGGATGAAATCGCGATCGGGATGTGTTGCGACGTGTTCGATCACATTATTCGATGGCATACGGAGGAGAACGGGACGCTTTATCGGGGTTGGGCATCGAACGACCGCCACCGGACGGCCGGCATGAGAATCAAGACGACACGTTTCATTTTGCCGGGATTCCAGCTCGAAGGGTGGCAGCGTCAGCTCGGATGGAACCAGATGAAGATGCTGCAGGATTTCGACAAGGTTTTCGCGATGCTTGACGGGGGTAAGCTCAAACCGGAAGTTGGTCTGTGCGACATCTTCACCACGGAGCTCGAGCAGATGCGGAGAGGGGCCCGGGTGTCATCGAGCTACTTCGATTGCAGGTGGTATCCGGGGATTGGGACCATCCATTTCTTCAGTAGGAGCGCTGCGCTGACGGATGCACTGAACCGCAAGGTCGGCCGCCACCGCCAGTGGTTGCCACCTGAAGGGACGCGAGTTTCCGAGGATTTCTGGAAGCAGTACGAGAAGTCGGAAAAGTTCGACAAGGAGATTCGCCAGGCGTTGAATACGAACCGCAAACGGTGGGAACGCACAGCAATCGACCGTCTGTTCAGTAGCGATGAAAAGGAGCGTGAGGCGGCACACGAGGCCGTGGCCGATGTGATTGACCAGGTCCTTGCGCGGCACGGAATCAGCACTGATTTCTTGCTGGAAGATTCTCAACAGATGCCGCTCCTGGCGGCTTGACCAACACAACCCCGTAGCGCACCGTACTCAATGGTGCCTATGGGGTTTTCTTTTGAGGAGAAGCGTTTTGAGGATCGGCTTGGTGGCGTGCTGCGCGAAGAAGGGAGCGGAGCCATGTGCCGCAAAGGATCTCTACTTGTCCCCGCTCTTCAAGAAGTCTCGGGACTGGGTCGAGCGTCACTGCGATCGGTGGCTCATCCTGTCCGCGGAACATGGTGTTCTCGCGCCAGAGACGGTCATCGCACCTTACGACCGAACTCTGAACCAGATGAGCGCGAATGATCGGCGGGTGTGGGGTGATCTAGTACGGCAGCAGCTTGAATCGGTGGCCGGAAGCCGCTTCGTGGCCCTCGCCGGCGTGAGGTATTGCGAGCCGCTGGTCGCTCTCGATCTGGAGCGGCCGATGGCCGGCCTGGGCATTGGCCAGCAGCTCGCATGGCTATCGCACGCCAGAAAAGCAACGACGTTTTGAACGCTTGTCCGCACATTCCCCCTGCTAGGCGCACGGAGGCGTTGGCTCCTCAGTGCGCGAGCACGACG
>NZ_JBQWSN020000069.1:0-3548 GCF_052598215.2 Thauera sp. ZXT1-4 | reverse complement strand
TCAGATACTGCCTGCATCGACCGGCCTGTATCCCTCCGAGATCGAGGCGTTGCGCCATGCTGTCAGCGACCGCCTACTCCGAGATGAAGGCTGGACGAGCGACGCTGAGGGACGCGTTCTCAACGAGGCCGGCCGGGTGATCTTCAAGCCGGGCTATGTCACGGCGATCCGAAAGATCATCGGCGAAGGTGACACCTTTGCGCGGCAGTCGGCGAAACAGGTCGGCGTTGGCACGGACAAGCTTGACGCACTGGAGCCTGAATGAGCGGAGGCGGTGTCAAGGGACCGTGGAATAAATGGGAGGGACCCACGGCGTCGTGTGCCGTGGGAGGGCACCCGTTTATGCCGCGAAAGCCCTTGATGCCGACGCAGCGGCCAACGCTCCGGGCTGCTGGGGGTGGGTTGTTTTATAACCCGCCCCCGGCTGCCTCACGGCGAGTGCGGGGTTTGGGGCAGCGCCCCAAGGAGTCTTGGCGACCAGGGTCAGACACAGTCGTAGCTAGAGCTTTGTTCTCCACGATGGTCAACCAGCTCAACGTTCACTCATTGCTAACGAATTGATGCAGTTTACCCCGAGCCATGATGTGCACGCGATTGCGGCCGGCATGTTTGGCTGAGTACACAGCCTTATCTGCCTCTCCAAGTAGCACATCAATACTCGCAGTGTCGCGTTCTTTCTGGGCAACACCGACGCTGATACTGAGTCTTACCTTTTCATGACCCTCGGCGACGAGGGCCATCGTTTCGATCGCCCTGCGAAGGCGATCCGCCGCCTTCATGGCTGAGGGAAGATCTGAACCCGAACATACAACCAAGAATTCCTCGCCGCCGATTCGGCACAACGTATCACTGCGACGCCCTTCTTTGTGTAGGCGAATACCCACTTGCTTCAAGACGTGGTCACCAAACGCATGCCCATATCGATCATTCACGCGTTTGAACCAGTCAAGATCGATCATCATGACGCTCAGTGCCTCACCGGTGCGATTCGACGCACTCCAAGCCCTGGCGAGCGCCTCCATTGCCCCACGACGATTCGGTAATCCGGTAAGCATGTCAGTTCTGGCAACCTGTTCAAGCTTCCGGTTGCTGACGGCGAGCTCTGAGGCGATTTGTTTAAGTTGAGCACGATCGTTTTGCCATGCATCAAGGAGTCCGAGATAGCGATGTCCAGCATCCATCGCAACGCGCAACGCTTCCTCGCCGAGCGACTTGAAAAGACACGTATCCACGCCGCTCTCAAGCGCTGCGACGAAGTTCTCCTTGTCTAACTGATCAGACAATGCAACGAGATAAACCGGTCTACCCCAATCGGCCCCACGTACCTTGCGACAGAAGTCCTGCGCACCTGCACCGGAGAAGTCGGCGTCAATAATCACAATCTTCGGCAACACAGCGACCGCAATGCTCAAAGCCTCATCAAAATCACCCGCGAGACAAATTTGATAACCTAAGCTGGATTGCAACAACGTGCTGACATCGAAGGTGGAGTGATTACGTGAGGTGACAATGAGAGCAGGCACTGTAGCGTCCGATCCTGTAGCCCCTCCGATAACCGGCGGAGTTTCAGACATGCGCTCGAACGACGGAAGGGAGGTAGCCGGGACATCCAGTAACTTCGCCCAGTCGCTCCACTCTTCGACGATCCGATCGAAGAACGCCGCCGTACCGTCGGCGTCCATCTGAAATCGACCGCCGAGCCGTATTAGGGAGCCGACCAACTGGCTTCGAACCTTCTCGGCTGCTATGCCAAGGTCGGCGAGATGACTAGCGGTGTGAAATAGCCAGGTCAGCGTGTGCGGTCGCGACCCTTCAGAAAACTGTGATTCATCGGGTGACTGATGGTAGAAGACGGGTTCGGCGAGCGCTTTCGGAATGCCGAACTCCTCTATCATGGCAAGCGCGCACTGGCGCTGATCGATCCCAAACGCCTCATGTTCGAGCGCGAGCAAATTGCTTCGATCGGACTCAAGCAGTTCGGAGTATTCGACGGGGAATGCCGTGGCCAGAGCCAAGGAACCAATATTCGCGAGCAAGCCGCATGCGAACAAGTCCTCCGGGGCAGCCGCGCGGGTCAAACGTCCGAGTTCCCGCGAGGCCAAAGCCATCAGCAATGAGCGCGACCAAAAATTGCGATAATCGAATCCTTTACAAGGTCCGTCCTTGAACTGGTCGACGAGCGAGAATCCCATCGCGAGCTGAGCAACCGCCTTCATGCCGATACGCAGCAGTGCTTCGTTGATGGCTGAGACTGGTCGGTGGGTACCGCCGCTCGAGTTTGCGAGACGGAGAAGGCGCCCAGACAAAGCTGGATCGGTCTGAACCAAACGAGCAACGTCTTCTATCGTGCAATCTTCGCGACCGCATAGGTTCATTATGGCCAATGCGACCCCTTTGGGGCTAGGCAGTTGTCCAGCAAGCTTGATCTCGTCGAATCTGGCCACCGAGCTCGCCCTCAACTGGATGCGACGACGCAGTTACGGCCATTGTGCTTCGCCCGATACAGCGCCTTGTCAGCCCGATCGAATAGCGGCTCGATCGACTCCTCGCGCTGACGTAAGGCAACTCCGACGGAGATCGTAAAGGGTGCGATTTCGAGCTTGTCATGACGCCGCACCAACCGTAACCGTTCGATCGAGGTCCTAACCTTTTCTGCAAGCTGCTGTGCTCGATCGATCGAGGCATTGGGTACCAACATGACAAACTCCTCGCCACCAAAACGCGCAGTCATCGCTTGGTCCGGCGCGATAGCCAACATCGCCTCAGCGACCTTCTGGATCACAATATCACCCACTGCATGGCCGTAGGTGTCGTTGATCCGCTTGAAGTGGTCGATATCCATGACGAGCAAAGCAGGCGGCCCATCGGAAGAATCGAACAGTTTTGCGGCTTCAATTAACATGCCTCTTCGATTGAGCAGCCCGGTAAGCGGATCGACCATCGCCTCGCGCCGATGCTTGTCGAGTTCACCTCGAAGCAATCTTGTCTCCTGCTCCGTGGCCTCAAGACTCTTCTTGAGTGCCGCGTTGCTTTCATTTGCTGCTAAGGCAGCCTGGGCTAGGTTTTGAGCGATCGCGCGTAAACCGCTCGAGTCGCGAACTTCATCAAGCCGACCCAGGTTTTCGGTCAGAGAGGCCTGGAGACCGGACGTATTTCGACTCGCGCTGAGTACATCTCCGAGGAGACTGCCGAGCAACTTTTCGATACCCTCTCCCATGCCGTGAAACCGACGAAGAGCCTCGCCAGCCACATGTTGCTCGTAGATCTCGCGCACAACGAAATCATCGATCGCAGATGAAGATCCGATTACTGAATTCAATGCTTCGCACAGCGACGGGTCGTTGCCTCTGATGTAGTCGTGCGCTACCCAGTAATTGATGGGAGAGGCCGACAGCCGATGTTGGGCGAGAAACGCGAGCGCGCGCTCACCGAGATCAGATCGGGCTCCACTCTTATCGTTCTGCGACGGCTTCATTCCACCTCCTCACAGGCAAAAAAACGCGAAAACATCCCCGCCAGCATTATCGCCTCGATCGCCTCCCGGATAG
>NZ_JBQWSN020000068.1:0-3552 GCF_052598215.2 Thauera sp. ZXT1-4 | reverse complement strand
TCATGCGCTGGGGCTCGCGGAGCGGGTACGCGCTGAAGACAACACGGATTCAGGAATCAGGTATCACGGGTAGCCAGCCACATCCAGGCCACGATGACGGATGAAAAGCCCGGCCCTGTCGCTGACGACGATCATAACGATCCGCCGCCACCGGCATCGACGGCGACCGGGCAGCCTCAACCTGCGGATACCGACGCCCCGGAAGAACCAGCCAACGCATCCGCCAATCCAATGGCCGTTCTGCCACAGAACCATCGCGCCCGGCAGACCATTCAGGATTCTGCGCCTACGTATAGTTTGTATAAGTATAAAAAAAGTACGTACTGCGCGGGCGAAAACGAAAAATCCAGTTCCGTGCAGTTGCCACCCTGCCTGATCGGCGTCAAGCCCAGGCAGCAACAGGATATTCAGGCGGCGCTGCGTCAGTTGCCTGAGCAACAGCGTCAGGATGTCCTCGATGAATTGCAGGCCCGCAGTCAGAGCGGCGTGGTACGCAATGCCATCGCCTATTTCTTCGGGTTGATCAAGCGGGTACTGGCCGGAGAATTCCGTTTTTGGGCGGGTCGCAGGCTGCGTCAGCCTGCCAGCCCTCCCGCCCCGGCAAAGCCCGCCGTGGTCGCCACTCAGCCGACTGCACCACCGTCCCCCGCGTTCAAGCCCGCAGCCCCGGAAGTCGTCAGGGCACACCTCGCCAACATTCGCAGCATGCTGGGCAAGCCCACGGATGCCAGTGAGCTTGCCGCCCGGCTCATGCAGGACAAAGGGTGGCAGCCTGATCCAGCATGAGCAGGCGCAAACCCTGGCGCTGCCTGACCAGGCAGGGCGGCCTGATGGCCTGACGGGTCGGGCAGCCGACAAGGCCGCAGGCCGCGTCAGTGGCACAGCCATCGGGAACAGGCCCCGCGCCGCGACTAACCGAGCAAGACGGCGGTCACATGAACGCTCATTGCCTGCGCCAGATCGGGCAACGTACGGCTGCCGGGTCGTCACTGCACACCGCAGTGACGACACGGCGAACTGCAGCAACAATACGGGCTGGCGCAGCATCGCATTGTCTCTGTCGCACATGATGATGGCCGGGCGATACTGTCCCGGCAGTGACCTACCGGCAGGTACAACGCCGGACATGCTGGCGCAGTTTCCATGCGCCGTCATTGCGCGGGCCGTACCCATCCGGCCACCCCAAAGGCACCGGCTTCTGCAAGTGCCTGTCCGCAAGGATGAAGCCACCCCAGGTGCGCCAGGCTCGTTCGCGCGCCGCCCTGCAACAGGGTGAGCCACCGTTCTCATCAAGCCATCCGGCGTCGTCCCATCCGCCGCAGCGTCCTGCTGCCTGTTTGTCCCATGCCCGCTGTCGTCATCAGCCGGGAGCTGTCCCTTATCCCATCCACAGGAGGTTTATCCATGCACTACGCACCATGACTGGCTGCCCGGTCTTCCCACAGGAAGCAAGGCGGACGCCTCATACCGAGGCAACGGGTGTGCTGAGCACCCAGACCCTTCGCCCTTCGGGGATCTCGCCATAGCGAGTTGGCAATAACACTAACCGATCAAGTTCTCAGCATGACGCTACACCCAGGACACAGGAGGCAGGCGGTGGATGATTTGACCTGGACGCTGAAACAGCTGTGCCGACGCAACCGTGACGGCAGCTTCGCCACACAGGCCGACCGGCAGCGCTCCCTGACGCTGATGGCCCGCCAGTTGCGTGACGCGGGGTTCAACCAGATGCAGGCTCGCTCGCTCAAGGGCAAGCACGTCGATGCGCTGCTCAACCAGTGGCAGGCACAGGGGCTGTCGACCGGCACCCTGAAAAACCGCCTGAGCCATCTGCGCTGGTGGGCCGAGAAGATCGGCAAAGGGGGGCTTCTGCCTGCCGACAACCGCCAGCTCGGCATTCCTGAGCGCCAGTACAGCACCAACCAGAGTAAGGCACAGACCCTGGACGAGCGCCTGGAGGCCATCCGCGATGCGCATGTGCAGATGAGCCTGCGCCTACAGGCCGCCTTCGGGCTGCGCCGCCAGGAGTGCATCAAGTTCCAGCCGGCCTGGGCAGACCGGGGCGACCACATAGCGCTAAAAGGATCATGGACGAAGGGCGGTAAACCACGCAGTGTGCCCATCACCACGCCGCAGCAACGGACGGTGCTCGATGCGGCCCGGACGCTGGCGGGCGCCGGTTCGCTGATCCCGGCGCACAAGTCCTATATCCAGCAGCAGCACGTGTATGACGGCCAGTGCAAGGCGGCAGGACTGAGCAATATGCACGGCCTACGTCATCAGTATGCCCAGGCAAGATATGAGGCACTGACCGGCTGGCAGGCGCCGGCTGCGGGCGGGCCGACGGCGCGCGACCTGACCCCGGCCCAGCGCCAGGTCGATGCGCAGGCTCGCCAGATTATCAGCCATGAACTCGGCCATGAACGGCCCCAGATCGTCACGCTGTATGTGGGGCGCTAGTCGCCGGCTAGCCTCGTCGCATCCACAGTTCATACGCCTGGCCCGAGAGCATGAAGTAGGCCGCACCGAGCAGCATGATCAGCAGCACGACACCGCTGATACGAGCGGAAAACCGGGTGTACCGGGCCAGGGCAAACCAGAGCGAGGACAGCGTGCCGCTGGCCCGCTGGTTCATCAGGGCGAGGTAATGTAGCGATCGGAGTGCCGCAGCAAGCGTTGCGCCGATCCCCATCACGACCCCGAAGAGCTGAGACAGTATCCAGATCCGGTGCTCGTCCTCCAGTACATCAAAATAGTAATCAATGATCCCGTAGCGGAAAGCCGCCTCACGGGCGCCGGCAATAATGCCTGCTTGCGCCAGTTCGGTCAGGTAGATGGAGGCGCCCACGGCAACCAGGGGCGTGAAGATGTACCAGCCCCATTCCGCGCTGTTGTATTGCCCCCGGATGGCAGAGGCCAAACCAGCTGCCAGGATAAACGCCGTGCAGGAAAACACCCCACTCAGCCAATAGTGCAGGATGTCACTGGCGTAACGGCTATATCCCCAGATGACAACGGCCACGACCAGAAATAGTGCGCCAAGGTAAGCCCACACGTCGTCCGAAGAAGAGGATGTTCCCCGGCCTTGATTCACCACGACCGTTTGCCTGAAGGTGATAACGGTCTGCTGCACTGTGACAGGTGCCGCAGGCGAAGGGGTGTTGTTGAATCCGCCAAATAGCAGCCCCAATATGGCGCCCACAAGTGGGGAAATAACGGCACTTTGTACAAGTGGGTTATTGACCCAGGTAACAAACGCGTATATGGACTCTCCCCACAAGTAGTGAGCAAAGCATTGCTTTTGCACCTGTCGTCAGCGCGGTTGCATTCGTATATCCGGCCTGTTGTGGGCTTTCTTGCCCTGGCCAATCTGTAGTTCGCGCAGCGGGGGCCAAGCGTTCAATCGATCACGCGGATCATGATTGTTATCGGCCTTATTCCGCTGCAGGACTCGCCTGTTCCGACAGTGCTGCTGTTCACCACAACCACCAGAAAACGTAAGCGCTCACCCAGCGGCGTCGTTGCTAAACAGCGCGCCTTGAGATATCCGAG
>NZ_JBQWSN020000067.1:0-4243 GCF_052598215.2 Thauera sp. ZXT1-4 | reverse complement strand
GTCTATGACCCGCGAAACCCCCGCTACAACAACGCAAGGCGTTTAGCGGTGGGAGAGTTCATTGAATAAGACCAAGGCCGACACGTCCAGTCAGCAGACTCATCAAGTCGAGAACCAGGGGGTTCTCGACTTCTCCTTTGAGCATTCACCCGCACAAGCCCTGGGCCAAGAGCAGGTCAGTGCGCCCAAAAAGTTGCCGGCGCCGGTCAAGCGCCCGGCCTTGCTGCCACTGAGGCACGTCGACCGGGATTTTTTCCTCGCAGACCTCTTCGATTACGCCCTGAAGGATGACGGTGCTTCGATGGAGGCGCCGATCTTCACGCTTTCCACCAAGACAGACGTGTCGACTTGGACATGGGAAAGCAAGGACGGAAACCGCCGTGTCGAGGTGTATCCGTCGGTCAAGGGGCGAGCAACGCAGTTCGACAAGGACGTTTTGATCTACGTTGTCAGCCAGATGACCGAGGGACTGAATCGAGGCCGTGACGACGCGAAGAACCGGACCGTGCGGTTTACGGTTCACGATTACCTTGTATCGACCAACAAGCCTACCGGCGGCGCCGAGTATCAGCGCCTCGAGAACGCCCTAGAGCGCTTGCGTGGGACCACAATCAAGACGGACATTCGGACGGGGGGGCAGCGCGTCAAGGAAGGGTTCGGCATCATCGACTCGTGGATGATCATCGAGCGGGCACCCGACGACGAACGCATGGTTGCCGTCGAAGTCACCTTGTCAAAGTGGCTTCACAACGCTGTCCAAGCCCATGAAATTCTCACGATCCATCCAGACTATTTCCGCCTTCGAAAGCCCTTGGAACGGCGTCTGTACGAGCTGGCGCGCAAGCACTGCGGCCATCAAACGATGTGGTGCATCGATCTTGCCTTGCTACAAGACAAGGCAGGCAGCAAAGGGACCTTGCGTGAGTTTAGGCGCATGGTCCGCGAGATCATAGAGGCCCATACGCTCCCCGAGTATCGTGTGATGCTCGACGGCACTGACAAGGTGACGTTCTATGTCCGCAACTCGAGGCGACTTGCTGCCGGGCTACACAAGAACGGACAGTCTGAGACGGCACATGCCTACATCCGGGATCCTAAGCGCACACGCAAGCGGTAGGTGTTTGGGCAGCGACTAAGCCTTGATCCCGCTAGCCAGGTGCCTCGGGCAAGGGTGGATAACAGATTAGCCAGCGAGCGGGAGCAGAGGCGAGCGGACGGCCGATGAGAGGCGGGTGATGCTGCAGGGCGGGACGCTGCGGGAGGAGGCAGGCCTTGATGTCGCGTCATGCGGAGGCCCTCTTCGATTCAACGGCTCTCGTACGGAAGCCTCCGAAAACGGATTCGTTATATCACCCACGTTTGCAGGCGCAAAACACCCCCTTCCCCCCAGAAATGCGCCTAGCAACATGGTAAAAAATTCGTCCAGAGCCGCTTCGGCGTGTGAAAAAACCTAAGGTCATAAAAAACGCCCATTTCCGCATGCCCAATGGGTGGTCAAGAAGCCCGTTTAAGCGCCAGTGCCTGTGAATTGACTCGTTATATCACCCACGTTTTCCTGTGGATGGGCTCGTTATATCACCCACACCCCATTCGTTATATCACCCACGCTGGAAATTTTAGATCCCAGTGCCAGCGCGGCATCCAAAGCGTTATCCACAGGCGTAACGCGCGCGCGCGGTTTTTTAACTTTAAAAGTCTTTAACGTCGCAACCAAAAAAGGCCTGTGGATAACTGAGCGGTCAAGAAAGGGGCACCCCTGCGGGGTTCCCCCGGCTTCGCCGGCTCCCCCTCCGGCACAATTGGCCCTTACGGGCGAAGGACAGAAGAAACCTCGCTTGCTCAACCTAATCGCGACGGGCGGTCTAAGCGGCTCGGCCCGGCAAGCCGGCCCGACCTGGCCGCAAGCGGCCCCCCTTCGGGCGCCAAGACCCGGACAAATCGGCCTCCGCCCGCAAGCGGGCAGACGCCTCAGCCGGGTTTCTGTGGAAACCGCCCTCATAGCATCATCGAAAATCAAACTGAAGAAGAAATCGGCAGGGCAGAGGGCAGAATCGGAAAAACAATGCCGCTGAGAGCTCCTCAGAAGCCCGCAGAGGCGTTTTTTCACGCAGATGGAGGGTAGGGTACGTCTTCACTCTTCGGTAGCCTTGTAGGGCTTTTATGAAAGCCCCGCCTAACATCCTCGACGCGCTCATCGTTGGGCCCCTCACCGTAGAGATCGACTGGAGCACGGGCGAAACGCTGTCTGTAGATCTGTCGGATTTCACGGCACCACCTTCCGATGCACTTCGGAATCCCGAGTTTTTCGCAGATGCAGTGCGATGCCTGGCGGGCTCGATATGGGAACTGACCAGCTTATCAACTGGGCCGGGAGTAGGCTGGATTGCCGACGGCGAGCGAGTTCGATGCCTGGATGCAGCGCAACGGCCTGTCGCTGGCAACAGCAGCTACATCACTCGGCACGGGCCGACGCATGATGTTTTCTGCACTAGCTTAATTACGATTTTGCGACGAATCGCAAAACAGTAAAAAAAGAACATCTTGTCTGATCGTCATGAAACAGGCGGCTCGCGAGTAGTCCAAGGTCAGCTGATCTTGGACTGTGTGCCGAACAACCATGCCTCATTTTTCAGCACGGGTTAAATATCAGGCTGGACAAGGTGTTTGGAGGAGTACGCAGCCACTCATCCACAGATTTTGTGAGTAAAAATCGGAGTGCAAGCAGCTGGGCTGCCAACAACCGGTGTGGCGGCTGAGAAAACGGAAAATAAAGCACGCTAAGCCGCTCCCGGCTTGTCGATCGGCACGGCCCACCATTCCTGGGCGTGCTGGGCCGTGCCGGCCCCGTTCTTCGTGCTGACCTGGAACCCGCGCAGCAGCAGCCCGCGCGGTGTGATGCGCAGCACCTGGACGTCGAACAGCGGCGGCAGCAGGCCGCGTCTGGCCGAGGTTCCCCAGCGCTCCCAGAGCTGCGCCGCGTGCAGCGGCCGCTTCTCGGCGGTTCCGATCGGAATGTCGCCTATGCTCAGTGTCGGTGATGCCGAGGTCAGCCAGGCGCGCTTCGCGCGGGCGTGCGCTCCCCGGCCACCATCAATTCGACGACTCTGACGTGCATGCTTTGACTGTAAAAAATACAGTCTATTTTCACCCAACGCGGTCGGTTTGGGGCGGTGGTCGACCGCCCGATCTGGAGGCACACGCCAATGTGCGGACGCTATGCGCTCTACGGTCCGGTCTCGCGCCTGCGCGAGGCATTCGACGCGGTGCCCGAAGGGTTCGAGTTCGAGCCGCGCTGGAACGCGGCGCCGATGCAGTGGCTGCCGGTGGTGCGGCAGCGCTCGAACGGCGAGCGGGTGATCCATCGGCTGCGCTGGGGGCTGGTGCCGTCGTGGGCGAAGGACGAGGCGATCGCGACCAGGTTGATCAACGCGCGCGGCGAGTCGGTCGCCGAGAAGCCCTCGTTCCGGGCGCCGTTCCGCCGCCGGCGCTGCATCGTGCCGGCCAACGGGTTCTACGAGTGGCAGCATCTCAGTGACCGGCAGGGCGGCGGCAAGCAGCCGTTCTACATCCACCCGGTCGGGGGCGAGTTCTTCGCGCTCGCCGGGCTTTGGGA
Organism: Thauera sp. ZXT1-4; assembly: GCF_052598215.2. Lineage (NCBI taxonomy): Bacteria > Pseudomonadati > Pseudomonadota > Betaproteobacteria > Rhodocyclales > Zoogloeaceae > Thauera > Thauera sp. ZXT1-4. Next base: position 630 of record NZ_JBQWSN020000067.1, on the reverse strand, counting down.
GCGCTGGGCGAGGCCGGCCGACGGCGAGGAGCTCGACACGTTCACGATCGTCACCACCGAGGCCAACGCGGCGATGCGGCCGCTGCACGACCGCATGCCGGTGATCCTGGCGCCGGGGGATTACTGGGCGTGGTTGAACGGGGCGACTGCGGCCGACCAGGTGCAGGCGCTGGTGCGGCCGTGTCCCGAGGCGGCGCTGGCGGTGTATCCGGTGGGGAGGGCGGTCGGCAACGTCAGGAACGAGGGCGCGGGGCTGATACAGCCCGTTTGAGCCGAGATCTCTTCGCTTCCGACCGCCTGCCCTGCTTTATCCCGCGTTTTAGGCTCCTGGGCCGTTTAATCGAGCGCGGTGTCATCGCTGAAACCCGGTTTCGTGCGCGTTCCCGGCGGCGAATAACCGCTTGCATAATCATAATAATCATATTATTATGATGATTATCTAATCACGCCCGGAGACTGGCACATGACCTCGAATCTTCCTCTCGATGCCCGCGAGCGTGTCTTTGCCGCGGCAAGCCAGATCTTCGAAGAGTCCGGCCGGCAGACGATGCCCACGGTCGACCAGGTGCGCCGCTTGGCGAAAGTCGACATGCACGCCGCGACCGCGGCGATGCGCGAATGGCGTCGGCA
>NZ_JBQWSN020000066.1:0-4525 GCF_052598215.2 Thauera sp. ZXT1-4 | reverse complement strand
CCATCGCCGTCTGGGGCCTGGCCTTCAAGCCCAACACCGACGACATGCGCGAGGCGCCCAGCCGCACGCTCATCGAGGCACTATGGGAGGCGGGCGCGCGCGTGCAGGCGTTTGATCCGGTGGCCATGGACGAGACGCGGCGCATCTACGGCGAACGGCCCGACCTGGCGCTGTGCGGCAACAAGTACAGCGCGCTGGAAGGCGCGGATGCGCTGGCGATCTGCACGGAGTGGCAGCAGTTCCGGGCACCGGATTTCGAGGAAATGGAAAGCCTGCTAAAGGGCAAGGTAATTGTGGATGGGCGAAATTTGTACAGCCCGGACCGGCTGCAGGGTGACGGCTGGCAATATTACGGCGTCGGTCGCGGAAGTGGTCTCCACACCAACGCAACTGCCACTCCCCCAATCGATAATCCTGGAGCAGCCCACCAAAAGGCGCACCACTGAGAAATCATCGACCACTGGGCATCAAGCATTGGTCCTCTGCCTCGCCCTCAAGCGAGCAGTTAAGAGCGCCCCATGATCTGCCAGCACTAATGGCATAGACGCGATCGAAGTACTACCGCAGTCCATTCAAAGTCGTTAGCCCCACGAATGTAAAGGCGCCATGCTCCAAAACCATATTCCACCGCTTCAACCCGATGACTGCGAGAAAACCCCTGATCCCCATTTGAGCGAACAGTGGTTCGATCTCTTGACGCGTACAGCCCTTCCCCGTGGAACGAGTACTTCACGCATCGAAGTCGAATCTGCCAAAGGGCGCCTCTCAGCTCTCCCGGTGATGAGACTGCCAACATCACATTGGCGGCTCGAGGCGCTACAGACCTTTTACAGTCCGATCTACGGCCCAGTTAACGATGAGTTACCTACCGCCAAATCGCTCACACAGGCATTTCACACACTCCGCATCAACAACGCAGATGCCCCGGCAGTTATCGATCTTTCTCCACTCTGCGCCCAATCGCCTTTCATAGAAATCGCCGTTGAAGCGCTGCAGAGTGCAGGTTGGCTGGTCGATCGATATTTCCGCTTCGGCAATTGGTACACCCCGATCGAAACTCACTCGTTCGAGACGTTCCTATCGGCCCGCCCATCCCGGCTACAAAACACCCTTGCTCGAACGCGCAAAAAAGTAGCGAAAACAGGAGCCGTCTTCACCTTAGTGACGAACGACGACAGCAAGCTTGAGAGCGCTGTAGGGGATTTCGTAGCGGTTTACAACAAGAGCTGGAAACGCCCCGAGCCCTTTCCGGAGTTTATTCCGGGTCTCTGTAAACTCGCTGCTTCAAGAGGCTGGCTTCGGCTTGGCTTGATCCATCTCGAAAACCACCCGGTCGCAGCGCAGATCTGGCTCGTAGCCGGCGGACGAGCGCAAATCGTAAAGTTGGCGCACGATGGCGAGTGGCAACATGGCTCAATCGGCACTCTGATGACCGCTGAATTAATGCGTCACGTGATCGAAAAAGACCGAGTTTGGGAAATCGACTACCTGATCGGTGACGACTCTTACAAAAAAGACTGGACTCCACTGCGACGAGAGCGGCATGGACTCATTGCCTTCAACCCGCGGACGCCTCGCGGTCTGTTTGAAGCTAGTAAGCATTTTGGGGGCCGCTTCCTCAAAAGGCTGCGCCCCAAAAAATAACGGGCTCATTCACGGCAAGAGTATGTCCCGATCTACCCGATGGGCCGCCACGATCGTTTCAGAGTATCTAGCTCGGCGGCCTTCGTACCTCAAACTGTTCAACGTGCGCGCCCCGGGTGTAGAACTCGGTCGCGGGGACAAAATCAGGCGTTTTTTTCCGCACCCGTATCAGCGGGCGTAAATCTTACGGACCCACTCAAGTGTTTCGGCTGCCACCGAGCCGCTCAACTCTGCGCTGGAGAACGTGTGGTCTGCCTCATTGAAATGACGCACGTCACAAAGTTCAGAATTCACAAAACGCGCCCAAGCCCGATCAGCGGCTACGCACTGCTCAAACTCTCTCGCCACGTAATCCCGCCCACTAAGAAAAATGGCGACCGGCACTCGCGATGCCTCAAGGCCCTTTAGCATTCTTTCGGGCACGCTGCCCTGCACCTTAGGGCTGAGCTGCTGGTTTGCTTGACGAGTGGCCAGCCCGACCGCCGAGGAAACCTCGCCCATCGCGCCCCGAACACTTACCCCACCACGGATTAGCTTCAGCCAAAACTGTTTGTCGACCAACCGGCGCAGATAGTAGTGCTTTAGCATTGTGCGCGCTTCAGTGCTTGCGGTACGCACCCATGGGTTCAAAAGCACCGCACCCGACACGCGCGAATTGCGCCCCAAACTAAAACAGATCGCGCTCGCACCGTCACAAAGCCCCCAAAGAACCACCTGATCCAAGCCTGGCACCTGGCGAACAAAAGCCTCAATGGCAGCCTCGATATCGGGCGTGACATTCTCGAAATCCCTTATTTCCCCGGTTGAGTCGCCCATCCCGCGGCGATCGAATCGCATGCACGGAACACCGCTATCGGCTAGGAACCGGGCCAGCAAAACGAACTGACGGTGACTTCCGACACGGTACTGCGGACCACCGACGACAACGAGCACCCCGACCTTCAACATGCTTTCGCACACAGTGACCGGTAACGCCACTACCCCGATCAGCAGTTCGCCCTCGCACTCGAACACGACAGCCTGCTCAGTATGCATCGAGCCATCCCTCCAGCACGTCGCACGACTTTTCGATCAGCACAGGCGACGTGGCGATCTCCTGGGTCTGCCAAAAAGCAGGCCCCTCCAGCGCCAGCGCCTCCACTGTGCGGCCCTCGCCGCGAAGGCGCTCTACCAACAGACGCAAGCCCGGGGTGCACTCCGGGTCCGTCAGGCCAACAAGTTCAAGCAGACAAAGCGGTTCAGAATGATCCGGCCCAACCTTCAAGACCGCCGATTCAAGACCACTAACCAAGCCAGGGGAAAGCGTATAACCCGCAACCTCCACCAAACGATCCTCGGCCAGCGCCCGCCGCAACGCACTCATTGTGGCCTTGGCGTCCGAGTCGTTAAGCATCTCGCTCACACCCTTCAGGCGCAAAAACTGCTGCAGGTGTTGCCTGCCGTTGATCACGGGTTGCCAGGCAAGCAAGGGTAAATTCTTCCCGCTCTGTGCCATCCACTCAGCCGCAAGGAGACTCCCGGCTCGAAGGCTCCACAACACTGTTGGCACATTGCTTTCGCTAGTTAACCAAGCGTAAGACCGCCCAACATCTTCAATCCACGCTGCCCAGTTTGCATCGCCAAAATCGCCGGAGCTATCACCGCAACCAAGCAAATCGTGCTGCATCACTCTCCATCCCCGGGCCGCATAGACTTGGGCTGCAAGAGCAAGCATACGCCGGGACTTATTCAGCTCTTCCGCAAACGGCGGCAGAAGAAGAAGGTTACCAACCAGCGCAGATCGGTGCCTCGTCAACACACAGAAGCGCCTACCGCTTCCAGCCTCGAGGAAAAAAGCCTGGCGAACCACATCCCTCATGGTCAGGCGAGCTTGCCTTCCACGAAGTCAACCAAAGAGCCGACCGTCGCGAACGCCGAACCGTCGATCTCGTCATCTTCCACGACAAAACCGAAACGCTCCTCCATCAGGTTGATCACCCCGACAACCGCCATCGAGTCGAGTTCGGGCACCGCACCGAGCAGAGGCGTATCCAACGTGTACGAACACGCACGCCCCCCGAGGCTGAGCACCTCGTCGACGACGGCCAGCACTTCCTTCTTGATATCCAAAACGCTCTCCTGTGATCTTGCATTGAAGTGTGCCCGGCCAGGCTGTCGGGTGCTCTTGGTGGGCAGCGAGCATTATATGACCAACACCTCACGCAACCACATGCAAAGCGAGCACTCCAACAACCACCGAGACCAAAGCAAGGTGCAGCGCTACCAGCCAAACAGGACTAATCGAGATCGAGGCTCACTGTGGCAGATCTCGCCAGACGCCAGCTCTGCGCAAGCGATCCCGCAGTCCGGGTAACGGAAACCCTTTGGAGTAAGCGACATGCGCGCTCTTCAGCGCCTTGTCGTACTCCTTGAGGTCGGTATACGCAAGCCCGAGGTTGTAATGCACGTTGGCATCGTCACCGGCGATTGAACGCGCTTCCTCGAGCTTCTTCACTGCGTCGCCGGGGCGCCCATGCTTCAGGTAGTAGAGCCCGTAGATGACTTTCACCATGCTATCGTCGGGGCGGTAGGCTTCAGCTCGCAGGAGATAGCAATCCACCGTATATCTCGCACCTCGCGCATGGTTCGTCTTTTCCTTGACCCCGAGATTCACCATCGCCATCAACGCGCGATGATGGTTCGGAAAAGCCCGCAGGGTGTAGTCGATGTCGCCTCCAAAAGCCCCCGTTTTCTGCCTGGTAAAGGTCTCGACCCCTGCGTCAAAGTGGTGCAACTCCACCACGGGCAACTTGTCCTTATCCACGCGATAGTCATAAGGACCATGCCCCCAATGCCGTTTAGTTTAGCCCACGGTCAGCGCTTGGGGGCTGTCGGCTCATGC
>NZ_JBQWSN020000065.1:0-4967 GCF_052598215.2 Thauera sp. ZXT1-4 | reverse complement strand
CGCTACCGTCATGTTTGTTGAGAAGTCAATTTCCACTGGAAACGGCACAGAGCCCGCAAAGTCACCGATCAAGAATTCATAGGCAGCACCCAGCAAATCGGGGAACTCGAAATCCTCATTGCGCAGGCGGTGCAGGCTGAAGTGGGTGATCAACTGTCGCAGTTTGATATCGGGAATCTTGCTCTGGCCGACCTTGCGAGTGAAGTTGATGTGCTCGAGAACATCGTAGAGGCTGGTGTTGCCGGTTTCCAGTCCGGCCAGCGCCTTATTCAGAAAATCACCGACGTTTTGATGTGCATCGTTTAGCAGGTATTCGTACCGTGACTGTGGCGGCACCCAAAATGAGCCTTCTTCCATGTACCAGTCTTTTTGATCGGCACTCTCAATGGCCTCGGCTTCGGTCAAGCCAGCTGCCATTTCCTCCTGGATGATCTTCTCGCGGTGCTGGTCGAACACGTCGGAGCAGCGCTTGAGGAACAGCATCCCGAAGATGTATTCCTTAAATTCGGAGGCATCCATCTTGCCGCGCAGGATGTCGGCGGCTTTGAAGAGGTGGCGTTCTAGCTGTGGCAGGGTTAAGGGCATGTAGGAAATCCAGTCAAATTTGGTTGTTCTGTCGTGGCGTGGCGCATCAGTCGGCCTTGCCCATGATGTTTTGTGAGTCAGGCGATCGGTAACCCGGGGCCAGCACTGCGTTCTTTACGCCGTAAAGCGCCAGGTGATCTTTCAGCCAGAGTCGGTATTCGTGGCCCCGCAGGCTGTGGTCTGGCGAGCAGTCGACGCTCCACTGACGCAGGATGTACCCAGCTGTGGCTGCGCGAAGTTTCATGGTCAGCACACCACGATCCATGGCGTAGTCCATCTCAGTGATCTCTGGACGTGGCTGGTCCGGGTGCGGCACCAGCTCAATTTCTACGATGCGCGTCCACTGGATGTCTTGGTTACTCATCTCATGGGCTGCAACTGGCTGCCCCTTGAGCACGACAGGGTTCTTGATCCGGGTGATGACGAAATCCCGGAACTCCTGGGACTTCCGGTCGAAGGCGCGGACATGCCAGCGCAGGCCGTTGTCGATCAATGCGAAGGGAACAATCTCTCGCTCGGACTTGCCACTTGAGATCGAGTAATAGTCGATAGCAAGTGCGCATTCCTGGTGGATTGCTCGAGTCACACTTGCCAACACATCCAGATCTGGGTGCGTAAGCCGCGACGGACTCTCGCTGGCCACCCACACCTTGAGTCGCATCGGCTCACCGTCACCAAAGCCTTGCGTTAGCCAAGACAGCACCCGCTCCGGAGGAAAGTCGAAGATGGGGCGAAAGTCCGGCCCCAGGACGTAGGCCTTGCCTTTGGGGTCATAGTCGATGTTGCCCGGAGACAACTCCTTATAGAGCGCCAAATCCCGGGTTGCCGCTGCGGACTGGATGCCAAACCGCGCAACCAAGTCCTGCCGACGGATCTCCCCCACGAAGCGCACACGCAGCTCAATGAAGGCGAGCCGGTCGCGCTGAGGCTGGGTCAGTTCTGCAAGTTGGTCTTTGGGCATTCCTGAGTGCTCTATCGGGTTAACGAATACTTGTGCGGGTTATTGCGGGAAGTATATAAGCTGCTCTAGAATGTGGCAACGCAATGTTTTTGATTCTTGTATGCGTTGCATTGTGATTACCACATGACGGGCGATGCCCGCACTTTGGAGCATGGGAGTGAAAGCAGACAAAGCCATCGCGACCTACCGGCGCATGCGGGCGCAGCCGCTGTGGCGTCTGCTTGCCTCGACTACCGGGCCTACCGTCATTGGCCTGCTTCAATCTCATCTGTATGAGAGCGAGCGAAGCCTCCCTGCCTCCATTTTTCACGAACGCATCGCAAGGGATCTGGAAGAGCTGCGTGCCCAAGGCGAAGACTTTCCCCAAACGGCACAGGCGTATGTCGCCAGCTGGCTCGCCGATGGGTACCTGGAGCGACGCTTCCCGGCTGGCGCTTCAGAAGAAGAATATGAACTCTCCACAGCGGCCGTCGAAGCCATTCGGTTTGTCTCTGGCCTGGCGCAACCGCACTCAGCAGCGACCGAAAGCCGCCTGACGCTCGTCATAGAAGCCTTGGCACGACTTGCCGAGGACACCGACACTGACAAATTCCGCCGCATCGACCGGCTCATGGCCGAGCAAGCCCGCATCGACAAGGAGATTGACGCCATCCAGAAGGGGCAGATGCGCGTGCTACCCCATACAACGGCGCTCGAGCGCACGCGGGAGATCATCACGCTGGCCGACGATCTGGCCGGTGATTTCCGCCGTGTCCGCGATCAGTTCGACCAGCTGAATCGCGATCTTCGTGAACGCATCATGGATAACGATGGCAATCGTGGAGATGTGCTGGATTCGCTGTTCGCCGGAATCGACCTGATTTCAGAGAGCGACGCCGGCAGGACTTTCTCCGCTTTCTGGCGATTGCTGACGGACCCAGAACAGGCGGCCACGCTCGACCAGGCGCTTGATAGCGTTATGTCGCGGGAGTTCGTGGGGCAGCTCGAAGCCAAGGAGCGACGATTCCTTCTGCGGCTGACGCGCACCCTTCTTGAGCAGGGCGGCATGGTTCACGAGGTGCTCCAGACCTTCGCGCGCAGCCTGAAGCACTTCGTCCAGAGTCGTGAATACCTCGAGCAACGCCGACTCAATCACCTGCTGAAAGACGCTCAGCGCGCAGCACTGAGCCTGAAGGATGAAGTCAGGGCCACAGAAACCCTCCAGTACACGCTTGAGCTCACGAGCAGTCGTTTGCGCTCCTTGTCCCAATGGGTGCTGCACGATCCATCCTTGCAAGCATTACCCGGACAGATGGCAGAAGGGGATGCGCCGCCAATCGACCTGGAGTCTGTGAGCGAACTGGTCGCACAGTCGGAAATCGACTTCCGAACCCTGAAGGCCAACGTGCTGGCAGTCCTGGAGCAACGCTCCCAGGCATCGATTGCCGACGTGCTCGAGCAGTTCCCTGCTGCACAGGGGCTGGGCAGCGTCGTCGGCCTGCTGGCGTTGGGTAGTCGGCATGGGTTCAAGGCCGACCACAATGAAACCGTAGGCTGGGTTGGAGGCGACGACGAGCGTCGTAGCGCCCGAATTCCAAAGATCTTCTTTTTGAGGGAGCGGGCCAATGAACTGGTCTGAAAATGGGTCCATCAGCGACGAATCGGCAATGCCAGCCGAAGCACAAGCACCCGATGCTGCTCAGGCGCCTGCCAACACCCTGTTCCTGGGCGACAGCGGCGAGTTGGCATTGGATACCCGGCGCGCCTTGGTGCAGCTGCTGGCAGGGCCGTCGCTCGATGGACGTCGGCATCCAAAGCTCTGGCCAATCTTGGTAAGAGACGAAGCGGTGATCCGTCGGCGTCTTGCCGAACTGTTTCTCGAACTGGTCATCGATCGGGATGTGCAAGTGGCCTTCACGCGCCAGGCAGATACCGGCGACCTTGAAGTGCCCCTCCTGCTGCGTCGCGCCCAGCTGACGTTCATAGACTCCATTCTGTTGCTCCACCTTCGCCAGCGATTGACTCAGGCGGACTCGCAGGGGGATCGTGCCGTGGCGTCGACAGATGAGATCACGGAGTTTCTCTCCCTCTATGAGCGAGCCGCCAATACCGACCGTGCAGGGTTCGTGAAACGGGTTCATGCCTCCATCGAGAAGATCAAGAAGCACAGCATCCTGCAGAAGATTCGCTCGAGTGAGGATCGCTTCGAGATTTCGCCGACGCTGAAACTCCTGTTCTCTGCAGAGGAAATACAAGCGCTGACGCACCTGTATCAGCGCATGGCGGCCGGAGAAACGCCAGCGCAGCTAGTTCAGACTGACGCCGATGAGGAGGCCGACCAATGATCTCGGAACCCCAAACCGCCTCCTTGTTTGCCCGCGAGCAGTTCCGGATGACTCGCCTGCAGGTTTACAACTGGGGCACTTTCTCCGGCCTGCACGACGTGCCGATCAGCGAACGAGGCTTTCTGTTTGTGGGTCGATCCGGCGCAGGGAAGTCGACACTGCTTGATGCGTTTTCGGCGTTGCTGACGCCACCTCGCTGGATCGACTTCAACGCGGCCGCACGCGAGGCGGACCGCAGTGGTCGTGACCGGAACCTCGTCACCTACATACGGGGTGCGTGGGCTGAACAGAAGGATGGGGAGTCGGGAGAGATCGCGACCCGCTACCTGCGCGCAGGGACGACCTGGTCAGCCTTGGCGCTGACCTACCAGAATGCCTTGGGTCAGTCTGTGGTGTTGGTTCAGGTGTTCTGGCTGCGGGGAAATGCAAACGGCAGCACCGACGTCAAACGCCACTACCTTGTCATGGAGCGGGCCTTCGACCTGCGCGAGCTGGAGGATTTTGGCCAATCCAACTTCGACATCCGGAAGCTCAAGCAGTCCTTCCCGGAAGCATTCGCACGCGACGAATTTCGTCCTTATTGCGAACGGTTCTGCCGTCTGCTCGGCATCGAGAGCGAAATGGCGCTGCGTTTGCTGCACAAAACCCAGTCGGCCAAAAACCTCGGTGACCTCAATACCTTCCTGCGCGACTTCATGCTCGACAAGCCCGAGACCTTCGAGGTGGCGGATCGCTTGGTCAGCGAGTTTGGAGAACTCAATGCGGCCCACCAGGCGGTCGTCACGGCCCGTGAGCAGGTTCAAACGCTCGCACCAGCGCGGGAGCAGCATCAGCGCAGGGACTCATTGATGCTGCAGCGCAATGGCTTGGATGAGCTTCGGCTTGGTGTTGATGGCTACCGGGAAACCCGACGCATTGACCTTCTCAAGGAGCATGTGGCAGCCCTGGAGGTGCAAGCCAACGGCTCAGAAGGTGAAGTGGGGCGACGTCAAAGCACTCTGGAAAACCACGCCGCAATCTTGCGCGATCTGGAGCGACAGCATGAGGTGCCCTACGTTTTCCGCCTTCCAAGCGGTCGTCCTCATGCTGCCATTTCT
>NZ_JBQWSN020000064.1:0-4980 GCF_052598215.2 Thauera sp. ZXT1-4 | reverse complement strand
GCGCTACCGTCATGTTTGTTGAGAAGTCAATTTCCACTGGAAACGGCACAGAGCCAGATTTTCTTAACGTTCGGTGGATTTTATCTGAGGACATGATCGCGCCAGAAAGAACAGGCAGCTTCACTGATGGCTGAGGTACGTCGCGCACTCTAGCTGAAAAAAAGAGCTCTTGAAAAAGAATTGCTAGTGCGCGGTTATTATTGCTCCCGGCAATAGGTTTCATCCGAGTTGAGTCTTTTGGCTATACGAATAAGGGCATGTGCCCTGAACGTGGAAGGCCAAAATGAAAAGGAAGGCTCTTAAGGGTAGCGGACTTACTACCCGCATCAAGGAACGGATGAGTAGCGAGGGGGTCTCGGTGACTGAGCTGGCAGAACGGTTGGGTGTCAGCCAACCGTACCTTTCGCAGTTGCTGTGTGGTGACAAGTCATTTACTCAAGCGAGCGATGATTTGATTCGACGTGTCGCCGGTTTTCTGTATCTGCCACCGGTTGTTTGTTTCGTACTTGCAGAAAGGCTGGTGCCGGCGGATTTCGAGACGTGTAGTTACGATGATGAGTTTTTGTCTTTGGAGCGTCGAGCGGCATTCATCGCAGAATCGACGTTTGCACTTGAAGCCGGTGTTACGAAGCAGTTGTTGATGGAGGCAGATCCGCGGATGCTGTCGCTCGTGCTCGGCATGTATGAGGTAATGGTTGGCCCCGGCGAACTCGTGTCCAGTAAGGAGCGCTGGAGTTGGGCCGCATCACGCGATAAGTGAGAGTGCTAACGTGATCTCTGCTCCCCCGGTATCGGGGGAGCTTTTCGCAGCCATGTAGCCTGTATCTTTTTTGTGCCTTTCTGGGAACAGAACAGCACAAAATAGTCGTGATGCCGAGGTTAGCATTAATGATCGAAGGTCTGAGTATGTGCCCCCGCGTTGGCGGAGATGTACGTGCGGGGTGTCTCGACCCGAAAGGTCAAGGCGATCACCGAATAGTTGTGCGGGCACAGCTTCTCGGCCTCGGCCATCTCGGCGATCAACAAGAGCCTGGACGAGGCGCTCGAGCGCTTTGCCAGCCGGCAACTGGAAGACGCGTATCCGTACGTGATTCTGGATGCGCGCTACGAGAAGGTGCGCGAGGACGGGGTGATCCACTCGCTGGCCGTGCAGATCGCCATTGGCATCAACTGGGAGGGGCAACGCCAGGTCCTGGCGCTGGAGAGACGGCCAACCGGGAGAGCCAGAGCAGCTGGAAGGACTTCCTGCTGCGGCTCAAGGCGCGTGGGCTCACCGGCGTGGAGTTCGTGGTCTCGGACGATCACGCGGGCCTTAAGAAGGCGATCAGCGAGGTGTTGTGCGAAGCGGCATGGCAGCGCTGCTATGTGCATTTCCTGCGCAACGCGCTCGACTACCTTCCGAGAAAGGCCGACGACGACTGTCTGCAGGAACTGCGCTGGATCTATGATCGGCGCGACTTGCAGGAGGCCAACCGCGATCTGGCGGCATGGATCACCAGTGGGCAGAGCAAGTACCCGAAGCTCGTCGACTGGGTCGAGAGCAACATCGGCGAGACCTTGAGCTTCTACCGGCTGCCGCGGGCGCACCACAAGCACGCGAAGAGGACCAACATGCTCGAGCGCCTCAACGAGGAGATCAAGCGGCGCACGCGCGTGGTGAGGATCTTCCCGAACACTGAGTCGTGCCTGCGGCTGATTCGGGCGCTGTGCGTCGAAACCCACGAGACGTGGCTCGAAGACAACCGTTACCTGAACATGGCCCTGCTGGCCGAGCAGAAGAAGGAGCAGTTGAGACTGGCCGCCTGACGGCCACCGCCGTGGTCGGCGCTCCGGGCTACGCCCTGCGCACCGACCACGGCAAACCGGAATCAACCGATTACCTGATCAACCCTTTTGCACAACTTGACGCACGCAACTCTTGGCGAGTCAGATGGCGAGGGAGGACTGTTCGGAAAGTTAACTTGCCTCACTGCGGGCACCGTTTCCGACGCCCGGCTACTTCGCTCAACTACGCGTGCGAGAACTGCGCGCCTTAAACCGTCGACTTACGAGCCGAGGTGTCGTTGGCTAGTATGAATATGGGAAATGAATTGCGTAATGTGCAGGGAATTACTTGCATCCGAGTACATATATTTCTGTGTCACGCATGACAAAGTTCACTACCTTGTAGCCCTTGGCCGCCAACTCAGCTGCCGCTGAGAGGATGGCGTTCTGGTAAGACATCGAACCCGTAGGACGCGCCACTGCACATTTGCCCTCCTCTCGGAGGTCAACGCCGTTGGCGAATGCATTTGCGCTCATCAGTCCTGCCGCTGCTAACACGAAAACGAACTTCTTCATCTCTAGTCCTTTATTGGGGCGTTAAACGCTATTGCGTTGCATAAAATTCGAAAGATATCACGGCGTAAGCAGATGTGTCCATGGTCGCCTGTCCTGGTTTCTTGGGAGTCCCTCTGGGTCAAGATAGTTGTCGCCTCGATAGAATCTAAAACTCGAGGACGATTACGGAAGAACAAAGTGACCAGATAAGGACAAGCATTCAAGTACAAATCGGTCGCACGGTTGTTGCCCCCGGACAGCGCCGGCCCGATTCGAGGCGGTGCTGGTGTCCGCCTCGATAGGCGAGGCCAGCAAGAGTGCCTGGTGCCGCGAGAACGGCGTGTGTCGGCAGGAGCTGCCACAATAGAGCCGCCGATGATCGGCATGTAGAAGCCACTCGAACGGGGCTCTGACGGACGTCGTTGGGGGGGCAGGAATCGTTGTTTTCCGGGGTGCTGGCAAGGGCGCTTTTCGCCCGATTCGGCCCCTGTCGCGCGGCGCGGTAAGAGGCCTCGTCGGGCATTTGGCAGTCGGCGTTGTGTGCAGGCGGTCGACGGTGGCCGAGGCGAGCAGCCGGTTGCCGGGGAAGGCCTGGTCCCACTCGGTGAATGCTGGTGACATGAGCAGCGGAACACAGGCCAGTTACTGCAGCTTTCGCTCATAGGTGTCGACCGCGCGGGTGGCGTTCAGGCTGGCGAGCAGTTGCGCGCAGGAGGTGAAGATGACGTCGTGCTCGTATCCGGACCAATCACCGGTTCAGCAATGTAGCCTTGTTCCATGGGGATTCCTCTGGCAGATCGTCAACTTGAAGGCCCATGCCACCCAACGACGCGACAGCATTTGACCAGCATAGAGAGAGCCACGTCGGATCGGAAAGCCATCTTTCTATGGCTCGGACATGTTGCCAATTGCATTGCAACGAGTTTTCGATGCTCTCGAACTAATCTTAAATTGGGAGGTTTCGGCGCGATATGGAAGAGAGCTTGTCTTGCCAAGCTCGCCATCAGTGCTGCGACTCGGTATCCCAGCTCGCGTCGCTCGCCGCGGGCGACGTCAAGGACCTCTTCGGCAAGGTTGTCCCAATCCAACCTATCGACTTGGCGTGAGCGGAGCGCTGCGGCTTGACACTCGGCCCATGCCGAAGGGTCTGTCGAGTAATCCGGCCCGGTTTCGAGGCCCACCTTCGAAATTGTCTCCCGCTCGGAATCACTTGTGTGGCTGTTCTTCATGGAGTCTCCTGAACAAGCAAGTTGGCTGAGCGTCTGATAGTCTGGGCTGTGGTGTTAGCATGCATGGCATTCTGGCGCCGCACGCATCGACAGCTCTGGCTGATCTGCACGCGACGCATGGCATTGGAATCCATGTGGTCAAGGTCGGAATCAGCTTTGAGGTGTCGCTAATTTGGCAACGGTAGCCACTCCGATCACGAGCAACTACGCAGACTGGCGCCTCAGCTGACCTAGCTCGGCATAAGCATCGACTCTGCCAGATCCGCGACCAACCGCGCCATCGGTAGTGTCGACCGTAAGCGCTTGAAGCGAGCGCATTTTCGTACAGACTTGCTCGCACCCACAACAGGAACCGAACCTGAAATGCTTGACGTATTAAACGCCATTTTTCTCGCAGGCAATCTCATTGCGCAAAATGTGAACGTAGTTGCCCGCGCTGACGAAGACATTCTCGTCCAGCAAGGCGTCAAGGTTTATGCAATATCGATGACTGAACAGGCCCCAGCGTGGACTGATAAGTGCAAGTACGGCGGGGTTATGGTCGAATACGCCCGCGACTGGCCGGAGGAGCAGTCTGCGACCGGAGAGGTCCTCCCGCCTGAGCCGGACAAGCCCATCGGCTACGCGTTGATCCTCACTGAGGAGCGCTGCCCCGAGAAGGAGGCAAGGAAGATATTCAATACGGACAGCAAGTTCTTCGCGCCGTTGTTTGGCAAGAAATTCGTTATCCGCGAAGGTGGTCCGATGGACACCCGGGACTATTGGAACCAGAGGGAGGAGCATCGCGCCAAGTGGATGCCGCAGGTGCTGCGCACAATCGAAGCCGAAGCTGCAACTAACCCCGTGGCGAAAGCGTTCGTCGAGGAGATGCATGCGCGCCAAGCGTTGAGCGAAATTGCGCCTAAGCAATCCGATCAGACTACTCCCAGGGCACCCAACTGAGGACTGGTGTCAGACGATGTACGCTGGTACCCACAGCGCCCGCCGATAAGTGGAAGTGCGCCATCTGCGGATGTGCGACTAGTCCCCCTCTCTGATTTCGCAGGGTCAGTGAGGGTTTGCCCGCTCAAGCAGCACAATAGCCCTCTCAAATTCGCTCGAAGAAGCGGGATGTATGAGCTCATGTGTCACCCTTTGCAGAGCCTGCCGGTTCTCTGGGCGATTCTGCGGACGTGCCTGATACGCTGATCGAAGAGGTCATCGGACTGCCCTATCCGATTTTCAGCCGAGCGTCTCTTGATGCGATGTGGTTGAAAAAGGAGCAGAACTACGAGGGGCGTTGACCCCCTGCAAAGGATTGCTGTGCGTTGAGCTAAGCATCTGTGAGGGCTCTCTCAGCTTTCCTCAGTCGCTCTGGTGACACGTTGGAAGGGCTAGCAGGGTCATCGCACTCGAATGGCATGCGCCATCTGAAATTTCCTAGAAAAGTCGT
>NZ_JBQWSN020000063.1:0-5111 GCF_052598215.2 Thauera sp. ZXT1-4 | reverse complement strand
GGCCTTCTTCGCGGCGAGCTGGCGCAGCACGTAATGCAGGATGCCGCCGTGGCGGAAGTATTCGACTTCCTTCGGCGTCAGCAGCAGCACGCGCACCTCGAAGCGGACCTCGCCGCCGTCGGCCTTGCGGGCGATGACGGTGGCGGTCTTCGACTGGCCGTCGGCGAGGCCGACGATGTCGTAGGTCTCGGTGCCGTCGAGGCCGAGCGTCTGCGCGTTCTGGCCGTCGAGGAACTGCAGCGGCAACACGCCCATGCCGACCAGGTTGGAGCGGTGGATGCGCTCGAAACTCTCGGCGATCACCGCCTTCACGCCCAGCAGTTTGGTGCCCTTGGCCGCCCAGTCGCGCGAGGAGCCGGTGCCGTATTCCTTGCCGGCGATCACCACCAGCGGCACGCCGTCGGCCTTGTACTTCATCGCCGCGTCGTAGATCGCCAGCTTCTCGCGCGAGCCGTCCTTGCCGAAGTAGATCGTGTTGCCGCCTTCCTCGCCGCCCAGCATCAGGTTCTTGATGCGGATGTTGGCGAAGGTGCCGCGCACCATCACTTCGTCGTTGCCGCGGCGCGAGCCGTAGCTGTTGAAGTCGGCCGGCTGCACGCCGCGCGAGATCAGGTAGCGGCCCGCCGGCGAGTCCTTCTTGATGCTGCCGGCCGGGGAGATGTGGTCGGTGGTGATCGAGTCGCCGAACAGACCCAGCACGCGCGCGCCGTGCACGTCGTCGATGGTGCCGACGTTCATGCTCATGCCGTCGAAATAGGGCGGGTTCTTGATGTAGGTCGACGAGGCGTCCCACTTGTACGACTCGCCCTCCGGCGATTCGATCTGGTTCCAGCGGGTGTCGCCCTTGAACACGTCGGCGTAGTTCTTGGCGAACATCTCCGGGCCGATGGTCGCGGCGATGACGTCGCCGATCTCCTTGTTGCTCGGCCAGATGTCGCGCAGATAGACCGGCTTGCCGTCGGGCGTGTGCGCCAGCGGGTCCTTGCTCAGGTCGATGTCGACCGTGCCCGCGATCGCGTAGGCGACCACCAGCGGCGGCGAGGCGAGGTAGTTCATCTTCACCTCGGGGTGCACGCGGCCCTCGAAGTTGCGGTTGCCCGACAGCACCGAGGCGACCACGAGGTCGTTCTCGGCGATCGCGCGCGAGACCTCGTCCGGCAGCGGGCCGGAGTTGCCGATGCAGGTGGTGCAGCCGTAGGCGACCACGTAGAAGCCGAGCTTCTCCAGATCGTCGAGCACGCCGGCCTTCTTCAGGTAGTCGGTGACCACCCGCGAGCCCGGTGCGAGCGAGGTCTTGACCCACGGCTTGGCCTTCAGGCCCAGTCGCGCGGCGTTGCGCGCGAGCAGGCCGGCACCGAGCATCACCGCCGGGTTGGAGGTGTTGGTGCAGGAGGTGATCGCGGCGATCACCACCGAGCCGTCGGTGAGCTCGCAGTCCTGGTCCTGGATGCGCAGCTTCGAGATCGGACGGGCGGCCAGGTGCGCGGCCTGCGGCTGCGCACCGCCCTCGGCGGCCATGGTCTCGACCGCCGCCTTCGGCGTGCGCTTGGCGGTGAGGCCGGCGATCGCGTCGCGCGCGTTGGCCTGCATGTCCTGCAGCAGCACGCGGTCCTGCGGGCGCTTCGGGCCGGCCAGCGACGGCTTGACGTCGCCGAGGTCGAGATGCAGCACCGCGGAGTACTGCGCTTCCGCCTGGCCGGGCTCGTGCCACAGGCCCTGCGCCTTGGCGTAGGCCTCGACCAGCGCGATCTGCGCCTCCGGACGGCCGGACAGGCGCAGGTAGTTCAGCGCCTCGGCGTCGATCGGGAAGATGCCGCAGGTGGCGCCGTACTCGGGCGCCATGTTGGCGATGGTGGCGCGGTCGGCCAGCGGCAGGTGCTGCAGGCCGTCGCCGAAGAACTCGACGAACTTTCCGACCACACCGAGCTTGCGCAGCATCTGGGTGACGGTGAGCACGAGGTCGGTGGCGGTGGAGCCCTCCGGCAGCCGGCCGGTCAGCTTGAAGCCGACCACCTGCGGAATCAGCATCGACGAGGGCTGGCCGAGCATCGCCGCTTCCGCCTCGATGCCGCCGACGCCCCAGCCGAGCACGCCGATGCCGTTGATCATGGTGGTGTGCGAGTCGGTGCCGAACACGGTGTCCGGGAACGCCTGCAGCACGCCGTCCACTTCGCGCTCGACGACCACGCGCGCGAGGTACTCGAGGTTCACCTGGTGCACGATGCCGGTGTTGGGCGGCACCACCTTGAAGTTGCGGAACGCCTTCTGGCCCCAGCGCAGGAAGCTGTAGCGCTCCTTGTTGCGCTCGAACTCGATCTTGCCGTTGAGGTCGAGCGCGTCCGGACGGCCGAACACGTCGACCTGCACCGAGTGGTCGATCACCAGCTCGGACGGGATCAGCGGATTGATCTGGGCTGGGTTGCCGCCCAGCCGCGTCACCGCGTCGCGCATCGCGGCGAGGTCGACCACGCAGGGCACGCCGGTGAAGTCCTGCAGCACCACGCGGGCGGGCATGAACGCGATCTCGGTGTCCGGCTCCTTCAGCGGATCCCACTTCGCGACCGCCTCGATGTGCTCGGGCAGCACGGTGACGCCGTCCTCGTGCCGGAGCAGGTTCTCCAGCAGGATCTTCATCGAGTACGGCAGCTTCGCCAGATCGAATCGCTGGGCCAGTTTCGGCAGGCTGTAGTAGGTGTAGGTCTTGCCGTTGAGGTCGAGATGCGCGCGGGTGGCGAAGGAGTCGGCCATGTGGGGCTCCGTGGCTGCAGCGAGGAGGGGAGAATCCGCGCGGCGCGCGGAGACGGCGCCGGCGTCAAGCGCCCAATTATGCCGGAAACGGCGACCTTCCTGCAACGATCGGCATGCCTGCGCGGTCTCAGCCGAGGTGCGCGCGCACCGCTTCCAGCAGCGCGCGGCGCCGCAGCGTGAGGTCCCACAGGCTGCCGCCGAGCTGCCGCCAGAGCATGGCCGAGCGCACGGCGGCGAGCAGCACGGCGCGCACCTCGGCGACCACCCCGGGCTGTCCGAGGTAATGCGGATTGCCCTGCACGAGCACGCGTGGACGCAGGTGGCTCAGGGTATCGGCGTAGAGCGCGCCGAGCGCGGACAGCACGTCCGGATGCGTGCCGCCGAGCTGCGCGGCGCGCGCGGTCTGCGCCTGCAGTCCCTCCCGGACCCGCCGCATCATGTCCTCGTCCTGCGCGAACCGCCGTTCCAGTTGCAGCACGGACAGGGCCAGACGCGGCAACTGCTCGTCCCGGCCGCGGCTTTCGAAGTAATCGCGAAGGAGCACCAGCCCGTCGCGCACGCGCTCGGCGCCGCCGTACACCGCGGCGGTGCTGGGCGCCTGGAAGCGGAACACCGAATCGATCGCGGTCGCCAGGGTGGCGGCGTGGGCCTGGCCGGTCTCGGCGATGCGGCGCACCTGGGCCAGCGCCTGGACGAGTCCGGCCAGCGCCAGCGCGCGCTCGGACATCGGTTGCGGTCGCGACGGGCCAGGCGTCATGCGGCATGTGCTCCCAAGCGTTGCTCCAGCGGAGCGTCGGTTCGTTCGATCACCGCCCCGCCGAGGCAGATCTCGCCGTCGTACAGCACGACCGACTGGCCGGGGGTGACCGCACGTTGCGGGCGGTCGAAGCGGACTTCAAGCCGGCCGTCGTCGTTCACCCGGACTTCGCAGGGCTCGTCCGCCTGGCGATAGCGGGTCTGGGCCGAGCAGCGGAACACGGATGCGGGCGGCTGGCCGGCGATCCAGTGCGCGGGCTCCGACCACAGGCGCCGCGAACGCAGGTACGGGCTGTCCGCGCCCTGGTCGACGTACAGGCGCATAGGAATTTCAAACGGCCTCTGGCCTGCCTCTGGCCTCTGGAAAGCCCGACTGATGCATGGGTGGCCGGCCGATACCGGCCTGGATGGCTTGGAACTGACGGCTGCGACATCGTCTTGTCGTGATTCGGCCTGGCCCCTGACGGATCGCTCGGGGCTCGCTGGGCCTTGGTATCAGGGTTGACCCTGAGTCCGTGGGCATCGCCCCGGCATGCGGCGCAGCGCCATCCTGGCTGCCGCTGGCAGGGCAGCCTGAGGGCCTGGGGCGAGGTGTTTGTGACGGCCGGCGCGGCTCAGGCAGCTTCAGTCTTGCCCTGCCTCGCGCGCCCGTCCCCGGGGTGGCGGCTGCGGATCCAGCCCCAGATGGCTGAGGATCTTCTCGATGACCGCTCGCTCCAGGATGGCCGCGATGATCTTCAGTTCCCCGGCGCCGCAGTTGGGGCAGTGCTGCATGTCGATGTCGAACACGCGCTTGAGTAGCCGCGCCCAAGCAATTCGGTGCGGTCGGTCCGGCCGGTCCGGGTTAGTCTCGGTCTGGACCACGCATTCGCTGGCGGCAACGGCTGCGGTGGCCCGTTCCTCCACCTCGGGCCCTTGCGGCACCACCAGCGCCCGCAGCTTGGCGTTCGGCGCCAGCACGCCGTGGAACCTGATGAGATGCAGACGCGGCCGGGGAACCAGCGCCGCAAGCCGCTGCATGAACTCCAGCGGGCTCAAGACCAGATGCGTCGTGCCGTCGCGCCACGCTGTCTTCAGCTTCAGCTCGACCTGCCCGGCGGCATTGACCTGCACCCGTTGGTCGGAAAGCGCCGGCCGGGTGATGTAGCGGCACAGCTGCTCCAGCCGCTTGCGGTCATGGGCTTCGACCCGCACCGCGGCGTGCAGGCTGAATCCGTCGATGTCGGCGCACAGCGGCTGGCGGGCCCAGTCCTCGCGCGGCATCGCGCCTCTCAGGGTCAGCACCTTCTGCCCGGCGCGCGGCCCGAAGGCGATTCGGTAGGCTGAGCCCGGACACAAACAGTCCAGTGGACTGTTTGTGCCTGGCGAAGGGCCTGGCCACTGGCCAGGCGCGGCCTGCAAGGCATGGCCGCGGCCTGCAGCGGCCGCAGCGTGCGCGCCTCCTCGCCGTCGGCATCCGGCTCGGCCAGGTAGGTCTGGCCCATGTCTTCGACCAGCACGCCCCGGCGCGTGAGCATCTTCATCAGCCGGGCGATGACGGTCTGCAGCAGCGGCGCGGCAGTGCCGCGCAAGCGGCCCTCCCTCACCCGCCACGGCGGCATCCTGCA
>NZ_JBQWSN020000062.1:0-5263 GCF_052598215.2 Thauera sp. ZXT1-4 | reverse complement strand
CGAATCGGGCAGCGGCGGGATGAATATGGACTTTGCCGCCGAATGCCGATGTGACGATTGAAGAGGCTTGTAACCCCTGAGCTCGGTCAATCCCACTCAAATATATGCTATCGAAATCCCGGTTGCTGGAACCGAGAATTTCCGCTTCCGACCCAATGCTGCCGTAGCCCCTTGAGGAATGCTGCCGTTCAACGGGCGCTAAGCTGCGGCCATTATGGAGCAGCTCTTACGCACTCACGGCGAATCTATGCGCAAAAAGGCACGGAGTGCTGGATGTCCGGACTAGCCACGCAAGCGGCTTAGGAAAAGTGTTATACGCTTCTTTCTAACGCGAAATAGTCATGAATAATCTTAGTTGTTGCTTTATGGATAGCGACTGTAGCTGCTTTAGCCTCTTCAAACAACTCAGGCTTAATAGGCTGACGGAAGCTGCCAATTCCTATTTCAACCTTGCCTTCTTCAGCACCTTCGGAGGCGGCAGTGAATACGTGCGATTCTGAAAAATGAACCCAGCCGCACAATGTATCGTACATAGACTCAACCCAAGGCAGTTCCTCTTTCAGCGAACTGACCAAATAATGGTCAGTAAGAGGCTTTCCGTCATTGGCTTTGAAATTCCGAAGTTTGCTGCCCTTAATGACATGCCTAGCCAGATCTTCTCGGTTCTGGACGATACGGAATGCGTGCAACCGGAGGAGGCCATCAAGCTGAACTCGGAGAAGTGGGGCGAGCGCATGAATATTATAGCTCTCGAATAAGGGAGGCAGAGCTTCAAGGAGCCCAATGTTACGGTCTATAAGACCGAACATGATGAGATCAGCTCTATAGAATGGCTTCCCTTCGGCGCTCTCGAAATGACCGGAAAACGCGCTCACGTATTCCTTTCTCAACTCCGCAACTAGATCTTCCATGGATTCAATCATGGCACGGAAACGTTCTCTTTAGACCATACAAGAGTATAAGAGACAATGGAGTATCGAGGTTATACCCACCCCCATAATTATTTAGCTCTTTTTTTAGTATCTCCATGTAATTATCAGCATTGACTGCAAGTGCACTTGGCTGGCAATATATTTGCCGTAATCCAAGCTCGCCGGCTTCGATATTGGCCCAAAAGAACCCACTCCCTACACCTGCAACATACCATTTAAAGTTTTTGCTTGAACTTACCCTATCCCAATCTCTAACCGTGACTTCAGCGCTTGCTGGAATTGAAAAGAGAAAGAAAAAATAAAAAATAAAACATTAATTTTCTTTTTATTCATCTTTTTAAATTACAAATACAAAGATAGAAAGAAACTCAAAAACGATAACCTGCCAGTGAGCTCGACTGACTTGAGCACGCCTCCAATAAAATAAATTGAGTGTTTTTTCGTATAAAAAACTACGCGTAAGGAAAAATAACAAAAGAGGAAAAGCAGCAGCTGACGGCCTTACGGGGCGATGCGACCCAGTTGGCACATAGGCAGAGAGCATACCGTCTCGCCCGGATGACCGCTATCCGGATTGGGTGACCAGCGACAGCTTCTGGCCGTTATGGATAGCTGTTCATAACGGCCATTATGCCCAGCTCCCAGTTATGAACAGTTTCGGTGCGGGCCGCGTCATCGCACGAGCGCAGCGTTGGTGCGCGATGCCTGCGGCCTGCACATAACTACAGGGTCTTGAGGAACTCGATCAGCGAGTCAGGCGCCTTGTAGCGCCGGATCGCCGCGTCTGGCTCCTGCAGTCTCCCCAGTGCCTGCTCCTTCATCGCCAGGTCAGCCTCGACGTATTGGTGAGTTGTCGTCGGGCTCTCGTGTCCCAGCCACAGCGCGATGACGCTGATGTCCACGCCGGCCTGCAGGAGGTGCATGGCCGTCGTGTGGCGGATGATGTGCGGGGAGATGCGGCGCGTCGCAAGCTGCGGCTGCGCGGTGGTCGCGGCCTTGACGGCGAGGGCGAGGCGCTGAGTGACGTTCCCACGCGTCATCGCCTGGCCATCGCGGTTGGGCAACAGTGGCGATGTGGGTTGCAACTGCGGATTGAGCCGCAGCCACGCCCTGATCTGCCGCACCGTCGAGCGCCACAGCGGCACCGTGCGTTGCTTGCGCCCCTTGCCGTGCAGGTGCACACAGGCTGCACCATCGAGCACCACGTCGGCCAGCGTCACGCCGATGATCTCGGAGACCCGGGCGCCGGTGTTGTAGAGCATCCTGAGCAGCAGATGGTCGCGCTGGCTCGTCCAGGAGTCGTCCGGCTCGCTGATGATCGCCAGCATTTCCTCACGCGACAGGAAGCCCAGCATCGGCCGCTCGAAGCGTTTCATCGGCACCCCCAGCGACTTCTCGACGGCATGCAGGGCGCTCACGTCGCGCCGACCGGCAAATTTCAGGAACGCCCGCAACGCCGCGAGTCGAGCGTTGCGGCTTCTCACTGTATTGCCCCGCTCGCGCTCGAGGTGATCGAGGAAGGCCAGGATCAGCACCGGCGTGATCTCCTCGAGCCGGATCGCCGTGGGTTGCTTGTGTAGCCGCGCCTGCGCGAAGTCGAGGAACAGCACGAAGGCGTCGCGATACGCGGCAACGGTGCGCGGGCTCATCGCGCGCTGCTGCTGCAGGTGCTCGGCGAAGAACGCCTGCACCAGGGCCGCGAAGCTGGGCGCCTGGACTGATTCGGGCTTAACCATCGTCGTCCTCCTCGGCTTCGTATGGATCGACGAAGTGCTCGAAACGCCTGCCCACCACTTGCAGGAGTTCGGGCGTGCCCGTGAGGTACCAGTACGTGTTCGAGACCTTGGCGTGGCCCATGTAGGTCGACAGCGCAAGCATGTGCTCGTGCACGTTCTCGCCCTGCTCATGCCAGCGCAACAGGCGACGCACCGCAAAGCTGTGGCGCAGATCGTGGATGCGGGCCGCACCGTGGCCCCCGCGAGCGACCCAGCCCAGTTCCCGGCGCAACTGATCGAAGATACGGTGGGCCTGCCGATCACTGAGCGCACAGCCGAGCCGGCGGCCACGGGTGGCGATGAAGAACGGCCCCTCAGGATCGGCAGGCACGTACTTCGTGCGCTCAATGCGATAGGCGCGCAGGGCAGTCACGGCACTCGGGTGCAGCGGCACCAGGCGCGACTTGCCGAACTTGCTGCAGCGGACGGTCAGCACGCCGACACTGAGGTCGACGTCCGCGTCGACCAACGCCAGGGCTTCGGAGATGCGCAGCCCCGTACAGGCGATCAGTCCGAACAAGGTCCGCATGACGGTACTGCGCAGCGGCGGTCGGAGCCGCCCGGCGGCTTCGAGCAAGGCCTCGA
Source organism: Thauera sp. ZXT1-4 (assembly GCF_052598215.2). NCBI lineage: Bacteria > Pseudomonadati > Pseudomonadota > Betaproteobacteria > Rhodocyclales > Zoogloeaceae > Thauera > Thauera sp. ZXT1-4. Next base: position 1,971 of record NZ_JBQWSN020000062.1, on the reverse strand, counting down.
TCTCCTCGTCGCGGAAGATGTGCGGGGTGACCCGACCCGGGACCGGCCCGAAGGTTGCCTCGTCGGGGACCTCGGTAGCCGGCTCGAACTGCTGCAGCCAGCGCGTAAACGGCCTGAACAGACGTAAGGCGCGAGCCGCCGTACCCCGGTCACCTTGACCACCCTTGACTTGCCGCGCCCAGGCAGCCATCACCTCGACGGTAAGCGGTCCGTGGTGACCGATTGCCTCGACATAGCGTGCTAACCGGACGAGCGCTTGACCCATGTGCTGAAGTTCGAACCCGAGGCGACGGCGCTCGGCCAGATACGTCTCGATCCGCTCGGGAAGGGATAGTCGGGCGCTCATGCTGGGCTCCCTGGCCAGGGCAAGGCCACTTCGGACAAGCCAGCGCGATCGGTCTTCGCGTAGATGAGCGAAGTGTTCAGCGAGCGGTGCCGCAGCACGTCGGCGACTTCCTTGATCGAGCCCCCGCTGTTGACCAGGCGACAGGCCAAGGTGTGGCGCAGGGCGTGCGCCCGGCCATGCGGGATACCGGCGCGGCTGAAGGCGTCGCGGATCACCCGATGGATGGCATCCACGCTGACCGGTGCATCGTGTGGCGCCAAGCAACGCACGAACACGGATCGGTTGCTGGTGCGCGGACGCTCAAGCCGCAGGTACGCCTCCAGCGCCTTGCCCGTGGGGACTGGCAGTGGCAGCACATCCTGGCGGCGAGACTTCGTCCGCCTCAGCGTGAGCGTGCCGTGCTGCCAATCGATGTCGTCCAGTTGTAGCCGGTTGATCTCGATACAGCGAAGGCCCAGATCGAGGGCCAGACGGACGATCGCATAGCCGCGCTTGGGCGCGCGCAGCGCCGGGGTGAATGAATTCAGGACACGGCCGACCTCGCGAGACTGCAGCGCGCGTGGCAGCGACGCATGCGTCCAGTTGGCGGGTGAAGCGATCACGCCCAGCAAGGCTTGCACCGAATCACCGCACGTCGCGCGCCAGCGCAGATAGCCACGCAAGGCGGCGTTGATGGTCACCGCGTTGCTGATCGTGTTGCGCAACTCCAACTGCTCGGCGACGAAGCGGCGGATGTCCTGCGGCTGCAGCTCTTGCAGATCCAGAGGATGGCCCGCGAACTTGTGCACCAGCAGCCGCTCGATGATCCGTAGTCGGACCGAGCGGGTGCCGCTGGTCAGCCCACGGGTGTCGAGCATGTATGCGTCGTAGCGGCTCAGCTCTTCGGCGATCGGACCCGACGGTGTCGGCAAGTCCGCGATCACGCCGCGCTGGCGAAGGATGGCCAGCAGCGGCATCAAAGCCGCATGTACCTCGCGCGGACGGCGCATCACCGGCCCTCTGCAACCACAGTGCGGCAGGTGATCCTGAAGAAACTGATCGATGCGGCTCTCGTCGAGCCGGTCGACCGGCAACCGGCACAGCGACATCCAGTGAGCGAAGTGCGCGACGGCGTTCAGCCATCGCCGGCTCGTGCTGGATGCGTAGCGACCGCGCTCCAGCCGTTCGACGTAGGCCGGCACATACGCAGCCAGCGGACCGTCGAGCAACCAGCCTTGCAGCACCGCATGCAGGGAAGGGATCTTGGGCATGGCAAACTCCTATCCGGAAGAGGAGTTGCCGTGCTGCGCCAGCGCCGGAATTATGTCCAGCCTAGGGCTCGTCGACGCTACGGATCAGGCGCTACGCCGAGCCATCCCCAGCATCGCCGTGAACCGACTGTTCATAACTGGGAGCTGGGCATAATGGCCGGACAGAGACCTCCAGCTCCTTCTAAGGGGTGCGGGGGAACGCTGCAAACCGACTACTACCGTCTCAACCCGACCCACAAGAGACACTCATGGCGTAGCTGGTCCTGTGGCAGGTCTCTGTGTGAAGCAGGCAGCCCAACGCACATAGGCCACGGGCCGCTACTGTTCAGCTTTGTTCGACGCCTGCCCCTGCCTCGCGGCGATGAAGATCCGCCC
>NZ_JBQWSN020000061.1:0-5313 GCF_052598215.2 Thauera sp. ZXT1-4 | reverse complement strand
GCGTATCACGCGAGTTACACCCTCTACACATGGCTCTACTCGGCCCTCTCGACTAGCATGCGCGCGCTGACGAGCCCGCGCGCGAATACGCTCTTTCTCGCGGGCAAAGATGACGCGGTGCATGCATTCGACGCGGCACTGTCAGACAAGGATGACGAACGCAGCAGCCGCGCACGGCTGGCAATCGTTGATGCGTCGCTGTGCCTTCAGTTGCAGAACTACCGCGACCATGTCGATAACCTGCTCCAGCGGCTGCAGCCGCAGATCGATCGCAAACAGGCTGCTGACTGGCAGCCCTTCGTCGTGCTCGATGAACGCCGCCGGCTCGCGCCGCTGACGCCCACGTGGGTCGCCGGTCAGCTTGCCGCGCGTGGCGCGCCACTGCCGGCCAACTTCCATCGCGCATTTCTGCGCACGCAGCTTCTCGCCCGCGGCGTCACCGGCGAAGTGATCGACGCGTTCCTGGGGCACTTCAACGACGGCGAGTCCCCGTTTGGGAGGTTCTCCAGTTTTGATTACGGCTTGCATCGCGCCCAGCTGATGCCGGCGTTGCAGTCCCTGCACGAGGCGCTCGAGCTCGTTCCGATCAAGAGCCGACTCCTTCACCACCTCGACCGGCGGGGTTAGTCGATGAACCTGAATGTAACGCTGGAGACGGCGTGGTCGGATACGGAACGGAGCCTGTCACCGCGCACGCGCCAGCGGATGCCCGGGCTCAAGCGATTCCTCGCGCAACTCGAGAATCCGCACGCACGGCTGTTGAGCGGTCGCGAGTCGCAGGACGATACCGCCGCGACCGACTTCGCAAGCGCGCGAACGCTCGAAGCGCGCATTGTTCAACATATCCGCACACAAGAGCTGCAAAGCGCTGAGGCGGCCGACTGGCTTCGCATCCTGTATCTGGTCATCCGGAATCTGCAAGCTGCGGGGGTGATCGTCGCCGAGACACGACTACCGGCGGCCCTGCCCAGCACGCCCAGCCCGTTTTCTGAACCGAGCATGGCCGCCGCGGCGCGCACCGCGGCATGGCGCGAAGCACTTCATCGCGGGATCGAATCACTCGGTAGCAACCCGATTGATCCCCTTCAAGTCTGGGGCGCAACCCTCCTTTCGGCGGTCTTGCACGGCGCGCTGCTCGATTCAGTCAAGCTCAACCGGCTGATCGAACACATCAGCCAAGGCGGCCGGTTCCACGGCACCGTCCCCCGCTGCTACCTCGAGTTCGACCTCCCCCACCAGGGACTCGGGAACCTGCATCTGCAGCGCTGGTTTCCGGATGCACTGACCGCGCTTCTGCTCATCCGCCTCATCGAGCGTCAGGCCGGCGTGGCGGCTTCAGCGCCACCCTCTGCTCCGAAGGCTCAGGTCGCTATCCGGCGCTTCCTCACCGCGCAAGGCCTCTCGCGCGAACGACAGCCGACCGGGGTCAAGGACCTGATCGAATCCGCCAGCACCTGGTGGCGGGCTCATGCGTCCTCGCTCGAGGTCGGCGTGATGACACGCGCGCTCCCCGCGCATGCGATTCACCGCCGAAGCTGGCAGCGGATTTTTGGCGCTTCGCAGTCCTCACTCGCGGCGCGGCTGCGATCCAGCGCCTACGTCTCACCCGAAGACGCAGACGCCGACTACGCGGACCTGCTAGAGAATCTGTCGATAATGTATCCGTGGCTCGAGCCTGCGCTGGCCGCTCTGGAAACCGATCAGCACTCGACGGCCCTCGCGGCCATCACTGCCCTGATGGCGCGTCACCCGCACGAGCCACTCGCCCGTTGCTATCTCGGTTTCATCCAGTTCCTCGTCGACGGCAACAGCGCGACCGGAAAGCCGCTGGCCCTATCAACGATTCGTCACCGGGTGACCGAATCTCTTCGCCGCTTGCTGTCTCACCTCGGGCCGGCCGATCCGACACGGATGCCGCTCGAGGACCTGCAGGCTCTCTACGCAGAGATCAGCAACGAGTGCGACATCGAGTCGGCCCGGCTCGCACTCAAGACGGGCCTGCGCGAGTTTCACGCTTACCTCGTGCGCAAACATGGTTTGCCCCACATCCAGCGGCTGGACCTCGTGCTCGGTGATGACGCCCATTTGATGCCGGTCGACGCCAACCTGGTCACCATCGACGAGTACTGGGCAGCGCAATCGTGCCTGGATCAGGAACTCGCCCGCGGGGTTGCACCCGACCTCGTGCGCATCGCCAAGCTCGTCCTGATGATGGCCTTTCGACTGGGCCTGCGTGCGATGGAGATCTTCGGGCTGCGCATTGAGGACGTCCACCTGCACGGCCGCGGCCTCACGGTGCTGGTCCGCGACTATCCCGGCCATCGCCTCAAAACCGAGAACTCGAAACGGATCCTCCCTGCTCACGCCTTGCTTGCACCGGGCGAGCGCACGATGCTGAGAGCCTGGGTTCGCAGGCGACAAGCAGAAGATGCGGCCGCGGTCGAATCGGGGGTGACACGCTCCGCGTTGCTCCTGGCGAGCGTCAAGACGGGCCGCACCAGTGTGTCCTACGAGGGCATCTCGGACCGTGTCTATGCGGCGCTGCGCCGCGCCACCGGAGACCGGCTGCTGTTCATTCACCACTTGCGGCACGCGTTTGCGACGTGGACGATGCTGCGTCTTCGCGCACCCGACGCCCCCGAAATCCCGGAATTCTTCGCAGCGCACCCCGCCACCGCGCGCTGGCTTGCGAACGGGCGTCGAGCGCGCCTGCTGTTGCTCGGCCATGTCAGCGCGCCGAGCCGAGTGTATGGCTTTGCCGTCGCGCGGCTGCTCGGGCATTCGAGCCCCACCGTGTCGATGGGACACTATATCCATGGCACCGAGATCGTGATGGCCGCCCTCACCGATCGCGAACTGCGTGCGCTGCCCAACACTGTGCTCGCCGCCGCATCGGGTCTGCCCTTGAGCACGGCGATGCGCTACCTCGAGTCGTCTGCACTGGCACTGGTCGCGCGCACGCTGGCGCGACTACCCCAGTTGCCGGCGCCCTTAGTCGAGGAACCCATCGAGCCGACGGCGCCCATGGTGCCTGCCCCCTGCCAGCGTCCCCGAGGGCGCCCCAAGGCACCGCCCCCCCACCTGAGCGCGCACTGGCTTGCACTCGACAAGGTCCGGGCCGTCCTGCATCTGGCCGCGTTGCCCGACCTCTCACAGGCCCAGATTGCCGAGCAGTTGCAGATGGCGCCAGCCGCTGTGGCCTCGATCCTCGCACAAGCACCGGTCTATGCCCCCTTGCTGGGGCTCGCGCTCACGGACACGAACGTGCCCAAGCTGCCCCGGCCGCGCTTGCCAGCCGAGCTCGCGTTTCTGGCCAGTTTCGAAGCGCGTCTGGCGGTGCTCGCACGCAAATCACCGGCGTTGTGCCGTGCTGGCCTGCAACTTCACCTGAAGCACTTCAATCGCCAGAAGCATGATGTCGTGTTCACCGGGCCCCAGCATGGCGATGCGCTCGCAAGCTATATCCAGTTCCTGGGCGAACTCGGGATCAAGGAGTCGGAGTTTCAGTGCGTGCTGCGCACCCAGGACGGCCAAGCCCGTCCTCCGGCCTGGGTTCCTTCCACGCTCAAGGCTCAGCTTCCCGTACGCATCCGCCGCATCGGTCCACCCTCACTCGCCAAGGCGTCGAGCTACGCCAAGTGGCTGGGTATCCAGCTCACCGAGCCGAATGGTAGTGGGCTGGGTCACCTGGCGGGGATCGCCTGCATGCTGGGCACGCTCGCGTTTGAGACGACGCTCAGAGAGCCTTCTGATACCCATCACCAAGTGTGATAGTTCAACGATGAATCGCGTCTTCAAAACTCGCCACTTCAGCCGCTGGATGCGAAAGACAGAACTGACTGACGAGGCCCTGTGTGGCGCAGTACGCGAGATGGCTCAGGGGCTGATCGACGCGGATCTCGGCGGTGGTTGCGATGACGACAAAGACGAAGGCTAAGAGCCGAATCCTGTAGGGCAATCGCACCGACTTCGCATAGCTCAAATAAATAACTCGTTAACTTTCATGACCTTGCGAGACCCCTGTTCACATTGTCATAAATTGTGTAGTTTCCTACCTTTTTGGGCTCCCCATGAAGGCAGGAAACGTCATGCCGCTGACGCAGGTGTTCGTCTCGATTTCCGACCCGCGCAGCGCGCGGCACAAACGCCACGACTTGGCCGAGTTGCTGACGGTGGCGGTGTGCGCGGTGCTCTCGGGTGTGGACGACTTCGTCGACATCGAACTGTGGGGCGAGGCCAAGATCGACTGGTTGCGAGGCTTCATGAAGCTTGAGCATGGCATCCCGTCTCACGACACGATCGGACGCGTGTTCGGGATGATCGCGCCCGACGAATTCGAGTCGGCGTTCCGGCAGTGGGTGGGCATGGTGGTGCCGGCGCTGGCTGGCGATACGGTCGTGGCGATCGACGGCAAGACCAGTCGGCGCTCGGGCGGCAAGAGCAAGACGGACGCCAGTCCGCTGCACTTGGTCAGCGCGTTCGCGGCCGGCATGGGCGTCGTTCTTGGCCAAACGGCGACCGCCGAGAAGTCGAACGAGATCACCGCGATTCCCGAACTGCTCGCCAAGCTGGCGATCGAGGGCTGCGTGGTGACAATCGACGCGATGGGCACCCAGACGAAGATCGCCCGCACGATCCGCGAGCGTGGCGCGCATTACGTGCTGTGTGTGAAGGAGAACCATCCGAACCTGCACGACTCGATCCTGTTTTCCGATATCGATCCGCGAGGGCCGCTGACGCCGAGCTCGACCCATGAGACCACGATCAAGGACCACGGCCGCATCGAAGTCCGTCGATGCCGCGCCTACGCCGCGATCGATCGCCTCTACAAGTCCGAGGACTGGCAAGACCTGGCCAGCTTCGCGGTCGTCGAGCGCATTCGCACCGTGGGCGATCACACCAGCACCGAGCGCGCTTTCTACATCAGCAGCCTGCCCGCCGACGCCGAGCGTATCGCTCGGGCCGTGCGCAGTCACTGGGAGATAGAAAATCGGCTTCATTGGTGTCTGGATGTGCAGTTCAACGAGGATCAGTCACGGGTGCGCAGCGGCTATGCCGCCAACAACCTGGCCATCGTTCGCCACATCGTGATGAACCTGCTGCGGCTCAACACGACCCGCAAGGCAAGCATCAAGTCCAAGCGCATGCTGGCTGCGACGATCGACGAATTTCGCGCTGAGCTGCTTGGGGTTATGACATGAAGGTGCGATTGCCCTGCCGAATCCTGGAGGCTGTGAACGAGACGGCGGCGGATCTGAGCCGGTTGGGCTTTATCGACCAACGCAAGATGCGCAAATACGACGCGTTGTGTCT
>NZ_JBQWSN020000060.1:0-5424 GCF_052598215.2 Thauera sp. ZXT1-4 | reverse complement strand
GGCAACGGCGCGCAGGCGGTCACCTCAGGCGCTCGGCGGTAGCAAGATGAAAGCACTGTTGTGAGTTAACCAGCGGCCTGCCCCGCAGATGTTGTTCGCGGCGCAGACGGCTCAGCGGTTCTGCACGCTTGCACTATGATGCAACTATGCATCTCATCACCGTCAAACCCGAAGAAGTCTTCCAAGCCTTGGCCGACCGCACCCGCATTCGCATCATGCGTCTGCTCGTAGACACCGGCGAAGAGATCTGTCTGTGCGAATTGGTGGACAGCCTCCAAGAGCTGCAATACAAGCTCTCTCGCCACCTGAAAACGCTGCGTCAGGCTGGCCTGCTGAGCGCCATCAAGGATGGCCGCTGGCTCTACCATCGGCTGGTAACCGGCTCGCCGACGATGGGGCCCCTGTCCGATCTGATTCGCTCAGTACCCGATGAAGATGATGTCTTCTCGGGTGATCTTGCACGATTCCGCGAGCGCATCTGCTTGCGCGAAGACGGCCGTTGCCGGGTGGGCATCCAGACTTCTGACTTAGCGACGGGGGCCAGATGAACATCAATCGCCGATGCGCGCCGTTTCCCCCCGCTGCCCGTCCCCGGGCGCAATCCCCAGTGGTCATCGGTCCGTCGTAACAAGACCGTCATGGCCTCCGCTTGTGACATAGGAGAATCGAGATGAAGAACACGATCCTGGCAGCCGCGTTGTCCGCCGTTGTACTTTCGTCCATGCCCGCTCTCGCCCAGCCGGCGTCTGGTGCCCAAGCGAACCTCGAGCCGCCCAACGTGCAGGAGTTCGACAAGCGGATGGCGCAGGCGCAGGAGAACATGAAGAAGATGCAAGAGCAGATGGACAAGATCAACCAGACTCAGGATCCCGAAGCGCGGCAAAAACTACTCCAGGAGCACTGGGCCACGATGCAGAACAACATGCAGCTGATGCACGGCATGTGGGGGCCGGGCGGCGGCATGGGCTGCTGCATGGGCGGCCCGGGGATGGGGCCCGGAATGACGATGGGCCCAATGATGGGATGGGGCCATATGGGCGGCTACTACTCGAAGCTTACGCCCGAGCAACAAAGGCAGCGCCAGTACATGATGGATCAATACATGCCGATGCAGCAGATGATGATGGACCACATGATGCGACACCAGCAGTACATGTGGATGAGGTGAGCGGTGTTTGCGGTCGCCAGAGCGCCCCGAGAAGCAACAATGATACTTTCAGGGAGAGGCGGCCGGTTGCAGCGCAATGATGGCCATGCCGACCAGCGCGACGCCGGCGCCCGCGACATCCCAGCGGGTCAGCGCAACGCCATCCACGACGCGAAGCCACACCAACGCGACCGCGATGTACATGCCGCCGTAAGCGGCATAGGTTCGCCCGGCTGCAGTCGGATGCAGCGTCAGCAGCCAGGCGAAGGCGGCGAGCGACAGCGCTGCGGGCACGAGCAGCCAGGCACTCCGGCCCTGCTTCAACACGAGCCAGGGCAGATAGCAGCCGACGATCTCGGCCACGGCCGTCAAGGCGAACAGGCCGGCGAGCTTGAACAGATCGATCACGGCTGCACTTTCCCCACTTCCTCCGCCACCAGGCGTGCCAGCGGCTCGGGGCCGAAGCTCGGCAGGCTGCGTCCATTGACGAAGAAGGTCGGCGTCTTGCTGACCTGCAACGCGGTCAGATCCTCGATGTCCTGCGCGAGCACGGCCTGGATCTCGGGCGTCTCCATGTCCTGCCGGGCGCGTCCCATGTCCAGGCCGGCGCGGGCGGCTGCTTCGAAGGCGATGCCGATGTTGGGCGCCGCGTGGTCGGCCCACTCCGGTTGCGTGGCCAGCAGCGCCTCGAGCACCGGGGTATAGAGTCCCTGCTTGCGCGCAGCCTCGATCAGTTTCACCACCTGGTCCGAGCCGTGATGGAAGGGCGCATAGCGCAGCGCAAGCCGGACCTTGTCCGGATGCTGGGCCATGATCTGCTTGACGATCGGATAGAAGGCGCGGCAGGTCTCGCAGGCGGGATCGAAGAACTCGACGATGGTGACCGGCGCGTTCTGCGGCCCGATGATCGGGGTATGCATCCGCACGAGGCGGCTTCCTTCCACAGCGATGCGCGTGTCCTGTTCGGCCTGTGTGCGGTCGCGATAGGCATCCATGCCGAAGTAAAAGGCCAGGCCGAGGATCAGCAACACGGCGAGTGCCAGGAGTTTTCGTGTGTTCATTTACGGGTCCTTATCAGATAAATCGTCAAGGCGGCGGCGATGGCGAGGAAGGCCGCCAGCGATAGCCAGGGAATCTGGATGTCGCCAAGGATGACCAGGGCTTGCTGGCTGCACGAGGGGCCAGTGCCGCACGGCACCCACCACTGTGGCACCCAGCCGGCGATCAGTGCGCTGTGATAGGCGGCCAGCGCGAGACCAGCGAGCGCGAATGGGAGTGCATACACCGCACCGCGCCGGTCCTCGGCGAACACGGCCATGCCCAGAATGAGGGCGAGCGGGAACATGGCGATCCGCTGGTACCAGCACAGCACGCAGGGCGTCATGCCCATCACTTCACCGATGAAGAGCGCGCCCAGCGTGGATACCAGAGCCACGGCCCAGGCGGCCATCAGCCACCACCATTGGGTTCGTTTGTCGTGCATCGAGTCGATCTCGAGGGTTGGTTCCCAGGCTTCGGGAGGGGCGGACGCCACAGGCAGTGCCCGGACGTCCGCAATGGAGCACACCGCCGCTACCGTGCGGCGCGCACTCGAAGAAGAGGGGAAGACAGGGGTGGGCTGCCGCTCAGGCAGCGAGGCGCCACTTGGGGCGTTCAGGCTCGGTGACCAGCGCAGACGCGTTGAAGTCCCGCCCGGCGTCGACGAGGACATGGCCCAGTCCTGTCAATGGCAGACGACCCGCATCGAGCAGTGCAGCGCTCGCAAGGATCTGGCAGAAACCGCAGTCGGCGTGAAGTTGCCCTTTCATCCCTTCATCGCCTTCATCCACCTGACAGGTATGTGGATGGTGGTCGCCGTGGCTGGTCGCGAAACCGGCCGATTCCAAGCAGTACGCCTCCAGGCCCGCCGACGCGAACTGAAGCGGAACGAGCAGCAGGAAGAAAATGGCAAGCCAACGGTGCATGGGCGACGATTTTAACCCCAGCCCGTTGGCTGACGGCGCATATCGCGACCATGAACGTACCGGAGCGCTGGCACCCCACATTGTGGCCACTCCGCCACCGAACCGCAGATCATTGCGCATGCTCATCGTGGCACACACAGACATCCCCCCGCGTCGGCGCCTCAAGCTCATGCAGGATGCCGCATTGCGCCGCACGATCGGGGGCACCGCACTGGCTGCGCAGGGCGACGAGTTGGCGCTCGAGCATTTGCAGGGTGTCGAGACGCGCGCGGACACGGGTGAGTTGGGAGTCGATCAACGCGTCGACCTCAGCACAGTCGGTTGTGGGGTCGTCCACGAAGCGCAGCAGTTGCGCGACGTCGACCAAGGCAATGTCCAGTGCCCGGCAGTGGCGGATGAACGCGAGGCGCTCAAGGTGCCCACCCGCGTAGGCCCGATATCCATTGGGGCTGCGGGAAGGCGCCGGGAGCAGACCGATCCGTTCGTAGTAGCGGATGGTTTCGACCTCGACGTGCGCGGCCTTGGCCAATTCACCGATCTTCATCGCCTGCATCTCCTCATTGCGGCCGCCCAACAGCTTAACCGCTTGACCCTGTAGTGGCTACAGGGTGTGTGATGCACCCCTCGCCCACGTTAAGGAGAAAACCATGGCCGGCTGTTGTTCCCACTCCACCTGCGATGCCAGCGCAGCGAGCCCGCGCTTCCGCCTGGCACTGTGGATTGCATTGATCGTGAATGCGGCGATGTTCCTGGTCGAATTCGTCGCCGGCCTTGCAGTCGGTTCGGTCGCCCTGTGGGCCGACGCCCTCGATTTCGCAGGAGATGCCGCCAACTATGCGCTGTCGCTGACGGTGCTGTCGTGGGGATTGATATGGCGGGCACGCGCGGCCTTGCTCAAGGGCGTGGCGATGGTGCTTTTCGGCGCCGTTGTAATGGCACGCGCCCTGTGGGCCTTCCAGCACGGCGTGACGCCTGAGCCGATCACGATGGGCGTGGTCGGCATGCTCGCACTGCTCGCCAACGCAGGGGTGGCGATGCTGTTGTATCGCTTTCGCTCGGGCGACGCGAACATGCGTTCGGTGTGGCTGTGCAGCCGCAACGATGCGATCGGCAATCTCGCGGTGATCCTGGCGGCGGCAGGCGTCTTCGGTACCGGAAGCGCGTTGCCGGACCTTGTCGTTGCACTGGTGATGTCCGGGCTCGCGCTGTGGTCGGGGCTTGTCATCGTCGCTCACGCCCGGCGCGACATCGGCGACGCACGACAAGTCCATCAGAAGGGATGAGGACAGCGGAGCGACGTGCTTGAGGCAATGACAGGTTTCGAGGCCCAGCGGCCATCAGGATGGCAGGATTGTGGAGAGGAGGACGGGCAGCTGATGGCCGCATGCCGCTATTGGGAAACGCGTTCCGATAGCGGCCGTTGATCGTCGATCGAGAGAGACGGTGGGTGTCGGGTCGGGCCGAGCACGAGGCTGTCAGTCGGAAAGGAAGCGGCTGGCAGCTTGACGATCGGTGAGTAGACCGCGACTTTGCAGACGTCATCTGGCACGCCAAGGTCGAAGCCGTAAGCCCACCTCGCAGATCGGCAAAGAAAAAGCGGACCATGCCGCGATGGACACGATCCGCTCGGACGTCAGGCTTTCAGCTTGCGCAGACCCTCCGCAAGCAGCCAGAGTGCCCGGTTGAGCCGGACATTCTGGTCAATGCCCTGGACAGGCCGTGTGCGCTGTTGTCGCCCATTGCCGCTGCGGCCGGCCAGGCCTCCTTTGATGAGATTTTCCTGCACCCGGTTGAACGTAGACCAAAGGTCCTTACGGTTGTCGTCGAAACGACGGGGGCGCAGGATCTGGCTTTCGGTAATCGGCAGGGTTTTGCCGGGTTCGTCGTACTTGAGAACCAGGGCCGATCTGGCGAAGACTTCGGCCTCGCCGTCATCGAGCGCGATGGCACGCATGCCGTCACGTGAGTCCTGCACCAGCTCGAAGCCACGTAGCACTTCGTAGGCCCCTTCGATCACGTGATCGATGACGTTGCCCTTGTGATGCACGCGCACGTCGGCGAACGTGTCGCCGCACACCAAGCCGTTCTGGCAGACGAAGCGGAACATGCCTGCCAGCATCTGGTAGCTGCTCGTGCCATCGTGCGAGTTGATCAGGACGACTTCGTTCGCCTCGTCGCCGTTGATCTGGCTCGCATGGCGAAGGCGCAGCATGTGCGTAACCGGTCACTGAGCGGCGTTCTTTGCCCGCCCGCGCCCACGCGGAACAATCCCTCCCACATTCATCAGGGAGGAGCCGGCAGTGACCAGGGCGA
>NZ_JBQWSN020000059.1:0-5576 GCF_052598215.2 Thauera sp. ZXT1-4 | reverse complement strand
TTGACGTTGTTTCTGCTGGGTCTATAATGCGCACCTCTTCAGCGCTGCAGCGGTTTCTTCGGAAGCGGTGTGCGGGGTTGAGGAGGTTGAAGCGGGAGGTTGTTGGGCGGTGGATCGGGTCTTGGCGGTGAGCCGGGGCGTTAAAAAAGATTCACGAAATGCTTGACAGGGATTAGGTAGTTGATCATAATCTCGCTTCTTCGCTGCCGGGTGGCAGCGGTTCTTTAAAAAGTCGAACAACCGATAAGTGTGGGTGCTTGGTTGTTGTGGCCGAATCGCTTCGGCGATGGTTTCACAATGATTGGTGCTCATGCTGATGTAAGTCAGTATTTTGAGTACTTTGCTGGATTGAACTTAAGAGTTTGATCCTGGCTCAGATTGAACGCTGGCGGCATGCTTTACACATGCAAGTCGAACGGCAGCACGGGCTTCGGCCTGGTGGCGAGTGGCGAACGGGTGAGTAATGCATCGGAACGTGCCCATGTCGTGGGGGATAACGTAGCGAAAGCTACGCTAATACCGCATACGCCCTGAGGGGGAAAGCGGGGGATTCTTCGGAACCTCGTGCGATTGGAGCGGCCGATGTCGGATTAGCTAGTTGGTGGGGTAAAGGCCCACCAAGGCGACGATCCGTAGCGGGTCTGAGAGGATGATCCGCCACACTGGGACTGAGACACGGCCCAGACTCCTACGGGAGGCAGCAGTGGGGAATTTTGGACAATGGGGGCAACCCTGATCCAGCCATGCCGCGTGAGTGAAGAAGGCCTTCGGGTTGTAAAGCTCTTTCGGCCGGGAAGAAATCGTGGTCTCTAACATAGGCCATGGATGACGGTACCGGACTAAGAAGCACCGGCTAACTACGTGCCAGCAGCCGCGGTAATACGTAGGGTGCGAGCGTTAATCGGAATTACTGGGCGTAAAGCGTGCGCAGGCGGTTTTGTAAGACAGATGTGAAATCCCCGGGCTCAACCTGGGAACTGCGTTTGTGACTGCAAGGCTAGAGTACGGCAGAGGGGGGTGGAATTCCACGTGTAGCAGTGAAATGCGTAGAGATGTGGAGGAACACCGATGGCGAAGGCAGCCCCCTGGGCCTGTACTGACGCTCATGCACGAAAGCGTGGGGAGCAAACAGGATTAGATACCCTGGTAGTCCACGCCCTAAACGATGTCGACTAGTCGTTCGGAGCAGCAATGCACTGAGTGACGCAGCTAACGCGTGAAGTCGACCGCCTGGGGAGTACGGCCGCAAGGTTAAAACTCAAAGGAATTGACGGGGACCCGCACAAGCGGTGGATGATGTGGATTAATTCGATGCAACGCGAAAAACCTTACCTACCCTTGACATGTCTGGAACCTTGCTGAGAGGCGAGGGTGCCTTCGGGAGCCAGAACACAGGTGCTGCATGGCTGTCGTCAGCTCGTGTCGTGAGATGTTGGGTTAAGTCCCGCAACGAGCGCAACCCTTGTCACTAGTTGCCATCATTTAGTTGGGCACTCTAGTGAGACTGCCGGTGACAAACCGGAGGAAGGTGGGGATGACGTCAAGTCCTCATGGCCCTTATGGGTAGGGCTTCACACGTCATACAATGGTCGGTACAGAGGGTTGCCAAGCCGCGAGGTGGAGCCAATCCCTTAAAGCCGATCGTAGTCCGGATCGTAGTCTGCAACTCGACTACGTGAAGTCGGAATCGCTAGTAATCGCAGATCAGCATGCTGCGGTGAATACGTTCCCGGGTCTTGTACACACCGCCCGTCACACCATGGGAGTGGGTTTCACCAGAAGTAGGTAGCTTAACCTTCGGGAGGGCGCTTACCACGGTGAGATTCATGACTGGGGTGAAGTCGTAACAAGGTAGCCGTATCGGAAGGTGCGGCTGGATCACCTCCTTTCAAGAGAACAGGCCGCGTACGGCCAAGTATCCACAACTTATCGGTTGTTCAGGCGAAAAGAGCCTCGGATGAGAGGGTCTGTAGCTCAGCTGGTTAGAGCACCGTCTTGATAAGGCGGGGGTCGTTGGTTCGAACCCAACCAGACCCACCAATCAATGGTTGCTCGAAAGCAGAAATGGGGCTGTAGCTCAGCTGGGAGAGCGGCGGCTTTGCAAGCCGTAGGTCGTCGGTTCGATCCCGACCAGCTCCACCAGGACTGCAGGCGAGAAGTAAGAAATGCCGGCGCTGTGCGCATGCGCGGCGGCTGTCATCTCTTACTTCTTGAACGGTCGCTTCGGCGGTCGGGCACAGAGGTTTGCTCTTTAACAAAGTGGAAGAAGTGTAGTACGTACCGAGCCGGTGCGTACTGCAAGTTGTGTGATTGCATTGATCCGGCGCTGAGCTTGTCAGCGTAGTGCCGGATCGCACAAACGAGTTCGTTCCTGTACGAGGGGTCTTCGAGGTCGCAAGATCGAAGAGGGCCCAAGGTTATAGGATCAAGCGACTAAGTGCATGTGGTGGATGCCTTGGCGATCACAGGCGATGAAGGGCGTGTAAGCCTGCGAAAAGCGTGGGGGAGCTGGCAATAGAGCTTTGATCCCACGATGTCCGAATGGGGAAACCCACCCCGCAAGGGGTATCCCAGACTGAATACATAGGTCTGAGGAGGCGAACGCGGCGAACTGAAACATCTAAGTAGCCGCAGGAACAGAAATCAACCGAGATTCCGTAAGTAGTGGCGAGCGAACACGGAACAGCCTGCACGACTAAACCATCAGCTTAGCAAAACGGTCTGGAAAGTCCGACGATACAGGGTGATAGTCCCGTATGCGAAAAGCCGGTGGCGGGTCTGAGCGTGCGACAAGTAGGGCGGGACACGAGAAATCCTGTCTGAAGATGGGGGGACCATCCTCCAAGGCTAAATACTCGTGATCGACCGATAGTGAACCAGTACCGTGAGGGAAAGGCGAAAAGAACCCCGGGAGGGGAGTGAAATAGATCCTGAAACCGCATGCATACAAACAGTGGGAGCCTCGTAAGGGGTGACTGCGTACCTTTTGTATAATGGGTCAGCGACTTACGTTCTGTAGCGAGCTTAACCGAGTAGGGGAGGCGTAGCGAAAGCGAGTCTGATAAGGGCGACTGAGTTGCAGGGCGTAGACCCGAAACCGGATGATCTATCCATGGCCAGGATGAAGGTGCCGTAACAGGTACTGGAGGTCCGAACCCACTAACGTTGAAAAGTTAGGGGATGAGCTGTGGATAGGGGTGAAAGGCTAAACAAATCCGGAAATAGCTGGTTCTCCCCGAAAACTATTTAGGTAGTGCGTCGTACGGACACTTGCGGGGGTAGAGCACTGTAATCGTTGGGGGGGTCATTGCGATCTACCCCGCGATAGCAAACTCCGAATACCGCAAAGTGATATACGGCAGACAGACATCGGGTGCTAACGTCCGGTGTCAAGAGGGAAACAACCCAGACCGCCAGCTAAGGTCCCAAATGCATGGCTAAGTGGCAAACGAGGTGGGAAGGCATAGACAGCTAGGAGGTTGGCTTAGAAGCAGCCACCCTTTAAAGAAAGCGTAATAGCTCACTAGTCGAGTCGTCCTGCGCGGAAGATGTAACGGGGCTCAAGCCATGAACCGAAGCTGCGGATGTGTCTTTGACACGTGGTAGGGGAGCGTTCCGTAAGCCTGCGAAGGTGTCTCGTAAGGGATGCTGGAGGTATCGGAAGTGCGAATGCTGACATGAGTAGCGATAAAGGGTGTGAAAAGCACCCTCGCCGTAAGCCCAAGGTTTCCTGCGCAACGTTCATCGGCGCAGGGTGAGTCGGCCCCTAAGGCGAGGCAGAAATGCGTAGTCGATGGGAAACAGGTCAATATTCCTGTACCGCTCTATGATGCGATGGGGGGACGGAGAAGGTTAGCTCAGCCATCTGTTGGAATAGGTGGTTTAAGCGTGTAGTCGTGCCTGGTAGGCAAATCCGCCGGGCTTAGATGAGGCGTGATGACGAGAACCCTTGTGGTTCGAAGTGAGTGATACCCAGCTTCCAGGAAAAGCCTCTAAGCTTCAGTCATAGAGTGACCGTACCGCAAACCGACACAGGTGGGCTGGTAGAGAATACCAAGGCGCTTGAGAGAACTCAGGAGAAGGAACTCGGCAAATTGATACCGTAACTTCGGGAGAAGGTATGCCCCTGGTACGTGAAGGCCCTCGCGGCCGGAGCGGAACGGGGTCGCAGAGAATCGGTGGCTGCGACTGTTTATTAAAAACACAGCACTCTGCAAACACGAAAGTGGACGTATAGGGTGTGACGCCTGCCCGGTGCCGGAAGGTTAAGTGATGGGGTGCAAGCTCTTGATCGAAGCCCCGGTAAACGGCGGCCGTAACTATAACGGTCCTAAGGTAGCGAAATTCCTTGTCGGGTAAGTTCCGACCTGCACGAATGGCGTAACGATGGCCACACTGTCTCCTCCTGAGACTCAGCGAAGTTGAAATGTTTGTGAAGATGCAATCTCCCCGCGGCTAGACGGAAAGACCCCATGAACCTTTACTGTAGCTTTGCATTGGACTTTGACGGGACTTGTGTAGGATAGGTGGGAGGCTATGAAACCGGGACGCCAGTTCCGGTGGAGCCATCCTTGAAATACCACCCTGGTGTCGTCGAGGTTCTAACCCAGGCCTGTGAATCCAGGTCGGGGACCGTGCATGGTGGGCAGTTTGACTGGGGCGGTCTCCTCCCAAAAGGTAACGGAGGAGTACGAAGGTCACCTAGGTACGGTCGGACATCGTACTGATAGTGCAATGGCAAAAGGTGGCTTGACTGCGAGACCCACAAGTCGAGCAGGTGCGAAAGCAGGTCATAGTGATCCGGTGGTTCTGTATGGAAGGGCCATCGCTCAACGGATAAAAGGTACTCTGGGGATAACAGGCTGATTCCGCCCAAGAGTTCACATCGACGGCGGAGTTTGGCACCTCGATGTCGGCTCATCACATCCTGGGGCTGTAGCCGGTCCCAAGGGTATGGCTGTTCGCCATTTAAAGTGGTACGTGAGCTGGGTTTAAAACGTCGTGAGACAGTTTGGTCCCTATCTGCCGTGGGCGCTGGAAGTTTGAGAGGGCCTGCTCCTAGTACGAGAGGACCGGAGTGGACGCACCCCTGGTGTACCGGTTGTGACGCCAGTCGCATCGCCGGGTAGCTAAGTGCGGAAGAGATAACCGCTGAAAGCATCTAAGCGGGAAACTCGCCTCAAGATGAGACTTCCCCGGGGCCTCGAGCCCCCTGAAGGGTCGTTGAAGACCACAACGTTGATAGGCCGGGTGTGTAAGCGTGGCAACACGTTCAGCTAACCGGTACTAATTGCCCGTGTGGCTTGATCCTATAACCTTCAAAACAAAACGAACTCAAAAATCTGTTCGAAAAATCGAAACAGACAATCACACAACACTTCTTCCTACCTTTGCTTCAGCAAAAAAAACGCTGAAGAACAAGTCAAAGTCTGACGACCATAGCTGTGTGGCTCCACCCCTTCCCATCCCGAACAGGACCGTGAAACGCACATGCGCCGATGATAGTGAGGTCCGCCCTCGTGAAAGTAGGTCATCGTCAGACTAACCCAACTACACAACGCCCTGATGAACATAAA
>NZ_JBQWSN020000058.1:0-5590 GCF_052598215.2 Thauera sp. ZXT1-4 | reverse complement strand
GCATCGCTGCGATGCCGGATCGTGTGCGGTCGTATTTCAGCCATGAGTACGTTCGGTACGCTCAGTAATTTAGGTATTTGATTGCCGGGTTAATAGCTTAGCTTGACCCGCCTGCGACGGCTTGTAGCTCCGGATGATTCCCCTGACAACGCCGAGGATGTTCAGCGTCTCTTTGGCTCTCATGCTGGGCATGCCCCCTCCGTGTGCGGCTAGGTGTGGTTGACCACGGTCGGTTCTGTATTCCTTGATGGTGTGGCTGCCATCGATCTCGGCCACTACCACATCACCGTGGACGGCCTGCATGCTCGTCTCCACCACGGCCACATCACCGCTGAGGATCCCGGCGTCGACCATCGAGTCGCCACGCACCTTCAGGAACATGGTCTTCGACGGCCTGGCTATCAGCAACTGATCTAGCGCCTGCGCATGAACGAGATTGGTGGCATTGCCTTCACAGCCAAATCCGGCTCGCACCTCGCTATCACTGACATCGACGGTGAAGAACTCGGGGCCGGGCACGAGCCGGGCACCCACGGATTTTTCCAAATGGCCTGAGGCAATCAAGCGCTTGGTCAGTTTGAAGGCCGCGTTCTTGGCTTTGAAGCCCAGCGCCTTGGCCATTTCGCTGTACGAGGGGATGCAACCCACGCGGGCGTAGAGGTCACGGAGGCGGCGCAGATGCAGAGCGTCATTGTTGGTTCGAGCCATGACAAAATTATAGTGTCCATTCGTCCACTAATCAAGGACAGATGCACGCAGGACGCTGTGGCGTCCTGGCGGTTGCAGGCGTGATCAGTTAGAGAACAGGTCCAGATTCCCGCTGCGGGCGATGTCGTTCCAGATGCGGTCCGGTAGGGGATGGCGCGAGAAGAAGACCAGGCGGTAAATCGAGCGCCCTTTGCCGTCGCTGATCAGCGGCATCTGCCCGCTGATCCTGAATCCCAAGGCTCCAACCGCCCTGCACCAAGCGTCGAAGAACCAGGCGGGGAGTCTCGACTTGGACAGCTCGTCGATCGGTGCGGCAAGGCGCCAGCCCGGCAGCGCATCGTCAAACCGGTCCCGCTTGGGGTCCAGTTCCATGTCGATATTGCGCGTCAGGTCCATCAAGCTGAAGTGGACTGCGAAGTCCACGTACTGTAGCTTGGCAAGCCGCTCGATAATCGAGAATGACAGGAACTCTAGGTTGTAGGGATCAATGTATGCGAGCGCTAGGGCTCCAAAAGGGACAGCCTTGGCCATCTCGTCAACGGTCTGCTTGGCCGGTCCCACGAAGCTTTGTATGTTTGCGCCCGCGGCCTTAAGCCTCATTTCGTTGGCGTGGACTCGGTCGGGTTCAATGTCGCCCACGAGCAACTTTGTGAATGGTGCGCCGGAGCGTACAGACTGGCGGTAAGCCGCGACCGAACCGCCGTCCCGCGTGAAGCTCTCGCCCTCAACCTGAACGCGACCAGGACCGCAGAATGGGTCAATCAGCACCCGCTGCTTGAACTTCTTCTGCGCTTCGCGCGTGGCGTCTAGGTGGCGTGCTAAGTAACGGTGCTTCTCATTCACTACCCAGCGCCCTACGCCGCGGCCGTGAGGTCCTCGTTCTACCGGCAGTTCGGGGTAGGGATCGGGCGATACAACGTCAGGTATCTCTGTTTTCAAGCCATCTCCAAGCACAGCGCGACCGGAGATGACGACGATCCGATCGCACGTTCAAAATGTGATAGTCGCAAAATTGTTGTGTTGCAGCCTGCAGGCAACTCGGGAGGACGTGCGTGATCACGTCAGAAACAAGGCAGCCTGTCGGAGGCGCTCTGCCAGCGCTGTCATGACTTTTGCGTAGGATTTCGGTGCTCTGGCTCAACGTGCTGCCGCGAGTATGATAAATCTATACAGAGTATCCCCCACCGTTACTGCGTAGTTCATGTTTATCAAGCGCTGGGGCGTGGGTTCTATCAGGTCGGCACCTTGTCTCCACGCGGGAACATGACTAGCGAACGTTCGTCGGCCATGTGCCCAGAAAAGCAAGAATCGCCAACTTGGATCGACGGCTGCTCGCATAGGCAGAAGCTCTTAACTGAACTGGGTATCCCCTTCGTTCCGCGCCATCTCATAGGCTGCTTTAACGCTGATTGTTTTCCGCGCCTGCAGTAGATACGATCCAGTTGCCTCCGGGTATCCGCGCCTATCTTCATCGATTCTGAAGAACTGTGCTTGTTGTCGGCGTCGAAGGCGTAGGGCCACACGCCGTCGCCGGTGAGGTTGCCCTTGGCGTCGTGGGTGAGCGTAGCGCCGGCCGCGGTGGTGTATTGGTTCAGGCCGTTGGCGGTGTAGCTCTGGGTGCCGTTGGCGTAGCCCGTCCATTGGTACAGATCGTTCGTCCAGCTCTGGCCCACGATCTCCTGCACCTGGTTGCGGGTGTAGGTCGTGATCTGGTCCTGCGCGGTGCCGGTCAGGTTGTGCGCGAGGCTGGCGAGCGCGCCTTGGGGTCTGTAGCCGTAGCTCGTCGTCGTGCCGTTGCCGAGCGTGACGGTCGTGCGCCGCGACAGATCGTCGTAGGCGTAGGTGGCCAGGTTGGTCGTGCCCAGCTCCCTGATCGCGCTCGGTGAGCACGGTCATCCTCAACGATGTAAAACAGCGTGTTTTTGGTCATTTTGGGTGATGTTCGAGGCCTGAAGTCCCTCATCTTCGATGACCAAAAGTTTTTCTGAAATATCAGCGCGTTATCGACTCCGTTCGGGCACGGTTTGTGCTTTACGTACTGGCGCGCGCTGCGTGCAGAGTCAGCCCTACTGCCTGGCGACAACTCGCCCGGAACGTAGGCGTTGTCAAGGCTGCGGGCGTAGCCCGCACCCGAAGGGCATGGCCTTGAAAACGCCGGAGTGCAGGGCACCCTCGCGTTCAAGCAGAAGGGCGGATCGGCGTTCATGCGGCAGTTCACCATCGCGGAGGGTGACCATCACAACATCAAATCCGGTGATCACACTCAGCTCGGACGGTTGAGCGCGTCATAGGTGGTGGTGACGTAGGTTTGTGCCAGCGCCGTGCCGACCGCCCGCTTGACCTGATGCACGCTGTCGTCGGCGTTGTACACCGTCTCGGTGACCCGGTTGCCGCCCTGCGCCGCCGGGAGCGCCTCGGTGACGCGCATCAGCCGGTCGAGGTCGTCGTAGGCGTAGTCGGTGACCGCAACCGGAGCGGCGGCCGTCGGGCAGGTGGTGGCCGCAGCCGTTACCTCCGGACCCTAGGCCTTCAGAAGCTTGCCGGTATAGTCAGGCGCACCACGGCCAAGTCACTCCCCTAAACCGTGGTGCGTCCCCTATTTCTTCCGGTAGTACGCACGTTGCGCACTGCTGATGTCGAACGGCTGGGCGGCGTCGGTCGCGCGAGGAAACAGCCATACGCGGGGTTTGCAGATGCGCCAATAGACGCGCAGCGCTTCGAGCAGGTTCGGGCTGAGCAGCGTGTAGCGATCCTTGCCGCCCTTGCCTGCCACCACCCGGATGCACATGCGATCCGGTGCGCTGTCGATGTCGGCGACGCGTAGCGCGCACACCTCGGACACCCGCAGTCCGGCCGCGTAGGCCGTCATCAACAGCGTGCGCGTGCGCAGATTGGCAGCCGCTTCGAACAGGCGTGCCAGTTCCTCGCGCGAGAGGATCTCCGGCTGACGCTGCGGCGTGTGTGCGTAGGGAATCGTGATGGCTTCGGCCCTGCGGCCCAGCACAGTGTCGAAGAAGAACTTCAGCGCGCACACGGCCTGGTTCACGGTCGTGTAGGCCAGGTGCCGCTCGGTGATCCGGTGCAGCAGCCAGGCCTTGACTTGCGCGCCATCGAGCCGGTCGGGGCTGCAGTGGTAGTGCGCGGCCAACTGCGCGACCACCGACAGGTAGGCCTGCTGCGTGCGCCGTGCCAATCCGCGCAGCACCATCGCGTCGATCATCTGCTGACGTAAGGAGCTCATGACACTTCTCCTTGAACGCGGGGACATCCCCGGTTTCAAGGTAGGTCGGCGGCGCAGACGTCACGAAAAAACGCGGTGGCGCTTGGGTTCGCGGCCACCGCGTCAGCGGTTTAGTTCAACTATCCAGATGCGGTCAATCTACTCACAAGTTCCATTGCTCGGGTACGGTCGAGTTGCTGAGTAAGCAACGGATTGGCAAGCTCGTGAAGAACCTCCTCGATCAACGTTTCCGCACTAGCGTCAAGCTGAACATCATCTCGCCCTTCGACTTGGTTCGCCCACAGTTCAACCTCGGCCTCAGACACTTCGGCGCGTAGATATCGCTGCAACACGCTGGTTAGATGTCCTTGCGTTAGCTCAACACCTTCGCCCTCGTAATCCCAAGTCATCGAAGCGAGTTCTCCAATGACGCGCTCCAGGGGCATCGTCAGTTCAAGCAACTCGTGCACAAGAGCAAGGCGCCTCGTTTCCTCGCTAGTCATGGGAACACTCCACCGTTGAGCTTGTCCTTGACGTGCACTATGTTGCCCGCCGGATCGTATGTCGTCTTCGTGTACTGGATCGTGTTTCCCGCCGCGTCGATCTGCTTTTCATAGACAGCTGATGATCCAGGTACGCGTCCGGGAGAAGTAGCTTGGACAGCAACACCCTCATTCGGGAGCGGCTTTACACTCAAACTTTCCTTCGCGTTCGCCGGCAGCTTCTTTTCAAACCGACCGATATTTTTCACTTGCTCCGCGGTGACCTTTACTTCCCTTGCGGCATCGTAGATTACATCAGCCGCACGCCCAAGCCCACGCAGCCCGACGACACCGGCGCTCGCCGCGAACCCGATCTCTCCAAACGGCGTCGGCTCGATGAGCGCAGCACCGCCGATCCCGGTCATGACCGAAATCTCTTCACCTGTCGGCATCGCAGCCCGACCGGCATCCATCATCACTCCACCGACCTTTCCGGCAAACAACTTTAGATCAGCTGCAGCCAACCCCGTCGGATCACTGAAGTTGACCGGGTTGTTGCCCACATACGCATACAGGTTCAGGTCATCCGCGGTGCCGATCGGGTCGGTCTGCAGGAAGCGCCCCAGGGCCGGCGAGTAGAATCGCGCCTTGTAGTAGTACAGGTTCAACCCGCCCAGGTACTGCTGCCCGGTGTAGCGGAAGCGCACGCCGGTGGTGACGTTCGGTTCGCCGAATGGGCCGTAGCTGTGGATCGCGGTGCTGGTGCCGGCGCTGTTGGCCGTGCCGATGATGCTGCCCAGGTGGTCGGCGTAGAGCCAGCTCTTGGCGGTGGTCGTGCTGCCTTCGTACCACACCAGCGGTTCATCCACGCCAGGGCCGTGCACATAGCGGCGCAGGAGCGTACCCGCGCCGTCGTACTCGGCCACCAGATCGACGCCGTCGTAGGCGAGATCGGTGATCGCGCCGGCCAGGGTGGTCCGGCGCAGCCGGCCTTCGGCGTCGTAGGCGAGTGTGGCGGCGTAGCCGGTCTTGGTCGCGCTCTTGAGCTTGTTGTCGGCGTCGAAGGCGTAGGTCCACACGCCGTCGCCGGTGAGGTTGCCCCGGGCGTCGTGGGTGAGCGTGGCGCCGGCCGCGGTGGTGTATTGGTTCAGGCCGTTGGCGGTGTAGCTCTGGGTGCCGT
>NZ_JBQWSN020000057.1:0-6261 GCF_052598215.2 Thauera sp. ZXT1-4 | reverse complement strand
GCACGCGATCGAGCACCTGCCGCGCAGCCGCGCCATGCAGACGCAGCGTCATCGAATCGGGCAGCACGACATCGATCTCCACCACATCGACTTGCACCCTCGGGGCTGGCTGCGCAAGTGCGATGAAGCGGCCGCTGCCTTCGCCCAATGCGGACCCTGCCTCGGCGGCGGCCAGTCGGTTGATGCGATGGCGGAATGTCGACAGCGCCAAGCCGGTGGCCTGGCAATACTGCGGAATACTCAAGCCTTGCCGGCACCGCTGCTGCTCATGCGAGCGCCAGAATGCATCATCGCGATGCACGCGCCGCTGAACCGCCGCCTCGCCATGGTGCTGAGTCGGCGACTCCACCACCGCCATCAGCCTCTCCTGCTCCATCGTCGTTCTCCAGAAGTGAGTTTCGCAGCCGCAACCATCGACGATTCAGCGCTGCCTGGGAACTACGGGGTTGCTCGGACGGTTACGATCGAGGCGAGGGCTGATGTTTATGGCCACCCGTTCGATGGGCTTGAGGCGTACCTGACCGAGCAGATTGGCCTGGCACGTGAAGACATGCTCAAGCCACTCATCCATCGCCGTTTGCGTCAGTCAGTTTATGACGGCGTTGCGGTGAAGGAACTGGTGACCCGAGCCGAATGCTTCCAGGAGGGCGAAGATCTGCATCATTGCATCGGCGGGTACGCTGGGGCGTTGTCCTACGGGAAAACCGTCTTGCTCAGTCTCAGATCGAGCGAGAAGCTCACATCGATGTGGAGTTCGGCAGAGATCAGTCTCGACGATCTTGCGAGGCCTGTGATCCGCCAACACTACGGACCGTGCAACAGTCCCGCGTGCGAGGCCCACCAGGCGGTTCTCAAGCAGGTTGTCGATGACCTGGTGGTCGGTGAGCTGGTGGCGAGGACACGGTGGCTCCAGCGGTTGTCATGGCTGGGTTATCGGGTGGCGCCTCTGGTTTTGCGCGGTCGGTCGTTCAAGCGAAAGGCTGCTGAGGTCGTGGCACGTTTTCGTCCGAAACCCGAGCCGAATTTCGATCCCGATGTGATCCAGTGGTAGTTAGTTTGAGAGTCGGCTTCAGAACGGCTCTCGGTTCCGGCCGCAGCTTAACCACACAAGGTTGGCTGCGGTTTTTTATGCGCCCGTCCAGCGCATCTCTGAGGTGCAGTTCAACCTCAATCCAAGGAGAAAAATATGGGCATCACCACAAGTCCGATTGTCGTTCATCTCGATACGATCGGTATGGATGACTACCTGGCCAGCGATGACCAGGCCAAGACGGTGTTTCACGCGCTTCAAGCCTACGGCTTTCTGCTCACGCACCAGCCGCCGAAGGGTGTTCTTCGGCGCTACACGTTTGCCGAATTCGCAGCGGTGATCGAGATGAACTACGACGTCACCGAGCCGCGGCATTGCGAAGTTGTTGCGGTGTTGCGCGAGGTGCATCGCCTCAATTCTGGTGAGAGTCCGGTTCGCACCAAGCTCAAGTCGATCGTGATTACCAGAGCGATCGAGGAGTACCGGGCTGAACTCGAGGCGTTCGCCCAAAAGCACGAAGGCGAGATCGCTGCGCTGGCAGAGGAGGTTAACGCCGGACGCATCGTCCTCGATGAAGACGAGCACTGGGATCGTGTCGATCTGCTGAAGGGGGCGCTGGGCAGCCGATGCGCGAACGCAGTCGGTTCGCGTGAGGATGATCAGGAGGAAGCCTTGGCACTGGCCGAAAGCTGGGTCAGCACGAGCTACTCGCAGTTTGAGCCTCGCACGAGTCTGCTTCTGGCCTTTTGGCTGGAAGGCATCGATGCGGTGTGCGGCAGGCTGTCTCGCGTGGTGGAGGCCTGATCATGGTGTTCTCTCAACGCGAGTTGGCAACGGTGTTGGCAGCCCTGCGCTTCTGGGCGCGTACCGGCATCTCGGGTACGCCTCTGGAGCATTCGATCGCAACCGAAGGGGAGGTGCTGCGGCCCCTCAACATGGAAGAGGTCGATGTGCTGTGCGAGCGACTCAATACGGTCGATGACCACGAGGCGAAGCGGGTGCTGGTGAGCCTTAGCGGCGGAGTTGCCGACATCGCCTGCGATCCAGGTGTCGAGGTGGCCGTGTTCGACCATGACGCCTTTGCATCCGATCCCGAAGCGACGGCTGGCGTGCCTTCAAGCTTCAAGGGCCTCGCCGAGGTTCTGGGGGTGCCTGTGGAGGCTCATCATGAGTAGCCACTGGGCGTGGGCCGAGCGGGTGATCGCTCAGCATGACAGGGACAAGCCTTTTGCGCCTGAAAACGGTGATGCGCTTCGTTTTAGCGTTGGCGACCCCGTGATCTACACCAACGACTATGGCGTGCAGTTCAAGCAGCGTGTGACGGGCCTGTATCAGCCGTCCGAACCGTGCTCGCTGTACGCAACGGGCCGGCGCTATCTCCTCGATACGGACTGCTACTGGATGCCGGTAGCAGAGGCAAATCTGGAGTTGGATGTATCCAGGGCGGCGCTCTGATCTAGGCAAGTAGCAATCTAACTCAATGGGGCGAAATGCCCCGACCACCCTCGGCGGACAGTCACTTCCCGCCAGGGGGTGAGTGTTCGCCATTTCTTTCGGAATGAATGGAGAACGAAGATGGCACAGAATTACTACGACTGGACGGGTGTCCTCAACCTGAAGCAGGTCACCGGCGTCATTCAGGCGCTTTTTGGCGGTGCTGATCTGGATGCTGCGTATCCCGGCAACGGGCAGGCGTACATCGCGGAGATGTCAGAGGGCAGTTGCCTGCGCTGGGATGAGATCCACGAGGCGCTTGTCGAACTGGCTGAATCGTACGAACTCGCGGTCACCGAGGGTGCCCGTGAGTGCATCAAAGCCTGCGCGGTGCTGCTTGCCGAGCACTTTGGGCACTCCTCAGAAAAGGTAATCGAGGTGCTCGATGGGCAAGCCTTCGATGATGATCGGCCGGAACTTACGGTGCTCTTCGAGTTGGCTCAACTGTTTGATGATGGCCACGAGCTCACGTCGATCGAGACTGAAGGTGCGTATCACTGCAGCAAGCCACGGCTCCACGAATTCGGCGGGAATGGCTTGTTCATTGGGAAGCATGTCGTCGTGCATCGTTCATCGGCTGCGGCGATCGCGGATGGCAGTGGTCTGGAACGGGCGCTCAGTGAAGGTAGCCTTGAACGCGCTGTTCAGCAGTTGCTTCTACAGGTTGAAGGTCGGCTTGAGGAAGTGACCGATGAAGCGGTCCGCGCCACGTTGCGTGAGGGATTGGCTCGAGCACTGGCCAAGCCTGAGCAAGACAAGGCAGCGCTACCCAGTTCGGTGCCTGTCAAGCACTGGGCCTCGTACGCGTTTGCCGATCTGGAACCCACTCATGTCATGGAGGTCGATGACCAACGCTTGCATTCGGGTCAATTGTTCCTTACGGCAGGGCAGGGTGAGGGTGACCTCGACCAGCTTCTGTCGGTGACGATGGAGGTCGGGACGAACCCCGTCAATGGGATCGACCAGGTGCCGTGCGCGCATATCCACTTTGATTCAGATGCACTCGCGTTCTCGCTCTACCGGGTCGGTAACGGGATCGTGCTGCGGCCGGAGGTCGGCGTCACGTTGCGAGGTCAAGCCCCAACGTCTGTCTCGGACGATGCGTTCTTTTGGGTCGAGTGAGCGTGGATGGTCGACAGGAGAACGAACATGGCGAAGTCGGCACAGGAAATCGTTGCATCTATCGCGCCCAACGAAGCGGCCTTCATGCAGAACTCGGAGCAGTTTGCGGGATTTATCAGGAAGGCCACCTCAACGCGGGTCGATTTTCACTGGAGGGATGCCTTGCCCGGAAAGCCTGATGAGATGACAATTAACCGTCATGGTGTCGTGTGCAGCAGGCGGTTGTTCGAAGGTCAAACCTGGTTCGGGTACACGTTGGACCCGTTCGGTGAAGACGTCAGTTACAGTGCGACCAACGATGTTGCCAAGCTCATGTTGGAGCGTTTCTTGAAGCGGCCCCAAGCCGCTTGAGTGATGTAGATCGAGTCGGCACCATGCCGATTCGACTCTGATCGCAAGCCCAGCACACCTCCGTTCACGAGGTGCGCTGGGCTTTCTTTTTGGCTGATCTGTTCTTGTGAGGAGGTGGAGTGCGGGCCTGTTAATATAATAATTCTTCTTGAATCTAAGACAATTCAGACGAGAAGGAATGAAATGCAAGCTGACGAGGAAATGTATCGCCTGATTGTCAACGAGATTAGCGATGGAATCTTGGTGCTCGATGCGGACTTCGTCGCGCGTTTTGCCAATCCAGCCATGCTCCGAATTCTTGGCTATTCCCCGGATGAACTAGACGGGGTGTGGGCAGGCGACTTGGTTTGGTCTGAGGCCGAGGACCTGGGGCGCTTTGCCGAGGAAACTGAGAAGCGCAGGCGGGGTGAGAGCGGAAACTACGAACTTCGCTGGCGGCGCAAGGACGGCTCAGCGTGCTGGAGTCGCATTAGCGCTACGGCTCGCTTCGACCCTGATGGGCAGTTCGATGGCTCTCTTATCGTGTTCCAAGACATCACGGAGCGTAAGCGGACTGATGAGACACTTCGGTTGTGGGCGAGTGTCTTTGCCAACAGCCGAGAGGGAATCGCAATCACAGATCGGAACGGGATAATCCTGGATGTCAATGAGGCATTCGTCCGTATCACTGGCTATGGTCGTGAGGAAGTCATCGGCCAGAATCCTCGCATCCTTCAATCTGGACGCCACGATAGTGCTTTCTATGCTGG
The DNA here is from genome assembly GCF_052598215.2 of Thauera sp. ZXT1-4. Taxonomy (NCBI): domain Bacteria; kingdom Pseudomonadati; phylum Pseudomonadota; class Betaproteobacteria; order Rhodocyclales; family Zoogloeaceae; genus Thauera; species Thauera sp. ZXT1-4. The sequence goes on along the minus strand of NZ_JBQWSN020000057.1, from coordinate 1,515 downwards.
CATGTGGGAGAGCCTCTACAAAGTGCAGATTCCATTCTTCATGATCAAGCAGTCCAACGACATGATCGCGCTGATTGATGGTCATGATCAGCGGCTTTGAGGGGCGCGCTTGGGTTCGCTGAGTTCTTGGCTAAATAGTCTGATCCCCGATGTGCGATGTGGTAACGCTGCGAAGGGCGTAGCCCGAAGCAGCGTTACCACATCGCAAACCCCCTTGAGTGACTTGCTCGGCGACTGCTCCGGGGAATCGTGGGACCTCTTCTCGGGCAATACCGATCGGCGAAGTGGCAGATGCACTACGCTAAAGGCAAGCTCAAGGGCGATATTAGGGAACCTGACTGCGACGTGATGCAACGCCGTGTGAAGCGGGCGTCGGCAGTTATGAACAACTATCCAATTCCGTCAGCAGTTTCCTTCCGTCTTAGCAACAGAATCGTCATTCAAACGACTGCTTCACTCTGAAATCTTCCATACCGCGCTATGCGAACGGCTCAGCCACGCGGTCGTCCAGAATGTGTCGATTGACCGGCAGCACTGCGACTTACTGCTGCCGCACTGCGCTCATCCGATCCGAGCGGTAGGTTCAGACCTCATCGAACTGGCGGTATCGACCCGGAGCCGCCATTGAGCTTCGAGGAAAGTTGTCGCTCAACGCGCGCCTTCAACGGACGGCGAAATCCACAGCGTTTTGACGACCCCCTGCAAGCGCTCGTTCGCAATTTTGTGCGGTCGGTTCGTGGAGTCCAATCACGGGCCCTACCTTCTCCCAGTCACATTGACTCTTGAAAAACCCAACGAACGCATCACGCTCCGGAACTCTCTGAGGGTCGCGAAGGCGGGTGATTGCAGCATCGAAGTGGCGAAGAACGGCGGAGTAACAGCGCCGAACGTCGATCAGCACAGACGCTATCTCCCCTTGGAGATCAAGACCCCCATCCTTCTTCGGGAGAGTGATCACGATGTCGCGATTCATCTCTGCGAAATAGACACGCTCGCGGAACATTCCATCGTGAAAGAATCCACAGCGAGCATCAGAGTAAAGAAGATCCCCCACTCTCAATAGAAGCGTTTCGGGTACGTTCGAGGACTTAAATACATCCACGAAGCCTCGGGAGAAAAACTCCTTTGATCGGTTCTTGGAGGACTGGCACCTTGCATAGCTGCAAGCCCCTTCAAAGTACGTGAGAAGTATGCAGAAAGCCGCAGGCCCGCCGTGCTCCTGCTCGAGAAGAACTTTTGCAGGGGCCAAGAGCCAGTTCCGAACACGGTCCTCGTAGACGTCAATGACGTCATCGGTGGATGGAGAATCCAGCTTGGAGTCTCGGAAGGATGGGCTTATGGATATTGCCATGGCACCTCCATGGGGGCTAACGAAACGCACGGGGTCAGGTCCTTCATTTGCTCATGCGTCATTGGCTGGACTCGACCCTTATGGAAAGCTTTCCATAAGGGTCGTTATGCCAATGCCGTTTAGTTAGGCCACCGGCTTGTACGCGACCGGATAGCCGCGGCGCA
>NZ_JBQWSN020000056.1:0-6424 GCF_052598215.2 Thauera sp. ZXT1-4 | reverse complement strand
CTCGACCTCGCGCGCGGTGAGGTGTTTGCGGTCGTTCATCGTTTTGTCCAATGTTTGGCGAAAAAACGCGGCGCAAAGCCGCGCCGTTGCTGGGGGTGGGGTCTGGACATTAGACAAAATGGTTCATTTTGTCTAATCACGCCGCGCCATGCCCCTAAACGACCTCGTCGCCAGACCACTCATGGCAGACAGCGGCCAAGAGCGGTCCATCTGCTGTTCTTTGAAGCCGTCACTCAAAGGTCTACTTGGCTCTGAAACCTGCCGGATGACCTACTTCGGCAAGTGATGCATCACTGTTGCTTCGCGTGAGTGCCCGGTTGACGCAGGCCGACAAGAGGCCGCTTCGTCAACGACGTGTGCATGGTTTGCGGTGACCGGCATGCCTGACTACTGCTCTAATGACGTCCGGCATGCGATGAGGTACAGTATTACTAATTATTTCATGGTGGAGGGGCGCCATGTATCCCAAGGTCGTCAAGAAGATCGGGCTGTGCCTGTCGAAGCTGGAAAAAGTGACCCGGACTGGCGTCAAGGTTGCGGTGTCATGTGCAGCGATCACATTGGCAAGTCCGGCGCCCGTGTCCGCTGCGGACGAACTGCACGTATCGGCCCCGCTTCTGCTGCAAACCGCCGTGGATGAAGGCAGCTCGAAAGACTTTTTCGGCCATCGGTCGCACTACTCCCATCGGTCGCATTATTCCCACCGCTCGCATTACTCAAGTCGGTACTGAGTTCGCGCCAACTTTGGAGGTCAACATGAATTTCCTGCCGAAGGTGAAGAAGGGCCTCGCGTCCGTTCTATCGAAGACCGAGAAGGTCCGCAAAGCCGTCCTGGGTGTTGCGCTTGCCGCCACCGTGGCTCTCGCCACCGGCACGATGCCGAGCGACGCGAGTGCCGCCCAAACGACGGTTTCCGCGTCTTCGCCGGTTTTGCTGAGCGCCGCTCCGGAAACCCTGCCGGGCTATCACTATTCGCATTCGTCCCATTATTCGCATGCCTCGCACCAGTCTCACCAGTCGCACTTTTCGAGTCGGTACTAACTGATGCGTGATGTTTCGCCTTCAGCCCCTGCGGGGGCTGGTTTTTCCTGGAAGCTCGATGAGCTCGGGCAATTCGTGGTAGTCGAAATCGACGCGAGTCTGTTTGACCGAGCAGCGATCTTCAAGACTGCTTACTGGGGCACGGAACGGGCGTTTTTGTACCTCACCCAGGACAAGGACGCTGGGCGCATCTACGCAGAGCTGCGTCCCAAGAAACCGGATGCGACCGACCTTGAAACGGTGGCCCGTGAGTTCTGCAATGCGCTGATCGACCAGCAGACACGCCAGATCGTCCTGCGGGAAACCAGCGCTGAGCGCGATGTCCTGCTCACCAAGGCATTTGGCGCAGGCCGAGGCCACCTCGATCTAGCCGAGATCGCGTGATATGGACATCGTTCGTGTCATCGACCATGCGCTGTATCCGCGCAAAGCGATCAGTGATGCTCGCGCCGCCTACAAGGACTACTGCACCGTCAGGGTGGAGCCGCTAGCAGGCGACTGTGCGCGGCTGACGATCTCGGTCCTGTCCAAGCACGCAGCCGACAGCCGCGAAGTTCTGCTGAGTTTTCTGAATTACGCGCTGGATAAAGCTGCGGAGTTGCACCTTCAGGCCGAATGAGGCCTTGAGCACTTCCCATGGCCAATACCCAATTTGAACCCCTGGAAGCGTTTCAGCCTTCAGGGGGCTACAAGCTCATGCCCTTCAGGTTTCAACGCTGGCCAGATGGTCGAGCGTTCCTGACGAACAATGCAGGCGAGCACCTGATTCTCACACCGGATCAGTTTTCCCAGTTCGTGGGCGGCAGCCTGCCCCCCTCTTCTCCCCCGTACATGGACCTGCTTGCGCGCCAGATGCTGCGCGACAGTTCTGGTTCCTGGGGTGAAGACGTTCTGGCCTCAAAGTGGTTCACGAAGAAGTCGTTTCTCGACGGCTTCACGAAGCTCCACATCTTCGTCACGACACTGCGCTGCAACCAGTCGTGCCCCTACTGCCAGGTGTCGAGGCAGGGCGAGGCTGCCGACCGCGGTGCTTTCGACATGTCGCCGGAGGTGCTCGACCGTTCCATTCGCTTCATGCTCGCGGCCCCCACCGATCGCGTCACAATGGAGTTCCAGGGCGGTGAGCCGCTCGTGCGGTTCGATCTCTTGCAGGAAGCAGTTTCACGCGCCAAAGCGCTCAATGCGAACATCGGCAAGCAGATCGATTTCGTGCTGTGCACGAACCTGTCGATCTTGGAGGATAAGCACCTCGACTGGTGCCGCGACGAAGGTGTCATCATCTCGACGTCGCTCGATGGGCCTCAATACCTCCACGACAAGAACCGACCGTTCGGTAATGGCAAGCCAACGCACGAGGCCGTCACGCGCAATATTCGTCGGGCTCAGGAAGCCCTCGGGAAGCACTCGGTCTCTGCGCTCATGACCACGACGCGGGCAAGCCTCAAATACCCGAAGGAAATCGTGGACGAATACTTGCGCATGGACATGGGGTCCCTCTTCGTGCGCGAGCTGAACCCATACGGTTTCGCCATCAAGAGCGCCGGGGCGCTTGCTTATTCCTCGGACGAATTTTTTGCCTTCTACAAGCAGGTGCTGGACTACATTATCCAGATCAATCGCGACGGTCGGACCTTCTCGGAATCGTTCGCCTCGATGGTGCTCACCAAGGCCCTGACCCCCTGGACGATCGGTTTCGTGGATCTCCAGTCGCCCGCTGGGGCCGGCTTCGGTGTCTGCGTGTACAACTACGAAGGCGACGTCTATGTCTCCGATGAGGCGCGCATGCTCGCCGAGTCTGGCGACCCGACCTTCCGCCTCGGAAGTGTTCTCGAAGACAGCTACGACGACATCTTTTTCGGCGAGACGATGCAGACGCTCGCTGCTTCGGCATGCTCCGAATCGCTGCCCGGCTGTTCCGACTGCGCCTACCAGCCTTTCTGTGGCGCGGATCCGGTGCGCAATTACCGCACCCAGGGTGACCCGTTCGGTATCCGCCCGGCGCCGGGAAGCTTTTGCCGACGTAACAAGCAGGTGATCGAGCACCTGATGCGCTTGGTCGACGGCGCCGACGATGACCTGCGGCGGATCTTGTGGGCATGGGTGAACCGCGACGACGTACAACGGCTCAAACTGCCGGACTGACTCTCATGGAACAGATCATTACCCTGCGCCGCAAGGCGAGCCACACAACGGGCATTACAGAGCGCCGGCTCGGCCGGATCGTCTTCTCGCCTCAGGCCGCTGCACAGCGCGCCGATGAATTCCTGTTGGTGCGTAAATCGGATCCCGCCGTCGGCGCGAATGACGCCGCCGGCTTTGCCGCGATCCTGGTTGAGGACGGCGCCGAACACCTCGTCCCCGATGGATTGGGAGTGCCGGTGTTGTCCGGCTTGTCGGAGCTCGCCACGGTTAGCCCGAACAGCATCATTGCCGTCTCACCGAACGGCTTTACGCATACGCTCTATCGTCCGGAATCGCGCTTCAATGCGATCTTCGCGACCGGGCAATGCAACAGCAACTGCTTGATGTGTTCGCAGCCACCTGCGGATGATGACATCCCGTCGTTGATCGATGAGCACTTGCGGCTACTCGATCTGATCCCTTCGCCGCCGGAGAGCTTTGGGATCACCGGGGGCGAACCGACACTCCTCGGTGACGGCTTGGTGCGCATCCTCGACGAGATCAAGCAGCGCTTCCCTTCTGTTGCGCTCACGATGCTGACCAATGGCAGGACCTTTTCGGATCCGGCGCTTGTGCGCAAGCTCGCGGCGGTGGTCCCCAACGACTTCCTCGTGGCAATCCCGCTCTACGCCGATACGCCGTCCATCCACGACTGGATCGTGCAGGCCAAGGGTGCATTCGCCGAGACCATGGCGGGGCTCTATAACGCCGCGCGGTACCGGCTTCGCGTTGAGATCCGCGTTGTGCTACACATGCAGACGATCCCCCGGCTCGTGCCCCTCATGGACTTCATCTACCGGAACCTGCCCTTCGTGAGCCATGTTGCCCTGATGGGCTTGGAAAACATGGGGTACGTGAAGAAGAACTGGGACGAGCTATGGATCGATCCGCTCGACTACGCGGACGAACTCACCGAGGCCGTGCGGCGCATGCACTATCGCGAAATGCAGGTCTCGATTTACAACTTGCCGCTGTGTGTCGTTCCCAAACCCGTGCGGGCCTTCGCCCGGCAGAGCATTTCCGACTACAAGAATCTGTACCTGGAAGAATGCGATGGATGCACGCTGAGGGCCGAGTGTGCCGGGCTCTTCGCATCGTCAAAGGAACGGCATAGCCGGGGCATCCAGCGGCAATAGGACAACCACGGGCGGGACGTCCCGCCCGCGCCAGGCTAGCTTCGCGATTGATTGCCGAGCGGCAGGAATCTTTACCATTCCTGCCTGACGCGGCCAGCCCAGCCACCGTCAGCCGTGGCCGAGCTACTGTCCCTATGCAGTCACGTTGGGCGACTGCTCCACTCAGATACCTGCCGTTGATCCGCCGAGGTGCGGAATGACCGCAACGGGTCGGATCCAGCCGTTCCTTCCCCGCGGGACCTTCCAGGCTTCCATCGCGCTGTGCGAGACATTGGACAGTCGACGCCGTTTCGTCCAAAGCACGTATTACAACGCCCCCTGTCTCGGGGACTTTGATCTCAGGCATAGCTCATCCTGCCCCGTGCCAGGTTTGAGTACGCCCGAGTGCATCAGAAAGTCCGTGATGCTCTTGGCCTTCGTCCCAGGCGGAACCTCCTGAAGTCTGTACTCCCCGAGATGCGCCGCAAGGGCGCGTCGGATCAGCATCTCGGGCGTGATGCCCAACTCGGCGGACCTCGCCTCGATGTGCTCCGGCGTCGTCTCATTGTCCGAGAACGAGACAGTGAAGACTTTTGTCATGATTGCCCTCTCCGTGAGTCCCGAATCAGTATCGCTTCGAAGCAAACGACGATCAAGCCGGTGGCTGTGGTCTACCCACAGGGGTGCTCCATACCTCCAAGCCACGGGGGGATACCACCAACCGGGCAGTGCCTGTGGGTGCGCTCGTCAGCGGCCAGCAGCAGCCGGCCGACCTGCTGGCAAGGTCTTCCTTTTTGTGTGATACGCCACAAGGCCTCGCATCACTGCCTCCGGGTAGCTACGGCCTTGAACAACGACATCGTCAATTTTGCAGGTCAGTTCATGCCCTTTCCAGACGAGGTCTGCCCTGACATCGGCCGCCAGCTGGAAGGGCAAGAGTACGGTTTCATCTTGCCAGCTGGTCCATTCGACCTTTTCGAAGCCCGTGTTGCTCATCGCCCATCGAGAAATGCACAAAGAGCCATTGTTATAGATCGCGAACGGGCCTTGCGGTGAGCCGACTACGTCGATCCCACAGGCCTTCAAAAAGGCGTACTCCAGCTCTCCGCCACTCAAGCGCTCAGGTCTCTCGTTCATTTCCACCTCCACAAACAGCACAACATTCTAGGCCCTAATGTACCTTTAAAGGTAGCACATTTTGAGGTGTAGAACATGCACGCGTGCACTCTGACACTGCACGGATGGCGCAAAAACCACTTACACAACAAGACCAGCGAATCGCAGCACTCGGCCTTGCCGTCCGGGATGCACGCCTTCAAGCGGGGATCTCTCAAGAGAAGCTTGCCGAAGCAGCCCTGCTACACCGAAACGTGATCGGCCGCGTCGAACGCGGAGAAACAATCGTGACGATCAGTACGTTGTTCGGCATTGCGGACGCACTGGGCGTATCTGCCTCGTCTTTACTGCGTGGTGCAGAACAACTGAAAAATGAACCTCTCCACCCAAGCCGTTAACCGGCTATGGGTAGCCAACGCTGAATGCAGTGGTGCTTCTGAAGCACTGCAGTCGGATGACGTCGATGCAGACACACGGCGGGACTGAGGCCGTAAGCGACCCAGAAGGCGTCACTGGCCGCACGATACGGGAAGACCCGCCAGAAGGTTGAACGCTGACTGGGCGAGCCGTACGTTTCCGACAGTTCTCACGCTCTCCACCTGTTCCCCGACTGATCAGGACAGCTCACCGCCGATCGGATGAGCATCAAGCCACTCCCGATCCTCTGTCGAAATTTCGGCTGAAGCGTTGCACTGAGCGAGCAGCTCATCGAGGGTATAAAGCGGCTGAGCTGTCGGTTCGATCGTCAGACGGTCATTTTTGACGGCCATTCCGACCTTGTGTTGGTTGGTCGTGTGCATGCTTGTTCCATTCTGCCAATCAATGGGGCAACGCATAGGCGAAGCCCAAACGAATACTGGCTGCGCTCAGGCGCCGATCGCGCGTCCAGAGCCGGGTACCCGGTGATAGCTTGGTAGCTGCCAGCAGGTGCGCATCGGTATAGCCGACGCCCAGCCCGAAGAGGGCGTGAT
>NZ_JBQWSN020000055.1:0-7370 GCF_052598215.2 Thauera sp. ZXT1-4 | reverse complement strand
CCGCCCCTCGGCACGACGTGCCCAGCCAACTGCCCTGATACCGACCTTGCGGGACGCACTCGGCGCCTCTTGGCGCTGGTGGCGGACCGAGATGGATTGGCTCATCGCGCCGATCGCGGGGCGCGTCTCGGGCGCGCGCACGCCTGTCGTACTCACGACCACGGCCAGCGGGCGGCTGTGTCTCGCAGGACAAAATAGCGATCGGCTCTCGGTCCCCCGAGCGCGAAAGTTACGCCTGCAAGGGGCGCGGGTGCTTTAACCCTTCGTCCTGCACGTCCGCTGATCGGGCTACCGGACGACCGCATCGATGTGCTCGCACCCGCAGAACACGCGTCGCGAATGCGCTCAACCGAAATCCGCCAAATAGGATTCAACGCCGTCGTAAACCATGGTCAATACCACCGCATCCGGTGGCAGGTCTCTTGAGAGCTTGGAGATCGCCGCCAGATTCGCCGCGGACGAGATGCCAAGACTAATGCCGTCGTTCGCCATCGTCCACCGCACCCTATCCAAACACTCGCTCTTAGAGACCTTGAGCATCCCATCCAGCACCGACAGGTTCAGGATTTCAGGAACGATGCCGATCGACAGGCCCTGAATATCGTGAGGCGCATGATGATCATTCAGCAAGTCGCACTGTTCGGGTTCGACCCCGAACACCTTCAGCCCGGGCCACTGCGCCTTGAGTGTTTCGCCGATTCCGGTGATGTGCCCGCCGGTACCGATGCCGCCTACAAAGCAATCTACACGTCTGTCACCGAAGGCACGGATGATCTCCGGTGCCGTCATCGTTCGATGCGTTTCCGGGTTGGCGGAGTTGCGTTGTTGGTTGAGCATCACATACTCCGGGTTCTCCAACTGCAATTCCATGGCTTTCTGACCATGGGAGTTGTTTCCCATACGGCTGTCGGACAACACCACCTCTGCACCGTAGAGTCTCAAGAGCTTCTGCTTCTCGGGGCTGTAGTTGTCCGGAATCACAAGTACCACGCGATACCCCAGAATATTCCCGACGATAGCCAAACCTATGCCGGTATTACCCCCGCTGGGCTCGATGATGGTTTGCCCTTTGCCGCGGACCAGAACGCCTTTTCGCTCGGCATCCATCACCATTCCCAGGGCAATGCGTACTTTGTGGCTGCCACCGGGATTGAGTGACTCCATCTTGGCAAACACATTGATGCCCAGCTCGAAGGAAAGCGCCCCGAGCCTTACGATCGGCGTCTGGCCAAACGCCTGAAGTATGGATTCGCAAATCATGCGACGCGCCACCACTCGAGATCAGTAAATCGGCATGTCCGGGTCGATGTCCCGAACCCAGCGCTTCATACCGCCGCTCATCACTTTCACGTTGGGGAAACCGTTCCCGATCAGGGTCATGGCAGCTCGCTCCGCTCGGACGCCGGCATAGCATACGAGGTAATGCGTCATATCTGGGTCAAGCTGGGAAAGCCGTTCTTCGAGATCGGCCAGCGGGATATTGAGCGAACCCTGCAGTCCGCACACCTCGAGCTCGTTGGGTTCGCGTACGTCAATCACCACGACTTCCTCTGGAGCCTGTTCCATCACCCGCTTCAACGCCAGCGGCTCGACATAATGCTCCTCCGCGAGCATCGGGCGTCCTGTTCCGAGGTTGGCGCACCCGACCTCCATCTCAATCGCCACTACCGCACGCGCAGGGGAGCATGCCTGGCAATCCGGACGCCGCTTGAAGCCCACTTCGCTGAATCTCATTGCCAGCGCATCGAAGCGCAACAAGCGTCCGGACAGGGACTCCCCGATGCCCAGGATCAACTTGACGACTTCTGTCGCCTGAATGAGTCCAACAACGCCCGGCAATACACCGATCACGCCACCTGCGCTGCAGTTGGGCGCCAACTCCGCTGGGGGGCTCTTTGGGAACAGGCAGCGGTAGCAGGGGCCGCCGCCATGATTGAACACGCTCATCTGCCCTTCGAATCGATGGATTGCGCCATAGACCAGCGGCTTGCCGAGTGAAGCGCACACGTCGTTCACCAGGTAGCGGCTGGAGAAATTATCCGTCCCATCGACCACCATGTCGTACTGGCCAATCAAATCGGCTGCGTTGTCTCCGTCAATCGCGCAGGTGAAGGTATTGACCTGGATGTTCGCGTTCAGGTCTTGCATCCGTCGTTTGGCAGACTCCACCTTCGGCATGCCCAGCGTGCTGTTCCCGTGCACAACCTGGCGTTGCAAGTTGCTTGTTTCGACCACATCGAAATCAACCAGTCCGATGGTTCCAACGCCGGCCGCCGCCAGATACAGGCAAACCGGCGAGCCCAGCCCACCCGTGCCGATGACGAGCACCCTGGCTCTTTTCAGCCGTAGCTGACCTTCGCGACCAACACCCGGGAGCGTAATGTGCCGAACATATCGCCGAATTTCGTCATTGCTCAGGTGGTCCACGTCCAGCCCACCCGAGGTGGCCAGCATGATATCGATTTCACTGCCCTGGGGAAGCTCACCGTCCGGGTCGACCAAGCTCCCTGCCGAGGTCAGCAGGAAATGCTCTTTGAGTGAATTGTTTTCATAAAAGAGATGAGCGCGCAGTTTATCGTGGCGCGCGCAAATATCCTCGATGACCTCGCGTGTGGTTCGACCATCGCCTTCAAGCCGGTTGGCCGGTAGCCTGGCTACTTTCGCCAGAACCTCTGGAAACGTCACTGCTTTCATGATTCGCCTCGATTACCGATGATTGACGGGCTGTATGGAAACTCCTGGCAACAGTTGAAACAACCCTGTTCCCATTGAAACAACTTGGCACCGCGCGCTTCACCCGCTCGCACATCAACAACGAGATAGGTCACCGGAAAAACCGGCTCCCCCATGAACAAGGCCTTGTCCTGGTCTTCCTTGCTGAAGTAGGCCCCGACATCCGGGTGCGAGTGATAAATGATCACTACTGGATTTTTACCGCGAAAACTGCCATTCAGGAGTACGGTATCGGCTACCGAGAACGTATAACCGTTTGTCGCGCTGCGACGATATACGCCTGGACTCAGCTCATTCAACTCATTTTGAATGTTGACGCCTTGATGCACCGAGCCGTCTGAAAACACAAATCCGCAGCACTCCTCCGGATAGGTGCTCGCCGCATGCGCGTAGATGCATCGAAGAGTGTCGTCGGTCAGCACCACCATATCGTCCGCCCTCTACTTCGACTTGCGAAGCGTGCCAACTGGCACCTTGGTGATCGAAAAGCCAATCAGCAGCAGAGCCGTGTACATGACCAGATCACCTGAAATCGGGACCCCCTCGTACCATGCACCGATCACGACGGCGAACACCGGAAATATGATGAAAACAAATGACAAAACGACGGGGCTCAAGCGCTTCAGGAGATGGAAATAGACGATGAAGCCCCCGACCGAGGCGACCAAGCCTAGATAGAGCAGCGCACCCCATGAGCGCTGCGTGAACTCCGAGAAAGCGGGCTGTTCCAGCCACAGCCCAACGACTAGCAGCATCGCTCCGGCAAGACCGATTGGGAGTGTATTGAAGGTGATCACGCTGATCGCCGCGCCCTTCTTCTTAGTAAGCACATAACACAGCGCATGCATGACCGCGGCAGCCAGAATAGCGAGGACACCCAATGCCTCCGCGTAGTTGAGAAGCAGTCCTTGGCTCTTGACGATCATGACGAGGCTGCCGAAACCAATGGCAATGCCCAGGACCTGTGTCAGATGGATTCGTTCGTGCAACAAGATCGCCGAAAAAATCAGGATGAAGACCGGCATGGTGCTGAACAACAACGCGGTCAAGCCCGAGGACACATAGGTTTCGCCGTAGTTCAGCAAATAGTAGGGAATCGAGAAGTAGGCGAGCGTCACGAAAACGAAGAACCCGACATTCTCCCTCGGGAAAAAGATCGACTCCCCACGCAGCTTCGCAAAGCCGAGAAACAACGGAAACGCAATCAGAAAGCGCAATCCAGCGGATGTCAGCGGCGGGACGCTCTCGACCGCGATCTTGATTCCCAGCCAAGTCGTGCCCCAGCTCAGGCAAACCACCATGAACAGAACGGCGGTGACGAAGCTCTCTACCCAACGTTTTCTAGGATTGCCCGCACCTTGAATGATCGCAGTGGCTTGCATATGAACTTCGTCCTCAAGAATCAGCGCCGGGTGGGACGGTGGCATCGGGCCGCTGATAGGGCATCAGATCCAGCGCCGCATCGACGAACTCGCACGACAGTCGTTCTTTCCCTGCACCGAGGCATTTACGCCTGACTTTCAGGGGGCCGATAGAACCGGTGGATGCCAAATGTGTTCCTCCGCATGGCATCTGGTGGGCTTCGCAGCGCCAGATCCGTGCGTCGGCATGAACCGCGTGCGGCTCGACGCGAACAGGAGCGTCACGGCAAACCAAATCGTTTGCGAAGGCCGTGATCGCCTCGACGTCTTCTGGTGTAAAACGCTCCGCTACCTTGAAGTCAAACCGCGCGCCCTCCGGCTTGATGTGACAGCCGAGAATTCCGGGTATGGCGTCTGGTCGGTAGAGACCAATCCCGACGTAGACGAGATGCGATGCGGTATGACTCAAGGTCAGCCGTGCGCGTCGCTCGACGTCAATCTCGACACTGACTGGCATACCCTCAACGATTCCGGCCGCAACGAACCAATCGTCGGGGTGGATCATGTGCCAAATCACACCATCGACCTGTATGTCCGGAAACCCGTCCAAACGCGGTGCGTAGCCATACATCCGTTTTGCCTCCACAAAGCGAACGCGGCGCCCATCAGGCAAATGGATCAACCCGCGATCGGACTCCTGCCCCCCGCCCTCGGGGTAGGCCACTGTTGAGTCCAACTCGATGTAGTCCCCCCCGCTGCGCACGACATGAGCTGGGCAACGGGTAAGATACGGATCCTCGTAGTAGCGCTTGCGCGTCGTTCTTCCGATCATATTCATTGCTCTGCAACCATCTTGGAAATCTTCTGAGAGTCAACCGCAATTGAACAACCACTCTGTGGAGTGGCCTGCGTACATCTGACACGGATGACTTGGTGGCTTGTACGGACCGTCACCGAACAGGAGGGCGGCACATCTTGGGTGATAACGCTATGCGGGCCAATGAACACGTCGTCGCCAATCGACACGGCTCCGAAGACCCGCGCGAACGCGCCGATCTGAACGCGATGCCCCACAGTGGGATGGCGTTTGCCGGCAGGGTTCCCGGCGATTCCAGCCGCACCCAACGTGACACCGCCCAGCACATAACAGTCGTCGCCCAGTTCGGTCGTTTCGCCGAATACCGTTCCGACGCCGTGATCAAGCACGAAACGCCGCCCGATGCGACATCGGGGGTGCAATTCGGCGCCCGAAAGTAGTTTGCCGCGACTGGACACCAGCATTGCGTAGGGTTCGCTATCGGCGGTACCGCCCGGACGCGTCCCTGCCAACAGCAACGCATGGGCCAAGCGATAGTGCAGCACCGCCTTGAATGACGTGTAACTTGCGACGACCGTCTCGGGCTTCCCCCTCGCAGCGGGGTCCTTTTTCGCAAAGGCCACGGCGTCCTCGTAACACAGTTGCAAGGTCTTCTCCAGCCACGGGGCCCCCTCAACCGCGCAGACGACTTCACACGGACAGCACTCCCAGAGCGCGCCCTCGATCTGGGCGCGAATCATCTGCTGGACTGACATAGATAGTGCTCTCCATGTTGATTGCCGACTTAACGATTCTTCGTCGTGCAGTGCCGACTGCGGGGCGAACCAGACGCTCCCTCCTGGTTATCCGCGCTGCCAAGCGCCCCCCACCGCTTCACGCATCCGGTCTATTGCGGCAGCCGGCAGTGGGAAAACTCGCCGACGCCAACATCGATGCCATCTCGGACGAGAGGAGATGGAAGAGAAGGGGGACGCATTACGGTCAATTCCTCGCTCCAAGTCGCGGTTCGCTGCCTACTCTTCCCGTTGCGATATGCCGTGCTCCAGTGCGGCGGGGCCCCAAAATCGTGGTCTGTCCCCTATTACACGTCTTGGTCTCTCCCCTATTACACTCGCGCTGCAGATCGAGGCGTTCGTGGCCTGATCCACAGCGCTGGTCGTGTCACTCGTCGATGACCTTGACCACCTGCCCCTTCGCAACGTTTCGCCCCTCCCACAGCAGCACTTCCTTTCCGACAGCCAGCTTCGGAAGCGCCAGCTCGCGGTAGAGGTCGTCATAGGCGTAGTCGGTGACCGCGACCGGGGCGGCGGCTGTCGGGCAGGTGGTGGCCGCGGGGTCACTGCCGGGCCCCCAGGCCTTCAGAACTCGGGTTGCCTACTCTCTAAGACGCCCAGTTTCAAGCAAATGGCTTACAAAATCATCATGCAAGCCTTCACCCAAGTTGTTACCAGCGTCGTCAACCAAATACACTCTGCCTTTTTCAGCAAGAGCAGTTCCACCATCTATCGCAGTCAAAACAGAAACTGTAAATCCACGCAGACACTCTGCAATAACTTTCTTTAGATCATCATTATTTAACTCTGAATTCTCGAATACCTTCTGAAGCCTCTGGTATGGCTCTTGCTCATCAACCCAAATGAGATCCGCGCTTGGATCTGTCATCGCTTCAGCGACAGTATCAACCCAATAATCAATCGACACTGCTATTTCTTCAAGAAAATCCGACTTTCTTGCGCGCATCTTAAGTCCTTAGAATCCTGGCCACATAAAACTACTTTCGTATTTCCGGTCAAGCTGCTTGGCAAAATCCGCGATTTGAGCCGCAGTAGGATTGCCACCAGCAGCTTTATCAAACCGTGCCCACTCAGTGGTGATTTGCGAATGGACCTTGGGGGACACACCCCTCAAGAATTGAACATCATGGATGTTAACTCCTGAAACTGCCATCACATCCTGATACTTCTGCGGCATGCTGTGATGCACCTGCCAACCACTAGGGAGATCGGGACGAGCCTGCTTAAAAAGTAACCGGTAGTTAGAGGCCGTTGCAATCTCACCTACTCTTGCAGCCGCCTTTGCAGTACTGCCGCCGAGTATCGGAACATCACTCGTTGCAACTTCAGTCGCCATTAAACCCAAACCAAGAAGCGGAAGCAACGGACCACCAGCAACTTCAATCCGCTCCCCTGTGAAGCTAGAACCCAACTGCAGCCCACCCACCCCACCGTTGAGTTGATCACTCTGAACAGCACTCAGCCCCAGCGGGTCGAACCGATTAACCGGGTTGTTCCCCACATACGCATACAGGTTCAGGTCATCGGCGGTGCCGATCGGGTCCGTCTGCAGGAAGCGCCCCAGCGCCGGCGAGTAGAACCGTGCCTTGTAGTAGTACAGATTCAACCCACCCAGGTACTGCTGCCCGGTGTAGCGGAAGCGCACGCCGGTGGTGACGTTCGGTT
>NZ_JBQWSN020000054.1:0-7475 GCF_052598215.2 Thauera sp. ZXT1-4 | reverse complement strand
CCGCCCACAGGGCGTCGCCCAGGGGGGTGTGGGCTATGAGAAGGCGGTTCATGATGACTTGGTGTTATGAAAATGGCGTAATCATACCCACGGGGAATTGCTACGGCAATCACGGTCGCACGCACCCGCGGGATGTCGCGCAAGCGGGTCGGTGCGGGGGGAGGGACTCGGGAGGGACGGGGAGGGACGGCAGGCGGGCGGAGGGAAGAGGCACGGCTCTACCAGAAGGGCATGGCCCGTGCGAAGCAAAGCGCTATCGCAAAGGCCAGCTGCGGCGCTCGCTGGTGGCCGAGTCGAGAGAAGCTTGGGGATCCGCGTCGAAGTCGACCTGGGCCGTCGCGCTCGGGGCGAATGAGCGCGGTGGCCTCAGGGGCGTTGTCGTCGCAATTGCCGAAACGAGCCGGGTGCCCGCCGCCCGTTTGTGGGCTGACTCCCCCCAGGCGCGCTGCCTTGGCTCGCTCCATCAGCTTCGAGTGCGATCTCGCGCTCGGAATCGCCCTGACGCCGCCTCAGTGTTTGGCGGGAGTTGAACATCTCGATGTTCTTTCGATCCACCCTCAGCTTCCTCCCGCCGGACAAGAACCCGGCAGGGTGATGGGCAAGCACGGAGAGAACTTCCTGGAAGAGTTGCTGCTGGGCAGCGTGACCAAGCATGTGCTGGCCGAATCTCAAGGCGACGTTCTGGTATCGGCGTTATCATGGTTTAAACTGGGCTCGATATCCTGACCCTGACTGAAGTCGCCGCCTATCTACGGGTGACGAAGCGAACGCTGTATCGGCTTGCCCAGGAAGGGCAACTGCCCGCTTTCAAACTCGGTGGCACATGGCGCTTCCGACGCGAAGAACTCGACCGGTGGATCACCGAGAACATCGGCAGGCAGCGAAACGAGGGCGCGTGACGACGCAGCCTTCGCCGAACGGCAGCACGCCGCCCCTTCTGTTCAGCGCGCATGTCGTGGTCGCCATCGGCGTTCTGGTTGGGGCCGTGCTCGTCAGCACGGCGACCGATTCCCCTGTTCGGAGCATTTTTCCGTATGCCCTGTCGGTCGGTTTGGTGGCCTGGAAGCACGGCATGACTGCCGGGTTCATGGTTGCGGGAGTGGCGACACTTGCCGCGCTGTTCTCCGGGGCGTTCCCGAGTAATGCTGCCTTGTCAGGCCAGGAAGTCGGGGAAGGGCTGTACACCTATCTGAAACTGTCTATCGTCAGCGCTGGCGCGGTGCTCGGTAAGCGGAGCAGAAGGCCGCTGTCCGCTTAGCGTACGATTTTTTTCCGTTTCGTGAGCTGACCCCTGGTTGGGCGGTTCTCGAAAACCATTCTCGGTTCAGACGGCTCTGAGTAACGAGTTTCAAGAACGCTGGATGGTTGCCAGCGGCAAGAACTGGGTGCGCGGTGAGTCTGGCAACGCAATGAAGCCATGATGCCGGTAGAAGGCCGCAGCCGCCTCGTCCTTGGCATCCACCATCAAGGCATAGGCGGCGATCTCGGAGCGGGCGGCACGGTCGAGCGCATCGGCCAGCAGCGCACCGCCTAGACCCTGCCCCTTGAAAGCCTGATCGACTGCCAGGCGGCCCATGCGGACGGCGGGCACGGTCGGATAGCGCGGCAGCTTCTTGCCGGCGCTGGCCGGGAGATCGGCCAGCAGCAGGCTTGCCGACGCCAGCGTGTAGTAGCCCGCGATGCGCTTCCCTTCGGCCAACGCCACGAAACAGGCAGCCACACGGCGGCGAACGTCCTGGGTGACTTGTTCCCGCAGGTAGCGGACAAGCGGTTCTGAACCGCAGTTGAACGCGGCGCGATCATGCGCGGCATCGAGCGGCGCGAGCCGGAACGGCGCGCTGCTCATTCAGCACGCAAGAGCTTGCGGCGACGGGCGAAAGCTCGTTCCAAGGCCGGGGGCGGTTGCGGCGGCGACAGCAGCGCCTGTGCAAAGCACTCCTGATCGGCCAGCGATAGCCGGATGACCTCGGCTTGCTCGATGGCGCGTTGCGCGGCGTCCTGGACGGCAGCGACCACGAAATCAGTCATCGTGCGCCCCTGAAGTTCGGCGGCGCGCTTGAGCATCGAATGCAGATCGGTGCTGATCCGGGCTTCGAGCCGGGCGGTAGAAATGGCTGCGGGCATGATTTTGTCCTCCTGATGCAAAGCATACGGCAGATTGCCGTACAGAACAAGGCGGAATTTTCGGCGGTTCCAGCTTATGCCAACGGCTTGATGTACTTTATTTTCCGTTTTCTGAGACGTGAGCAGCCGGCCTTCGGCGTCGTACCGGTAGCGGCGGGTGCGCCCGGAGCAGTCGGTGTGGGCGGTAGGGCGGTCGGGAAGCTGGGGGTCGGCGTAGGCGTAGCGGGTGACGGCCCGTCCGGGGCGGTGACGGCGAGGGGATTTCCGCACGGGGCCCGTTCGATCGTCCAGGCGAGCCCTTCGGGGCCGCGGATCTCGAGGACTTCGTCCGTGTCCGGGTCCAGGAAGCGGGTATCAGCCATGAGTCGGTCAATCTGTCGGCAGGCATGCGTGTCAAAGGCGCGTTGCACGTCCAGAACGTGAATGCTTTCCACAGCCGGCTGCACCAATGGATTACCCGCTTCCACGGCGTTGCCATCCACTACCTACCCAACTATCTCGGCTGGCGACGGGCAATCGACACTGGTCGGCTGAAAGCCCCGCACGCCCTGCTCCTCGCGGCCGTCGGCGTATTTCCACAGGTAACGGTGACATAGCCCAATGTTAACTCGACGCATTAGCGGAATTTATGATCGGCGGACCGGCGTCGGAGATGTGTGTAATGGAATGGGGTAGAGCTCGCGAAGGAGACGTTATGATTTATCATTCTTTATCATCAGATTTTTCCGCTAAGCATGAGGCCGCGGGCGCTCCCGGGCCGGTCGGCAGGATGCACTAAACGGCGCGGCCCGCAGGATGATCAACTCCCATAGACCGTAGCAGAAGAGGCTGAGCCCTACGAGCGCTAGGACAATCATGCTTCCGCTGTCACGTCCGTCGGGCGAGTACTTGCTTCCTATTGAGAGATCGCCTCCCCAAAACCGGTAGGCAACCCATCCCAATAGCCCCCCTCCAAGAATTACCGCAAGAAACGCAATAATTCCATTCAAGAGTCCGTATCCTCTCTGTGCGACGACAGTACTTGGCGTCATTGGCCGACGAGTCACGGCGCAAGCCGCCCGATTGCGTAGTTGACCTCTGCTCCTAAAACGCCCGGTATTGACATGGGAGGGGCCCCGGATCTGTAAAGCCAGAAATGAAGTCGATAGCTGCGGTTTGGGCGTTCGGATTCGACGCCGTCATTGTGCACCACAAGACAGCTTCTGGAGCGTACACAACCGCAGCCTCAACGGCGATTGGTGTGACCGCCACTGCGCCAGTAGCGCTCGCAAGCCCCAACCAGTTCTTAATATAGGTCTGAAGAGCTTGAAACTGCCCTGATTGGTAGTAGCCAAGAAGACCCGGCGCTTGTTGAAGTCCTTGCGGATCAATATCACTTAGCGGGCATCCGCCAACGTAAGCATAGAGATTCTCACCCCCCGCCAACCCAATCGGATCCTGCGTCACATACCGTCCCTGCTCCGGATCATAGTATCGATATCGGTTGTAGTAGAGCCCGCTCTCCGCATCCGCCCACTGCCCCTGGAAGCGGATGGGCTGGCGGGCTGCGCCTTTGGCCTCGCGCACCGCCCCCCAGTCGTCGGGCTTGGCCTGCCATCGGATATGGCCGTCGGAGCCGACGAGCCTGAGCGGCGTGCCCAGGTGGTCGGTCAGGTACAGGCTCGCCCGCACGGGCGGAGCCTCGGGGGCGAGGCCGGCGGGGATGGGCAGGTCGTTGGCGGCAAGGAGCGCGAGCGCGGTGTTGCGCAGCGCCCGCTCGGCGGCCGCCGCCTCGTCTTCCTCGGGCTGGGCGCCCTGCTCGAAGCGGGCGAGCGGCACGAAGCTGCCCGGTTCATACACGACGGTGGTGGTGGCCTTGTCGTTCGCCTCGGCCACCAGGCGCTCGCCGTCCCAGCCGTAGCGGGTGGTCGCCTCGGCCCCGTCGGGGCCGGTGACGGTCTTGGCGATGCGCCGGGAGAGCGCGTCGTAGGTGTACTGGGCGCGGGTGGTGGCTCCGTCCGGGTCGCGCCGTTCGAGGGCGACCAGGCGGTGGGCGCCGTCGTAGCCGAGCGTGAGCCGGGTGCCATCGGCGCGGGTGCGGGCGACGAGGTTGCCCGCGGCATCGAACTGGCTGGTGGTGCCGGCCAGTTGCGTGATGCGGTTCTCAAACCAGCGTTGTTCGTGGGAGCCGTCGAAGCCGAGCTCGGCGAGCGGGTTGAAGCTGGGGTCGTGTAGGCGGCTTTGCACGAGCTCGGCCCACTCGGCCTGGGTGAGGCGGTGCGGCGGCCCGGCCGGGGCGTCGGTGCGGTTGCCGGCCGGGTCGAACGTGTAGTGGTGGGCGGCGGCGCCGTGGCGGCTGGCGACGAGGCGGTCGGCGTCGTCGTAGGTATAGCCGATGGCCGCCTCGGGGCGGGCCGGATCGGCGCGGCCGGTGAGGCGGCCGAGCAGATCGTAGGTGTAGCGGGTCTCGGTAGGGTGGCCCACGGCCGGCTGGTCGGCGCCGAGGAAGTAGCGCTGGCGCTCGAGCAGCCCCAGGGGGGTGTAGCTGCGGGCTTCGGTGAGGACGGGGGGCTCGCCTTCGCCGGGGGCTGCGCGGCGCACGGTCTCGCGGTGGAGCACATCGCGCTCGAAGTCCAGCGCCAGGCCCGCGGCGCGCGCCCCGTGCAGGTGGCCCGGGCCGTAGGTGAGCCAGTCGAGGGCGGGGGCGGTGCCCCAGGTGCTCTGGGTGAGCTCGCCGCGGGGGCCGTGGCGGTGGGCGACGTGGTAGGTCCAGCCGTCGGCGTGGGTCTGGGTCTCGCGGGTCGGGCGCCCGGCCGCGTCGAAGCCGAAACGGATGCCGGCGGCCGGGTTCTGGAAGCCGGCGAGCTGGCCGTCGGCGCGCCAGGCGAAGGTTTCGGTGATCGCGGGGGCGTGGGCGGTGGCCGGGAGGGTGCGCTCGACGAGGCGCCCGAGGGCGTCGTACTGGTAGCGGGTGACGGGCTCGCCCGCGAGGCTCGCCTCGGTGCGCGCGACGAGTTGGCCGGCGGCGTCGTATTCGTAGTGCTGGGTGCGGGCGTCGAAGCCGCGCTCCTCGACGAGGCGGTCCATCGCGTCGTAGGCGAAACGGGTCGTGGCGCCGTTCTCGTTCTCGAGGGTGAGGAGGCGCCCGGCCGCATCATAGGCGAGGCGCCGGCTGTGCCCGGCCGCGTCGGTGTGGGCGGTGAGCCGCCCGAAGGTATCCCAGGCGAGCTCCTCGGTGGAGCCGTCGGGGCGGGTGAGGCCGACGAGGCGGTCGGCGCCGTCCCAGGCGTAGGCGAGCCGGGTGCCGTCGGCCCGCTCAGTCTCGATGCGCCGCCCGAGCCGGTCGGTGCGGTGACGGGTGGTGGCGCCGGCCGGGTCGGTCTCGGCCACGAGCCGCCCTTCGGCGTCGTACCGGTAGCGCCGGGTGCGCCCGGCGCAGTCGGTGTGGGCGGTGAGTTGGCCGGCGCGGTTCCATTCGAGCCGCTGCACCCCGCCCGCGGGGTCGGTGAGGGCGGTGGGGCGGTCGGGAAGCTGGGGGTCGGCGTAGGCGTAGCGGGTGACGGCCCCGTCCGGGGCAGTGACGGTGAGGGGATTTCCGCACGGGTCCCGTTCAATGTGCCAGGCGAGCCCTTCGGGGCCGCGGACTTCGAGGACTTCGTCCGTGTCCGGGTCGAGGCGGTAGTCCCAGCGGCTGGCGTCGGGCAGCTCGAGGCCGACGAGCCGGCCCTGGCCGTCGAGGCGGCTGCGGGTGAGCCGCCCGAGGGGGTCTTCGGTGGCGATGCGCCGGCCGAAGCCGTCGTAGTGGAAGCGCAGCTCGCTGCCGTCGGCGCGGGTGTGGGCGCGCCAGCGGGTGTCGGGGCCGCGGCCGTCGCCTTCGAAGTGGTAGGTTTCGGTACGCCCGAGGCTGTCGGTGACCACGGTGTGGCCGGCGTGGTAGGCGAACGCGCGCACGAGCCCGCCGGCCTCGGCCTGGCGCACGACGCGCCCTTCCGGGTGCAGGCGGTCCCAGGTGTAGGCGACTTCGAGCCCGCCGGGGGTGCGCTGCGCGATCATCAGGTGCTCGCGCCAGGCGAAACGGCGCCGCGCAGCGCCCGTGCGGTCGAAGACGGCGACGAGCGCGCCGGCGGCATCGAATTCGTAGCGCACGAGCCAGTCGGCCTGGCTGTCCGGATCGATGAGCCCGCCGGGGGCTTCGGCGAGCGCCACGCCCGCGAGGCGCACGCCCGGGTCGCCCGCGCGGCGGCTCGAGAACGGGCGGTAGGCGAAGCGGTAGTGGCGCCCGGCGCTGTCGGTGACGCCGGCGAGAAAGCCGTCCGGGTGCCACTCGAAGGCGGTGCGGTAGCCGTTGCGGTCGAAGCGGGCGACGAGGCGGTGGCGCCCGGCGCACGGGGCGAAGTGGAAGTACTGGCCGCCGGCCTGGAGGAAGTAGCTGTCGCGACCGTGGCGCTCGGGTTCGGGCACGGCGGCCCAGCGCCCGCTCCAGGGGGCGCCGGCGTCGGCCTGGGGCACGACGGGGCCGGCGCGGCGCAGCCACAAGGACTCGGTCGGCGAGAAGCGGGCTTCGCCGGGGGCGAGCGCGCCGAAGGTGAGCCGCCGGCCCTGGGCGTCGATGAGGACGGTGGCCTCAGGCCCCGCTTCGAGCCCGAGCCCTTCGCCGGGGAGGGACCAGCCCTGGCCGAGGCTGCCGATGCGCGCATCGCGCGAGAGGTAGCTGCGCGCGAAGACGAAGGGGGCCGGGGCGGGCAGCGCGAAGTCGGTCTCGGCGGGCAGGAGCTTGGCGCCCACGATGGGGTTCACCGGCCAGCCCACCTGGGGGGCGCACACGGGGCACTTGTCGGCTGCGCCTTCGGCGGCGTCGCCGATGAGCACCGTGGCGGAGCCGGTGACGATCTTGCCCTTGGCGACCTTGTCGCCGATGCGGGCGGCGGGTTTGCCACTCATGGGGGGAAGGTCCTCAGGCGTTGATCTTGACGAGGGTGGAGAGCACTTCGAGCTCGCCCGGGGTGAGCCGGATGGTGCTCGCGCCGCAGGTGAGCACGATCTCTTCCTCGCCGCTGAACTCGATGCGCTTGGCCGAGAGCTTGGCGGTCTCGGCGACGGTGGTGGTGTCGTTCTTGCCGACGCTCGTGCTGCGGTCGCGCCCGACGCTCTCGTTCTTGCCGAAGCCGGTGGCCTCGACGCGCTGGCCGGCCACGATGGAGCTGTGCAGCAGGCCGATGTTCTCGCTGTGGAGCAGGCCCACGTTGAACATCGACATCATCCCCACCGACTCGGTCTTCATGAGGCCGGTGCTGACCGTCCAGCTCTTGCCGATGGTGTCGGTCTCGTTGCGGTCGATGGTTTTCCTGCGGCTCTTGTGGACGGTGACCGCC
>NZ_JBQWSN020000053.1:0-8620 GCF_052598215.2 Thauera sp. ZXT1-4 | reverse complement strand
AAGCTGCCATTCTGGCGGCAGGAATGCTTGGGACTCCAGAGGCGGCTTGTGGCCGCCTGCCGCCGACCGCGGTCTGGCTCGAAAGCGGCCTGTCAACGCGCCGTTTCATCGTTGCCATGATCGTTTCTTAATCGCGCACAGGCGGCCACAGGCGGGCCGTGTGAACCAGCGTCAGTATCCACGCCGTTTCGCCGTCGATCTGGTACACCAGGCGATAGCTTTCATGCGGGATCAACTCGCGGGTGCCAGGAACGATTCCCGGCTTGCCCAACATGGGGTGCTGGGTCAACCGGGCGGCCGCATCGCTGAAAATCTCATCCATCCGGGCCGCCGCGCGCGGATTGTCGGCTGCGATGTAGTCCCACACATCGGCACGGTCTTGCTGCGCTTCGGGCGTCCAAACAACTCTCACGACTGCCTCGCCACACTGGCACGCCGTGCGGCGAATTCGGCCTCAACTTCATCGTTCGATCGCCCCAATCCAGCGCGCATTGAAGCCCGGCCGGCCTCGACCTTGCGGCGCAGGAACTCGTCGTACTCGCGCGACTTGCGCTGGCTCTGAATGAACTCGCGCATCAACTCGCGCAGGACTTGCGACGCCGGGCGATGGGCCGCTTCGGCTTCGGCCATAAACTCGGCGCGCAACTCAGGCTCCAGCTTCATCGTGAAAACGGCTTGTTTTGACATGATCGGGGCCTCCTGCCACTTGATACTAACAAAGTATATACGCCGTCATTACTAAGCGCTATTCACAGAACGCTGCAAGGCGGGCGTGCGCTAGGCCAAGGCCTGTCGGAAAACATTTGTTTTTCGACAGGCCTTCAACGATCCTCTGCTGTCATTTTCAGAAGGCGACTGCACCAAAAAACGCGGTTTGAAGGCTACTGTGCAGCCGGCTCCTGACAGCTCAATATCAGGACTCCTCTGCACGAAACTCGTCTATGCTCAATGCTCGTGTGCACCAAAGCGAGGTGAGCATGGCGACCGATACCTCAAGGATTCCCGAGCAAGGCGTGGCGACCCTGCCAGATCAGGCATGGGAGCGTGCGCGCCGTCGTGCCGAGATCATCGGGCCGTTGGCGCAATCTGAGCCGGTCGGGCATGCGGCAGCCGATGCGGCAGCCCAAGCGCTGGGCCTGTCCCGGCGGCAGGTTTATGCTTTGATCCGCCGTGCCCGGCAAGGCGCAGGGCTGGTCACGGATTTCGCGCCAGGTCAGTCAAGCGGCGGCAAAGGCAAGGGCCGTTTGCCAGAGTCAGTCGAGCGCATCATCCGCGAGCTGCTGCAAAAGCGTTTCCTGACCAAGCAGAAACGCAGCCTCGCGGCCTTCCATCGGGAGGTCACGCAAGCCTGCAAGGCACAGAAGCTGCGGGTGCCGACGCGCAACACCGTAGCCTTGCGGATAGCCCGTCTCGACCCCCTCAACACCGTCCGCCGCCGGGGAGGCCAAGATGCCTCCCGAGAACTGCAAGGAGCGGGTGGCATCCCACCGGTCATCTCCGAGCCACTGGAGCAGGTGCAGATCGACCACACGGTCATCGACCTGATCGTGGTGGACGCGCGCGACCGGCAGCCGATTGGCCGCCCCTACCTCACGCTGGCCATTGACGTTTTCACCCGCTGCGTGCTCGGCATGGTGGTCACGCTCGAAGCGCCGTCCGCTGTCTCGGTCGGCCTATGCTTGGCGCATGTCGCCTGCGACAAGCGTCCTTGGCTGGAAGGGCTGGATGTGGAAATGGACTGGCCGATGAGCGGCAAGCCCAGACTGCTCTACCTGGACAACGCGGCCGAGTTCAAAAGCGAGGCGCTGCGCCGGGGTTGCGAGCAGCATGGCATTCGCCAGGACTACCGGCCGCCCGGCCAGCCGCACTACGGTGGCATCGTGGAAAGGATCATCGGCACGGCCATGCAGATGATCCATGACGACCTGCCGGGCACGACCTTCTCCAACCCCGGCCAGCGCGGCGAGTACGACGCCGACAAGATGGCCGCCTTGACTCTGCGCGAACTGGAGCGCTGGCTCACGCTGGCCGTGGGCACCTATCACGCCTCGGTGCACAACGGCCTGCTCCAGCCGCCGGCCGCGCGCTGGGCCGAGGCTGTGGCGCAGAGCGGCGTGCCGCCCGTGGTCACACGGCCCACCGCGTTCCTGGTCGATTTTCTGCCGGTCATCCGGCGCACGCTGACCCGCACCGGTTTCGTCATTGACCACATCCATTACTACGCCGATGCCCTCAAGCCGTGGATCGCCCGGCGTGACCGCCTGCCGGCCTTCCTGATCCGGCGCGATCCACGCGACATCAGCCGCATCTGGGTGCTTGAGCCGGAGGCGCAGCACTACCTGGAAGTCCCGTACCGCACCTTGTCGCACCCGGCTGTCACCCTTTGGGAGCAGCGCCAGGCGTTGGCAAAGCTGCGGCAGCTCGGCCGTGAGCAGGTGGATGAGTCGGCGCTGTTTCGCATGATCGGCCAGATGCGCGAGATCGTGACCACCGCGCAGAAAGCCACGCGCAAGGCGCGGCGTGATGCGGATCGACGCCAGCACCTCAAGACCTCGGCTCCTCCCGTTAAGCCCACCCCGCCGGATATGGGCATGGCGGACTCGCAGGCGGCCAACCTGCCACCGGCCAAACCGTTCGACCAGATCGAGGAGTGGTAGCCGTGGACGAATACCCCATCGTTGACCTGTCGCATCTGCTGCCGGCGGCGCAGGGGCTGGCCCGGCTACCGGCGGACGAGCGTATCCAGCGCATCCGCGCCGACCGCTGGATCGGCTACCCGCGTGCGGTCGAGGCGCTGAACCGGCTGGAAACCCTGTTCGCCTGGCCGAACAAGCAACGCATGCCCAACCTGCTGCTGATCGGTCCCACCAACAACGGCAAGTCGATGATCGTCGAGAAATTCCGGCGTTCGCACCCGGCCAGCGCCGATGCCGACCAGGAGCACATACCGGTGCTGGTCGTGCAGATGCCGTCCGAACCCTCGGTGATCCGCTTCTACGTCGCCCTGCTCGCGGCGATGGGTGCACCACTGCGCCCACGTCCCCGGCTGCCGGAAATGGAGCAATTGGCGCTGGCCCTGCTGCGCAAGGTCGGCGTGCGCATGCTGGTGATCGACGAGCTGCACAACGTGCTGGCCGGTAACAGCGTCAACCGGCGGGAATTTCTCAACCTGCTGCGCTTTCTCGGCAACGAGCTGCGCATCCCGTTGGTCGGCGTCGGCACCCGCGAAGCGTATCTCGCCATCCGTTCGGATGACCAACTGGAAAACCGCTTCGAGCCGATGCTGCTGCCGCCGTGGGAGGTCAATGAGGACTGCTGCTCACTGCTGGCCAGCTTCGCGGCTTCGCTCCCGCTGCGGCGACCCTCATCGATTGCCACGCTGGATATGGCTCGCTACCTGCTCACTCGCAGCGAGGGCACCATCGGTGAACTGGCGCATCTGCTGATGGCGGCGGCCATTGCCGCCGTAGAGAGCGGAGAGGAGGCGATCAACCATCGCACGCTCAGCATGGCCGACTACACCGGCCCCAGCGAACGGCGACGGCAATTCGAGCGGGAACTGATGTGAAGCCTACGCCGCGCTGGCCGCTGCATCCTGCGCCAAGGGAAGGCGAAGCCCTGTCCTCCTGGCTCAACCGGGTCGCCGCCTGCTATCACATGGACGTGCACGAGCTGCTGACACACGATCTCGGCCATGACCAGCTCGACGACCTGGATACCGCACCGCCCTTGTCCTTGTTGACGCTGCTTGCCCAGCGCAGCGGGGTTGAACTGGAGCGTTTGCGTGAGATGACCCTGGCCGGCTGCGTGCCGTGGCTGTTGGACAGCCTTGACGATTCGCTGCCTGCGGCTCTGGAAACCTATGCGTTCCAATGCTCGGTGCTGCTGCCCAAGCGCAAGACACGATCCATCACGCGTTGGCGAGCCTGGCTGCCGAGCCAGACGATGCGCCGGGCCTGCCCGCTGTGCCTGAACGATCCGGCCAACCAGGCCGTGCTGCTCGCTTGGCAACTCCCGCTCATGCTGAGTTGCCCGCAGCATGGCTGTTGGCTGGCGTCCTATTGGGGCATGCCCGGTCGGCATCTCCAGTGGGACAACGCCGAGGCGGCTCCGCGCCCCATCAACGAGGCGATTGCCAGCATGGATCGGCGCACCTGGCAGGCCCTGACGACTGGCTTTGTGGAACTGCCGCGCCGGCGCATCCATGCCGGTCTGTGGTTCCGGCTGCTGCGCACCCTGCTCGATGAACTGAACACCCCGCTGTCGCACTGTGGCGGCAGCGCGGGCAGCGTTCGCCAGGTCTGGGAGCATTGCGGCCATCCGCTGCGTGCGGGGCAGAGCCTGTGGCGGCCCTTCGAGGTGCTGGCCCCGGCCGTGCAGGTGCAGATGCTGGAAGCCGCAGCCAGCGCCATCGCGCTGATCGAGTCGAGGGCGCTGCTCCCGCGCGGGGAACACGCCCCGCTGTTCCTGATCGAGCCGCAGACGGGCTTCACCAACGGACTGCCCGAGAAGAAACCGAAACCCGAACCCGTCAACCACTGGCAGCGGGCGGCCCAGGCCATCGACGAGGCCATCATTGAAGCGCGGCACAACCCCGAGACGGCACGCTCGTTGTTCGCGTTGGCTTCCTATGGCCGGCGCGACCCCGCTTCTCTGGAACAGTTGCGGACCACCTTCGCGAAGGAAGGCATCCCCCCGGAATTTCTGTCACATTACGAGCCTAACGGACCCTTTGCGTGCCTTAGTCAGAATGACGGGTTAAGTGACAAATTTTGACGGCCTTAACTTTCCGGCGCACACTGTCACATAATCGAACGTATATGTGACAGGTGCAGGATGCAGATCGGCTACATGCGGGTATCGAAGGCGGATGGCTCCCAAGCCACCGACTTGCAGCGCGATGCGCTGATTGCGGCCGGTGTCGATCCGGCCCATCTCTATGAGGATCAGGCGTCCGGCAAGCGCGAGGACCGACCCGGCTTGGGTTCTTGCCTGAAAGCGCTGCGGCCCGGCGACACGTTGGTGGTGTGGAAACTGGATCGGCTCGGACGCGACCTGCGTCACCTCATCAATACCGTCCATGACCTGACTGGGCGCAGCATCGGCCTCAAGGTGCTGACCGGACATGGTGCGGCCATTGACACCACGACCGCCGCCGGCAAGCTGGTCTTTGGCATCTTCGCTGCGCTGGCCGAGTTCGAGCGCGAGCTGATCGCCGAGCGCACCGTGGCGGGCCTAGCCTCGGCACGGGCACGCGGCCGAAAAGGCGGGCGGCCGTTCAAGATGACCGCCGCCAAGCTGCGTCTGGCGATGGCGGCGATGGGGCAGCCGGAAACCAAGGTCGGCGATCTGTGTCAGGAACTCGGCATTACGCGGCAGACCCTGTACCGGCATCTATCGCCCGAAGGGGAGCTGCGTCCTGATGGAATAAAGCTGCTCAGTCGAGTGTGAAGCGCGCTGTTGCCGTCGGCACTTAATTACTCTTCGAGCAGGCTACGCAGCATCCACGCGGTCTTTTCGTGGATATCAATACGCTGGGTCAGCACATCAGCCGTGGGCTGATCGTTGGCTGCATCCACGACCGGAAAGAGCTTGCGAGCAGTCCTCGCTGTCGCCTCTTGTGCAGCGACCAGATGACGGATCATGTCGTTGGCCTTGGGCACACCCTCGACTTCCTTGATGGAAGCCAGCTTGACGAATTCCCTGTAGGTGCCCGGGGCGGGAAAACCCAGGGCGCGGATGCGCTCGGCGATGATGTCCAGCGCGTTCCACTGCTCGGTGTACTGCGCCATGAACATGTTGTGCAGGCTGTTGAACTGGGGGCCGGTGACGTTCCAGTGGAAGTTGTGGGTCATCAAGTACAGCGTGTAGCTGTCGGCCAAGAGCCCAGACAGTCCCTCGGCGATCTTCTTCCGGTCGGCATCCGAAATACCAATGTCCATGTTCATCGGTTTGACTTTCTTTTCTTTCATGATGGTTTCCTATCTTCGTGATTAAGCCGTTTTGGCTGGATGTGACCTCTCGCCCACCCCAAAATGCAACATTCGAGACTATAATAGCTTCACTTGTAACTTTTCTTTTCGAAGCGTCTGCAAGGATACTTCGAGGGAATGTCGCTAGGACCATATAGCCATTTCGATTAACAACGCAACCAAAGGAGCGAGAGATGGAAAACAAAGACGCAAGTTCTACTGGCAAGTGCCCCGTCATGCACGGTGGCGTCACCTCGGCCAGCATGGCGAACATGGACTGGTGGCCGAAGGCCCTTAACCTCGACATCCTGCATCAGCACGACACGAAGACCAACCCGCTGGGTGCCGGCTTCAACTATCGCGAAGAGCTCAAGAAGCTCGACATCGAAGCGCTGAAGAAGGACGTCAAGGCGCTGATGACCGACAGTCAGGACTGGTGGCCGGCCGACTGGGGCCACTACGGTGGCCTGATGATCCGCATGGCCTGGCACTCGGCCGGCACCTACCGCATCGCCGACGGTCGCGGCGGCGGCGGCACTGGCAACCAGCGCTTCGCCCCGATCAACTCCTGGCCCGACAACGCCAACCTCGACAAGGCGCGCCGCCTGCTGTGGCCGATCAAGAAGAAGTACGGCAACAAGATTTCTTGGGCTGACCTGATCATCCTTGCCGGCACGATGGCCTACGAGTCGATGGGCTTCAAGACTTTCGGCTTCGCCTTCGGCCGCGAGGACATCTGGCATCCCGAGAAGGACACCTACTGGGGCGCCGAGAAGGAATGGCTCGCCCCGAGCGGCAGCGCGGGCAGCCGTTACTCCGGCGAGCGCGACCTGGAAAACCCGCTGGCCGCCGTGATGATGGGCCTGATCTACGTGAACCCGGAAGGCGTGGACGGCAAGCCCGACCCGCTCAAGACGGCGCGTGACGTGCGCGTCACCTTCGCCCGCATGGCGATGAACGACGAGGAAACCGTGGCCCTCACCGCCGGCGGCCACACCGTCGG
This sequence comes from Thauera sp. ZXT1-4, assembly GCF_052598215.2. NCBI lineage: Bacteria > Pseudomonadati > Pseudomonadota > Betaproteobacteria > Rhodocyclales > Zoogloeaceae > Thauera > Thauera sp. ZXT1-4. Next base: position 1,645 of record NZ_JBQWSN020000053.1, on the reverse strand, counting down.
CAAGTCGCACGGCAACGGCAGCGCCGCCAACCTCGGCCCCGCGCCCGAAGGTGCGGATCTCGAAGAGCAGGGCCTCGGCTGGCAGAACCACACGACGCGCGGCATTGGCCGCGACACCGTGACCAGCGGCATCGAGGGCGCGTGGACGACGTATCCGATGAAATGGAACACCGGCCGGGGCAGCTACTTTGATCTGCTGCTGCGCTACGACTGGTGGCTGACCAAGTCGCCGGCCGGCGCGCATCAATGGGAGCCGATCAACATCGCGGAAGAGGACATGCCGGTCGACGTCGAGGATCCCTCGATCCGCTGCAAGCCGATGATGACCGACGCCGACATGGCGATGAAGTTCGACCCCGAGTACCGCAAGATCGCCGAGCGTTTCCGTGCCGATCCCAAGGCCTTCGAGGATGCCTTTGCCCGTGCCTGGTTCAAGCTCACCCATCGCGACATGGGCCCGAAGGCGCGCTACTTCGGCCCGGACGTGCCCAAGGAAGACCTGATCTGGCAGGACCCGGTGCCGGCCGGCCGCAGCGACTACGACGTCGCCGCCGTCAAGGCGAAGATCGCCGCCAGCGGCCTCTCGGTGCAGGACATGGTCGCGACGGCCTGGGACTCCGCGCGCACCTTCCGCGGTTCCGACAAGCGCGGCGGCGCGAATGGCGCGCGCATCCGTCTTGCCCCGCAGAAGGACTGGGAAGGCAACGAGCCCGCGCGTCTGGCCCGCGTGCTGGCGATTTATGAAAAGATCGCCGCCGAGACGGGCGCTTCAGTTGCCGACGTGATCGTGCTGGCCGGCAACGTGGGGGTGGAGATGGCGGCGAAGGCGGCCGGTTTCGATGTGACGGTGCCCTTCGCGCCGGGGCGGGGCGATGCCACGCAGGAAATGACGGACGCCGAATCCTTCGAGGTGCTCGAACCCCTGGCCGATGGCTTCCGCAACTGGCTGAAGAAGGATTATGTCGTGCAGCCCGAGGAACTGCTGCTCGACCGTGCCCAGCTGATGCGCCTGACCGCGCCCGAGATGACCGTGCTGATCGGCGGCCTGCGCGTGATCGGCGCGAACCACGGCGGTGCGCAGCATGGCGTCTTCACCGATCGCGTCGGCGCGCTCACCAACGACTTCTTCGTCAATCTGACCGACATGGCCAACACCTGGAAGCCCACCGGCCGAAACCTCTACGAGATTCGCGACCGCAAGAGCGGCGCGGTGAAGTGGACGGCCACCCGCGTCGATCTGGTGTTCGGCTCGAACTCGATCCTGCGGGCCTATGCCGAGGTGTATGCGCAGGACGATGCCCGGGAGAAGTTCGTCAAGGACTTCGTGGCCGCCTGGAACAAGGTAATGAATGCGGATCGCTTTGATCTAGCCTGATATAACCGCGGGGTAACCCGCAGAAATCCTACTGCCAAGAGACCGGACAACACCATAGTTGTTCGGTCTTTTTTTACTTGCACCGCTGCTCGACTTCTGTCCAACACCATGTCCAGTTAGGTGAAATTGACTCCTGACATTTTGTGTATTCGTCTGGCTCTTCGTCATTTCGTGTGGAACCCAACAGTCACAATGACTCCTGGTCGTCGAGCCCGGTGGACATGTGCACAGGCCGGCCAGCGGGGCACTTCGCATAACCCCATTTCCGAA
>NZ_JBQWSN020000052.1:0-8772 GCF_052598215.2 Thauera sp. ZXT1-4 | reverse complement strand
GCGGCCGAGCAGCGCGATCTCCATCACGATCTGCCCGACCTTCGCCTGGTCGAGCCTGGCGAAGCGGTCCTGCGCTGCCTGCATGTACATCACCGCATCCATGCGCAGGCCGCCGTCGACCGCCGCGCGCATCTCCTCGTGACCGATGCGCGTGAGCGCCTCCTCGGCCATCTCGCCGGCCTGGTGATCGGGGAAGCGCTTGACCACCGCCTTGTACTGCTCGGCCGCCTCCTTCACGTGCGACGACCCGAGTTCTTCCAGGCACTGCGCGAGCCCGAGCTGCGCCCCCGGATCGGCCGGCGCGAGACTCGCCGCCTGGCGGAAGAACGGCAGCGCCTCGGCCGCCCGGCCGGAGCGCATCAGCACCGCCGCCAGGTTGCGCTTCGCGAAGGCGTTCTCGGGTTCGAGCTTGACCGCGTCGCGCAGCGCGTTGGCCGCCTCATCGGCGCGTCCGGTGCGCGCGAACGCTACCCCGAGCGCGATGAACGCGTTCGCGTGCGTGGGGTCGAGTTCGACCGCCCGCTGCAGCGGGGCGACCGCCTCTGCCGGTCGCCCCAGTTCGGACAAACACAGCCCGTGGCTGTAGGCGATCTCGGCGTCGTCCAGCATGCCGTCGAGCGCCTCGAGCACCGGCAGCGCATCCTCCAGGAAGCCGTTTTGCAGCAGCCCCAGTACGTAGGCCTTCGGCTCGACCCCGCGCTCGGGGACCGCGACCACGCGCACAAATGCGTCATCGACCACCACCACGGCCTGCCAGCCGCGCGCCGCGTAGTCGAGCGCGTAGCGCCCGATCACCGCCTGCTCGAACTCGGCCGTGCCGCGCGGCGGCAGGCCCGTCGGATCGAGGTCGTCGAGCGGGATCTGGAAGATTTCGGGGGCTTGGCGGGTGGTCATCGAGGCGTTCAGAGTGGAGTGCGGCGTGGATTGTCGCCCATGAGGCGACTGAGTTGCGTCGGAGGGTCAGGAAAGCCGCAGACCGTTTCGTTGCTCTGCCCTGCTGCAGACCGGGGTTTTAGGCAGTTCTGCAGCGGTTGCGCTTGGGATCGCTGGAGCGGTTCAGCTGTCGGTGGGGGGGCTAGTTCATGGCCCCCTTGGGGGGGCCTGTTCAATGGGGAGGGGGGCCGGCTTTGCCGGGGGAATCCCGAAGGGGTGCCCCTTGTACGGATCGATATGCGCGATTTACTCACAGCGAAGACGACCCATTACAGGTAAGAGATAAAGGAAAAAGCTAAAGGCAGAACCTTACAGGTTTAGGGGGGGGGTGATTATGCGCAGATCGGGGGGGCGATTATGCGTCTACGTCAAGAGGACGGGGGGGCGATTATGCGCAGATGGGGGGGCGATTATGCGTGGACAACTTCAGTCCTCCACAGGGTTAATAACATCTTTATAAATCAGCCAGTTAGGCCTGAAATCATTACGCCGAAAAAAAGCAAAACAGATGTTGGTGCGACACCATCGTATAAGAAGGGGGGGCGATTATGCGTCGCCAAAGGACATCCCAAACGGGATTCAATATCACTTAATTGTTTGATTTATATGGTATTGGCGGAGGTGAGGCATGCAGCAGAAGCCCACCTTTTACCGGCACGACCTTAGCCGTCGGATAGACCACTAGCACTTTCTTGAGCGACGACAGAAACTCCTTCTTGAAATCCTTGTCGGCCTCGATCCCTGTGTATTCCTGGCCGAACTGTTCGCGCAGGGACTTCCAGTACAACATGATCGGCCGGCCGCTGATCCGGTGTAGGCGCTCGGCGAGCATGGCGTAAATGTCCATGGCCAACGCAGACCCCTTGAGCGCGTACATGGCGCGCACGTCCTGCGGCACGGCGTGTTCGATGAGGGACTTGTAGTAGTCGTCGGAGAACGTCACCACGCCGGGCCATAGCGGGCGCTGATGTTCGTCCCGCGGCTGGATCCACGCCTCGAACTGCTTCACCGGCTGGCCGTTGTAGGTGTAGGCCCGCCCTGCGGCGTTGAAACCGAGCGTCATGTGACAGGCGGCCAGCGCCTGGATCTGCTTCTTGAAGCTCGTCAGCGAGCCATTCTTCCCGCCGGTGCTTTCCTTGCCGAGCATGCGCAGAAACTCGGCCGCGCTTTCCCCGACTGGGATGATCGGCGAGCGCGTCTTCACGGCCTGGGTGTTCAACCAGGCGAGCACCAGGCGCGGATTCGCGCCGTAGGGAATCGGCTGCTGGACGAGCTGTTGACCGTCCCACAGGGCGCCGGCGGTCACACGCAGCGCGGCGCCGCCGCACATGCGCTCGAAGACCTGCAGACCGGCGACCGCCTTCGGACCGCGGGGAAGCCCAACCTGGCACAGGATGGCGTGCAGATAGGCGATGTCGCTCCCGCTCGGCGGCTCTGTCCTGATCGTGGCGGCCGCATCGAGCAGCGTCGGCGCGATGGACTCGCGCGGCGCCGGGGCGGTGACCGTGGTGCGCTTCGCGCGCTCAGCTGACTTCTCGGGCTTAGGCTCAGCGGCCGGCGTGAAAAGGTCCGGCGTCTGCCCGGTGCTCGAGCTCTGATCGACGGCCGTCCTGCGCGCGATCTCGCGCGCTTGGCGCGGATCGAGGCCCTTATCGATCAGCGCCTGAACGTAGCCGGTATCGAGCTTGGCAGACATGGGCGCGCGGATCCGGTCAGGCCTTCCCGAGGCCGTCGATCTCGAGTCCGCGCTCGACGGCGCGATGGATCGCGAGATTGATCACCGCGGCGCGACTCTGGCCGAGTTCCGCGGCGAGCTGGTCGACACGCTCGAGGAGGGTCGGTGCGATCTTGAGACTGATGAGCTTCTTGACCTCGCGCCGGGCGGCCGATGCTTTCGACGCATCCGGCGCCCCGCTGATGAAGGCCTCGGCTGCGGCATTGTCCGCGACGGCGGGCTCGGCTGCCTTGGGTTTTGGTTTTGAGGTGATCGCCATATTTAACACCCTTTAGATATCGTTACGATATCACAACGATATCAAACAGAATTCAAAAGAAGATCAGAAAAGCGCACTAACCAGCGCGCTGATCTCGTCGCACGCCTTCTTGTCGGCGGGCTTCGCCTCGAGCACCGAGAGCCCCTGCCCCGCCGCATTCGCGAAGGACTTGCGCCGACGGATCGGCGTCTGCAGGAGCTCGAACTGCGGAAAGTTGGCAACCGCTGCCGCGGCGTCCGCATTATCGGTCGAGGCCTCGCCCGGATCGGCGCAGTTGAGCACCGCGAAGGCCCGCAGGCCGTCGCGCACCGCACGCGCCTCGTCGATCAGCTTGGCGATGTCGTCGAGCGCCCACACGTCGTAGCTGCGCGGCTGGAACGGCACCAGGAGCACATCGGACAGGATCAGCGCCGCGCGCAGAGCGGTCGAGTCCCGCCCACCGGCGTCGATCACGATGTCATCAAATTTTGCGCGCTGCTGCTGCACCTGGCTGCGCAGCGTCGGTCCGTCCGGGTAGGTCGCACAGGCGATGCCTGGCTGATGGTCCGCTTCAGCGCGGATCGCGATCGCGGTCTGCGCCGTGCCCTGGCGGTCGCCGTCGATCAACCAGACGTCGCGGCCGGCGAGGGCGCGCGCGATGGCGATGTTCACGGCGAGGGTGGTCTTGCCGACGCCGCCTTTGGTGTTGCCGACAGTAACAATCATATTTATAGCTTACAGATAGCACTAAGATATCTATTGAATATCATCTTTGGCACAGAATCAATGTCGCCGACGTTCGACGATTCCCCGTAAGGTAGACTCGGATGGATCTCCTCAAACCCACTGAAAAGATGCTTTGTCCAGACATTCTCGCTAGGACTCTTACGGAACCGAGTACCGGTAATGGATCTAAGCCGTATGCGTACGGGAATAGCTGGCAGTATCACTCTCGGTCAGATCGCCACTCTAAAGTGATGTGCTGGGGCGTGACCCTGGATCTGATGCTGGCGTGCCCTCTTCTACGAGAGCACGTCTCGACGGGTAAGGTCTCCGTCGGCATCAACCACGAGATGAGCGACTTCAGGAACAAGAAGAAAAAGAACCTTGATCTCGTTCTCTGTCGGAGTACCGAAAGCGGCACGTTCGGCGGCTCGAAGAGCGGTAGACAAGCGGCACGTACTTTCGCTGAGCTAGCGCTGATCTACGGGATCGCGCTCACCGATCATGAGCGGTCCCTTCTCGATACCCTCCCCCCACTGAAGATCGGCAAGGTATCAAGCGTTCTGCTCGCAGTGGAGGCCAAGGCAGCGATGACTGCCTTCCACAAAGCTCGCCCGCGTCTCAAAGACGAACTCACATCGAGTCATCAAACCATCCACGGCGATACGGACGAAGCGATCGCGGCGGGCTTGGTGATGGTCAACACCGCGAGCGAATTCGTATCGCCCGATATGAACAAGTTCACCATCGACGGGACCAATACGCACGTCTCATTCAACGTGCAGCCGAAGTGCGCACAAGCTGTGGTCGAAGGCCTGCGCGAGCTTCAGCGGCGTTCGAAACGCGGCGACGAAGGCTTCGATGGGATCGGCGTGATACTGCTTGAGTGCGCGAATAACGGCTCGCCGGTAAAAGTCACATCGCCAGATCCAGTCTTACTGCCGAGCAACGACGATTTCGACTACTCGCGCTTCATTCATCGTCTCGCTCAGCTCTACTCGAACCGATTCCAGGGCCAGTGAAGGGATTCAAGCGGCGAGCTTCGGCGGGACTTCTCCACCGAGCTCTACGATGTGCTGCTCAAGGGCTTCGATAAACGCGTTCTCGAAGCGCAGCTTCGAACGACGCGTACGGCTCAAGAACCCGGTAGCGGCTTTCAGCGACAGGGGATCCAGCGGCCCCTTCAAGAACTCGGCGAGAGGTAAAGGCCTTCGCCCGATCGGGTCGGTACTGATCCGCACAGAGAAGCGCTTCTTCCCATCGAATCGCGCAGCACGGGGGCAACTCCCTACAGTAGGAAATTCGTGGTCACGCTCCGGTTCGTACCGCAACGGATCCAACAAGCGCTCGCCGATCCACTGCGCGACGGGAACGCTTACAGCGCTCCCGACTAACCCCCAACGCGAGCTCGGGCGCGCGACCGTTTCGGCTTCCTCAGTCCAACCACGGGGGAAGCCCTGAAGGGCCTCAGCGTCTTGGATAGAAGGTTTGACGATACTTCCATCGGTCATGAACACGGCCGGAGGAGACGGGATACCGATAGTCGAACCGTTCTTCAGCGTCGGCACGGCATCGACAGCCCACCCGAGCCCTCCGAGTCCTTCGGTCCAATAGAAGCCGTGGGCAAGCAGGCCGATAGAGGTCGTGGGCCTCTCAAGGGGGTTCTCGTCGGCGAGCACGACCTCGGCGGGATCGAGGGCCGTGCTCGCGACCAGGATTACTCGTTCGCGCCGCTGTGGCAGGCCGAACGAGAAGGTGTCGACTACACGGTATGCCCAGCGGTAGCCGAGTGCCTCGAACTCATCGACGATCGCTCGCATCGCCTCGCCCTTACTGAGCTGCAGCATGAAGGGCACGTTCTCGACAACGACCGTCGGCACTTTGCGCCGACGGAGCAAGCGAAACACTTCACTAATCAGACCTGAGCGCTCTCCTTGAAGACCTGCGGTTCTACCCGCCTGCGATAAGTCTTGGCAAGGGAAACCCGCGGTCACGAGATCGACACGGCCGGGAAGGTCACTGAGGCGACAAATGTCAGCACTGTATTCGGTGTCTGGGAAGTGCGCCGAAAGCACTGCCTTCGACTGCGGGAGAACGTCGCACAGCAGTTCCGCGTGGTGGCCTGCCAGCCCCATGCCCCTTTCGAACCCGCCTATACCTGCGAACAGCCCTGCGATGTACATCGAACACTCCCTCTTCAAGATCTGAATTTTACCGGCTATCGGATAGAAACTCGAGGGGCACGATCTCCGCGCCGGTGACGAGAAGGGAAGAGAGTCGGCGCACGAGTGCGAACTCGTCATCGAGTTCGCACTGCCACACGACGACAACACGCCAACCGGCCGCGGCAAGTGCAGCTGCCTTTCGGCTATCCCGCTCTCGATTACTTTCGAGCTTCGGCCCCCAGTACTCCAAATTTGATGAGGGAGCACGACCGCGCCTGCAGTCGTGCCCGTGCCAAAAACAACCATGAACGAAAATCGCCACCCTTCGCGAAGGGAGAACGATATCCGGTGTTCCTGGAAGGTCTTTTCGGTGGATCCTGAAGCGATAGCCGAGCCTATGAAGAAGCGAGCGGACGATTTTTTCCGGCGCGGTGTTCTTCTGCTTCACTCGCTGCATCAAGCTGCTACGAGCTGACGGGCTCAGGCGATCGGCCATGATCTAAACAAACCACTCCCGATGTCGTTCGCGATCCATGCGCTGAACCGACCGCACCGCATCGAGCAGCCGCTCGACCGGCGGCACATCCCAGCCGCAGGTGTCGCCCAAGAGCATGAACGGCCTGAGCATCTCGGCCGCCTCGCCGGGTTTGCTGTAGTAGTTCACGATGAAATGATCGCCATCGTGCAAGCCACCAGCGACAGTCCAAGCCCGCGTCGTGCCGGCGTAGGCCGCGAGCATCGAGCCGAGCACCTGCTCCCACGGCGTCTCGTCGGCGGGATCGGGGACGATGCCCGTCGCTGCGCGATAGATCAGCTTGCCGCGAACGGCGTCAACCACATAGGGCCGTTCGCGGAACGCCTTGGTGCTTGCCTCCGTGAACCGCTGCCAGGGGATCGAGCACAACCAAGTCCAGTCTGTATCGCTGTCCCCGTATAGCAGGACGCTCGGCGAGGCGGCGGCCTCTTCGTCGTAGATCTCGACCGACCTCCGGGCAGCGCCGGCGCACGCCGAGGTAACGATGGGTGCGGAACGCCAGAAGTCGGCGAGAGCCTGCCACGCGATCGAGGTTTTCATGCTCCGTCCCCCGTCGACTCGACATGAAAGACGACGCCAAGCTCGCGCTCGAACGCCTCAATCCGCGCTTCGGCCTCTTCCTGTGTACGCCACGAATACGCGAGCGCCCAGTTCGGCGTGAGGTAGACACCGGTGTCGGTGTCGGTGTCGTAGGTCGCGAAGCGGCCATCATCGGCCATCAGAACGAAGAGCGGCGAGCGTTTTCGCGCTTGTTGAAAGCTGGCGTCAGCCATGGGACACCTCCTCAAACGATGGCCAATGGTCAGGCAACACAACAGTTGCCGCTGTTGCTTCTGCCGCAACTAAAATATCGTTTAGATATACTTTTAATATCTTAATGATATCGTTATTAGATCTTTCTAGCTGTACTGAGGACCCCGCCGCGGCGTGCTCCAGGCATCGGCCGCGACGAGAATGGAGCTCGGCGGGTTCGTCAGGAGAACCTGACCGACCTTCCGCTTCTGCCAATCGACCTTGCCGGAAGCCGTGTACTCGATCAGCAGTGGCTCGCCGAAGCCGTGCTGTGCGCAGTATTTGAGAACGCCGGGCTTCTGGTTGGCTAAACCCTGGGCGTGGGCGGAGAGGTGAAGGTAGGCGACTAGGATAGGCGTTGCGAGCATCGGGATACTTGGGGTCGTCTCAGAAAACGGGCAACAAAGCACGTTAAGCCGATCGCATTTTTTGCAGCGCCCTGAGCTGTGCGCCGGGGGTCGATGACGGCGGACGACGGGCGCGCAGCAGGTCGGGGTAGGGCAAAAGACTGAGCGAATGGTAAAGCGCGTCGTTCTTCTCAACCGCCTACACGGCGGCAAACGCTGACTACGGTTAGTTGGTCAGGCTGAGATTTAGACGTCTAAACCGGCGGTGCCGGTGTGGGACGCCACCGCGTCCGCGCGAGGACCACATTGGACGAAACGGCGTCGACGGTCCAATGTCGGGCGCGGTGCGGCCGAAGGCCTCGAAGGTCCCGCCGGGACGGAACGGCTGGACCCGACCCTGAACCGCCGTAGAGCTTTTGGGAAAGCTGTCGTTCAACGTAGAAGTGAGGGGCAGCCGGAGCGCATAGCGCGAAGGGCACCAAAAGCGTAGCTTTTGGCTGTCCCCTCGACTGCCAGGTTGGGCGCCCCCTTCTTTCTCGCAAGGAGGAAGCGTATGCCTCTGGCCACCTGCTGCGAGAGGGAACGGCGGTCCTTTCATTGATCTTGAGATCTCGATGCGGAAGGCGGCGTTAGAACACCCGACCAGCCAGCAAGTGCGAGCAGGACTAATCCGGCCACAAGGAAGGCAGCTGCGACCCAGTCGGAGGAAATTTCGCCTTTGAGCAACAAGTCAAATAGAAAGTCTCTCGCGTCCTTGAGTCGAATCCAGCCGATCAGTAAGCAAATTGCTCCGAAGAAGGCACTGACACCGCCGGCGTACTCAGCCAACGATTTGAGGGTCCGCTCCATTGAAAGGCTCATTGCAGTGCTCATGCCCAACTTTGTTTTAGGGCGACAGTTCTGCCGCATAACATTGGGATGCCGGATAACATGTTCTGCAACCTCCTGTTTAGACGAAGAAATATCGCGCAATGCAAGATAACAACGCAGGTAAAGCAGCAGCCCGCATGGTGTGTGGTCTGATCGACTCCGGACACAGGCGTTTAGCATATCCTCCCGCCGCAATGACCGCTATCCGGATCGATTGATGACCGGCCGCATATGGCCGCCTGCTGTCTGCCATGAGTGGGCTGGCGACGAGGTCGTTTAGGGGCATGGCGCGGTGTGATTAGACAAAATGAACCATTTTGTCTAATGTCCAGCCACCCCCCCCAGCAACGGCGCGGCTTTGCGCCGCGTTTTTTCGCCGAACATTGGACAAAACGATGAACGACCGCAAACACCTCACCGCGCGCGAGGTCGAG
>NZ_JBQWSN020000051.1:0-9059 GCF_052598215.2 Thauera sp. ZXT1-4 | reverse complement strand
TCTGGCAGTGCAGCCGACTCCTGATATTTCGTGCAGTCGCCTTCTGAAAACGACACCTGTCCCGGGTTATTCAGATGCGGTAAAGTGTTCATTTATTCGTTCAGCTTTCAATGTGGCGGAACTGTCCATGAATCAACGCATCGGCTATGCCCGCGTCTCGACCGACGATCAGAACCTTGACCTGCAACGGGACGCACTCCGGCAGGCCGGGTGCTCGACCATCTACGAGGAAGCGGCCAGCGGCAAGAGCGCGGCACGACCGGAGCTTGAGCAGTGCCGGAAGGCGCTCCGGGCCGGGGATACCCTCGTGGTGTGGCGGCTGGATCGACTCGGGCGCAGCCTGCCCGATCTGGTGCAGATCGTGGCCGACCTTGAGCAGCGCGGCGTGCAGTTCGAGAGCCTGACCGAAAAGATCGAGACAGGGAGCGCGGCGGGCAAGCTGCAATTCCATGTTTTCGCGGCGCTGGCCGAGTTTGAGCGCGGCTTGATCCGCGAACGAACCCGGGCGGGCTTGGAAGCGGCCCGCGCCCGTGGCCGATCCGGTGGCCGCAAGCCGAAACTGGACGCCAAGCAGATACGCCACATCAAGGCGCTACTGCGCGACCCGAACACCTGCGTGGCCGAACTCGCCCGAGATTACGGCGTGTCACGGACAACGATTTACAAGCATTGCGGCGTGGTGCAGCCGCGCCACGATTGAGAGGACATAACAACATGCCAAAAGCAAAAACCGCCGCGCCGTCTGGCGTTGAGCGAATCCAGCGCCCCGAGCCGCTTACCTTGCGCGGCTCGACGCTTTTTGAGGGGGACGCCCTGACCGTGCTGCGCCGTCTGCCGTCCGGGTCTGTGCGCTGTGTGGTCACGTCGCCGCCCTACTGGGGGCTGCGCGATTACGGCATCGAAGAACAAATCGGGCTTGAGGGCACCATGCCCCAGTTCCTGCACCGACTGGTGGCCATCTTCGCCGAGGTGCGGCGCGTGCTGACGGATGACGGCACCCTTTGGCTGAACATCGGCGACGGCTACACGAGCGGCAATCGCGGTTATCGCGCCCCGGACAAGAAGAACCCGGCCCGGGCGATGGACGTTCGCCCCGACACGCCCGAGGGCTTGAAGCCAAAGGACTTGATCGGCATTCCGTGGCGGCTGGCGTTCGCCTTGCAGGATGATGGCTGGTATCTGCGCAGTGACATTGTGTGGAACAAGCCAAACGCGATGCCCGAGAGCGTCAAGGATCGCCCGGCCCGCTCGCATGAGTTCCTGTTCATGCTCACCAAGTCGGAAAAGTATTACTACGACTGGCAGGCTGTCCGGGAGCCTGCGGACGGCGGCGGGCTGCGCAATCGCCGCTCAGTCTGGCATGTGAACACCAAGCCTTTTGCCGGTGCCCACTTCGCTACCTTCCCGCCCGACCTGATCCGGCCTTGCATCCAAGCATCGACCGAGCCGGGCGATTACGTCCTCGATCCGTTCTTCGGATCGGGAACCGTGGGCCTCGTGTGCCAGGACGAAAACCGGCAATACGTGGGCATCGAACTGAACCCCGAATATGTGGCCTTGGCGGCTGATCGCCTGCAAGGGCAGGACAGCAACGTGATAAGGATCGCCGCCGCATGACCACCCCCAACAAGATCAATTTTCCGCCGCCAAAGCTGCAAATCGACTTCGCGTTCGCCCTCAAGCGGTTCCGGGCTGTCTATCTGCAAAGCGCCCTGCTGGAAACCGTGCGGGACATGGACATTGCCGAGCTAGACAAGCAGCTTGCCGAGTACGTCCCCCCGGCAGACTTGGCGACCCTTGCGCAGTACGGCTTGCGGGCTGAACTGCTGTTCGCCGTGCCTGCCGTGCTGGAGGCGAACCCCTACCTGCTGGGCTATTACCGGCTGCTGATGGGCTACAGCCAGAAGGAGTTTTACGGACGCGACAAGGGCTTCGGTGTCGGTTACTTCAAGTCGATGGAGGAAAAGGGCAAGACCAGCAAGGCGGCAGCCGCTGACCTGCCCGACCTATGCGTGGCGTTCTGCGCCACTGCATCGGCGCTGCTGGCCGGTGTCGGCCCGCTGCGCGTCAGCCGGGAATTGCTGGATGACTTGACCCTGCTGACCGTAGGCCCGCAGCTACGCGGCGGGGCCAACAACCAGCGCGGCACCGATGGCATCGTGCAGGTGTTCGAGATCATCCGGGAGATCGTCGCCCATGCCGCCGCCGAGGTGCGCGAAAGCGCCATCGAGGTGAACAGCGCCACGGGCCGCCCGTTCCTGATCGAGTTCGCGCCAGACCCGGACATCATCATCCGAGAGGAAATGGAGCACCAGCATTACCGCAACGTGGTTGCTATCGAGGTCAAGAGCGGCACGGATGTATCCAACATCCACAACCGCATCGGCGAGGCGGAAAAGAGCCACCAGAAGGCGCGGCAGCGCGGCTTTACCGAGTGCTGGACTGTGGTCAATGTCGGGCGGCTGGACATGGTGAAGGCCCGCAGCGAATCGCCATCGACCGACCGCTTTTATTCGCTGGCCGCCCTGTCGCTTAGGGCTGGCGACGAGTACGACGACTTCCGCCGCCGTGTGCTGTCGCTGACGGCCATTCCTGCCGCGCCGACGAACCCGTAGGCCCTCCCCTGCCCTGCCACCGAACCCCGCCGCGTGCGGGGTTTTTCATGGCTTCAAATCCTCAAAAGGTGCATTTACTCAAATCCTCAATATGCTATACTGCACTTGAGTAATTCCTTTTTTCCTCAAACGCTCAATAGCTCAAGGAGTGCATATGCAAGTCATCGCTGTACTGAACCAGAAGGGCGGGGCGGGTAAAACCACCATCGCCACCCACCTTGCCCGCGCCCTGCAACTCGACGGCGCAGACGTGTTGCTGGTTGATTCCGACCCGCAGGGCAGCGCCCGCGATTGGGCCGCCGTCCGCGAGGATCAACCCGTGCCCGTGGTTGGCATCGACCGGCCCACCATCGAGCGCGATCTAAAGAGCGTGGCCCGGAAAGACTTTGTTGTGATCGACGGAGCGCCGCAGGCTCACGATCTGGCCGTGTCGGCAATGAAGGCCGCCGATTGCGTGCTGATCCCGGTGCAGCCGTCGCCCTACGACATTTGGGCAACCTCTGACCTCGTGGATTTGGTCAAGCAGCGCATCGAGCTTACCGACGGCAAGCTGAAAGCGGCTTTCGTGGTCAGCCGGGCGATCAAGGGCACCAAGATTGGTGCGGAAGTCACCGATGCGCTAACCGGGTACGGCCTGCCGATCCTGCAAACGCGCATCACGCAGCGCGTCATCTACCCCAGCAGCGCAGCGAGCGGCACCACAGCCATTGACCAAGAGCCGACGAGCGAAGCCGCCGAGGAAGTCCGGGCGCTGGCTGAGGAAGTCCGCCGCTTCCTCAATGGCACCATTTGAGTAATTAAGGAGTAGGTGAAAATGAGTAGCGGAAAACTTGGCATGAAAGCAGGCCGCCCGAGCGCAGCGAAGGCTGGCCCTACCCTGTCCGACCTTGCCGACAAGGCCGCCACCGTCCGGGTGAATTTCGACCTTGACCGGGCCGAGCACACGAAGCTGAAGATTCACGCAGCCAAGACCGGGCGCAGCATCGCGGATATTCTGCGCGATCTTGTTAGCTCAATTGATGAAAAAAGTAATTGAGTAATTGAGTATGGCAACGGAACCCGGAAAATTCGACCCGGACAAGCTCAGGGAGCTAGACCTATTCGGTCATGACGAGCTACAGGAGCCAGACCCGATAGAGAGCGCTGACAAGCTCCTGCGTCATCTGCGGGAGTGGCACCGGGAACTGTCCGAGCAGATCGTGGCGGCAAATCGAGGGCTTGCCCGACTGGCAGCCTATGGAGGCAGAAGCCATCCAGAAGCCTTAGAGCTACAGGAGCACTCCCAGCGGCTACAGGCCAAACGGGCAGAAGTTGAAGCCGAGATCGAGGCCGAGGCGAAGCAGCTAAAGGCACTGCTACAAGACCAGCAGAAGCAGGGCGGGGATGTTTCCCAGCCTGTACCGTCAGCAGCAAGCGATAAGGCCGGATTGATCCGGGTTCGACATCCTAACCGCGACTTTTTCCTTGCTGATCTGTTCGACTACGCGCTCAAGGACGACGGCGCGAGCATGGAAGCGCCAATCTTCACCCTCTCAACCAAGCCCGACTTGAGTATCTGGCAATGGACGAGCAAGGACGGCAACAAGTCGATCAAGGTCGCTCCATCGGTGCTAGGCCGTGCTACCCAGCACGACAAAGACGTGCTGATTTATGTTGTGTCTCAACTCACAGAGGCGCTGAATCGTGGGCGTGACGATGCGCAAAATCGGACAGTCCGCTTCACCGTCTATGACTTCCTTGTGACGACCAATCGCGGTGTTGGTGGGGATGACTACCGACGCTTGCAAGAGGCATTCGAGCGATTGGCAGGCACCCGGATAACCACTGACATCAAAACAGGCGGCGAGCGCGTCAAAGAGGGATTCGGCATCATCGACGCATGGCGGATCATCGAGAAGTCGAGGACAGACGAGCGCATGATTGCCGTGGAAATTACGCTGTCCCGGTGGCTCTATAACGCCGTGCAGGCATTCGAGGTGCTTACGATCCACCCTGACTATTTCCGGCTTCGCAAGCCGCTTGCGCGGCGGTTGTATGAGATTGCCCGGAAGCACTGCGGCCATCAAACGCAGTGGGTAATCGGGTTGCCGTTGCTCCACGAGAAATCGGGCAGCCGGGGTTCCATCTACGAATTCCACGAGGCCATCAAGGAGATTGCAAAAACCGACATCCTGCCGGAGTACCGGCTTAGTGTTTCGCAAGCTGGCCGCGTGGCAGAGGTGCGAGTCACGTTCTATGTCCGCGATCCGCAACGGTTGTTGCGCGGCATCACTAAGCGAATCGACAAGCAAGGGTGACACGGTGTTTTACCCAAGAACATCGGTGTTTCAGCCAGAGTTGCCAAGACTATCGGTGTTTTACCCAAAAACCGGGCTGGCCTGTGGATGGACACGGTGTTTCACCCAAATTTGCCTGTGGATAGGCACGGTGTTTCACCCAAACGCGGCACGGTGTTTCACCCAAACCGTGATTTTGTAAACCATTGGAATAAAAAGAGTTTTCGCCAATTTTCGATCCCGTAACGCGCGCGCGCGGTTTTTTAACTTTATAAAATCTTTAACGCCTTCTACCCCCCGGCCGCTTGTGGAAAACCCACCGCTGCAAGCGGCCTAAAGGCCGGGGCACCCCTGCGGGGTTCCCCCACCCTTCGGGCGGCTCCCCCTCCGGCTGAAAATGTGGCCGCAAGCGGCCAGCCGTTCACCAAGCGCGGACAAGCCGCGCACGCAGCCCCACCGCCTCAGCCTGGACAAACAGCAGTTGGCACCCAAGGACCGCAAAAGCGGTTTTTCAGGGAAGCAGGCCGACGACCTGGTGCATGACTCCGGCAGCAGTCGCCTATCCACCGCTGTATGCCTCCGGCGGCCCTGCCGGGGGCCAAACGGTCGCGTTTGATCCTCGGGAGCAGGGGGACGGCCTGCGGCCTAAACCCCTGCTCCACTCGGGGAGCGTGGGGTCGTTCCAAGGGCGTCAAGGGCCGGGCCTGCGGCCCTCTCCGGGACGGCCCGTGTCCTCGCTTCGCTGCGGGCCGCGCCAGCCGCCCCTGCGACCCTTGACCCCCTTTCCACTTCAAAAGCGATCAGGAAGCGCCACAGCGGCCCGTAGGGGCCGTTTTAGGGGTCGATTCAGAAAACGGAATTTAAAGCACGCTAAGGAATGCTCGATCCAGCAACGGCGCGGCTTTGCGTGTGGCGTCTGCCGCTGGAAGCGGCGTTTCGGCTGTTCTCGAAACTCGGCAGTCTCGGCGGCTCGATTCGAGAGCGGTTTTCGAGAACGGGACGGACAAGGCCAGCACTGGCGCGGCCCGCATTCTCACGGTGGCTTCTTGAAAATGATCGTTTGCGAGAGCGGTGGCCATGCCAATGGCTTAACGTACTTTATTTTCCGTTTTCTGAGACGTCCCCGTAAATGCAGCACGCCAGAATGGTTGACTTATCCCCAGCAGTAGATATGCCATTGTCATGAATTTTAGCGACCTACTGATCCCTGTATCTATTTCAAAAAAACGCCTCACGACGAAAAAGGTGCTCAATGGGAAGACAGCAGCGCACCTAAAAGCCCTCGCAGAGATTCTGCTCACAATTCTCATGCCTTCCAAAATAAACCTTATGATGCAGCGTCGATGCACTTGCGGATCTGCTTCACCCAATATTTCGCCTCTTCATCACGAAAGAAGCACCCGATCTCTACCTTAACACCATCAGGCATTCTCAACGTGACAATAGCTGCATCGTAAGTTGGATAATCAGCCTCTAACTCGACCTTGAATATCTGCAGGGCGGCAAGGGGATATCGAGTAATATTATTTCGAAACAGCGATTTCCGTTGAAGTGTTGCCTCGCGAGACCTGGAATCCAGCCTCAGGTCAACTGAAGCACCAAACAGCACGAACCAGAGAATTAGTCCCGAGAAGCAGAGAGGAAAGATTAATAACCAGAAGGTCGAAAAAATAACCCCGAAAACCGGTGGGTCTGCCCAGTCAACTGATCTCGCACTATCCAAATATAAAAGAATGAAAGGAATACAGAGAAAAGCCCAAGGAAATAAGAAAATGCGGAGCCAGAGAGGAAGTCGGTTCTCATATTTAATTCCGCCCTCATTAGATACAATCAGCTCGCTAGCTTTACCTAAAAAGCCCCGACTCTCCATGAACACCCCCCAGCCTGCGCCTGAAAGCTTATTTCAGCAACGTCGGCAATCACCGGCACGTTTTCACTGCTGAGATTATAATAAACATGATCGTAGTAGACATCCATGCGCATTCGAACCGGTGAGCCCAGAGTGCGGGCGAGTCGTGCGATGCTGATCGCTTCTTTAACCGGGGCGCACTGCTCGCTTCCGTGCGATAAGTTTCAGCGATATTGCATAAAATGGTGGTCAGTTCAATCGACGGCGCTGCCCGCCAAAAATACCGATGAAGAAGAATCGCGCACCAGCAGACATCGCAACAGAAGAAGAACTAGATCTCATCAAGCGAACGGCGATCGTCGCCATGTTCTCCGATGACGAGCTGATGGACCTGCTCGTGCTCAAGGGCGGCAACGCCATGGACATCATCCACCAAGCCAACTCGCGCGCATCGGTGGATCTCGACTTCTCCATGGAAAGCGACTTCGACTACGAGTCCGTCCAGTCCAAGGTTGATCGGGTGATCCAGGATACTTTCGCGCAGCATAAGTACCACGCTTTCGACGTGAAGATGACTCAGAAGCCCGGCAAAATGCCGGAGGATCTGGCGTCGTTCTGGGGCGGCTACCTGGTCGAGTTCAAGCTGATCGCCCAGAAGCGCGCCGACGAAGTCGAACACGATCCGTCGATCATGCGACGAGAGGCCATCCGTCTGGGCGAAGGGACCAGGTTCACGATCGACATCAGCCGCCATGAGTACATCGCCGACAAGGAAGAGTACGAACTCGACGGCTACGTCATCTACGCGTACCCCCCGGATATGATCGTGAGCGAGAAGCTTCGCGCGATCTGCCAGCAGATGCCCGAGTACGCGGAGATCATCCAGCGCAACGGCCTCGGCAACCAGCGCGCACGTGACTTTCTCGACATCGAGGTCCTCGTGAGGATGTTCAGTATCGACCTCGCCACAGAAAGAGTGAGGGTCATGGTCGAGCAGATGTTCGCCGCGAAGCGGGTTCCGTTGGAACTACTGGGGAAAATCGGACAGACGCGGGACTTCCATTCCCAGGGCTACGAAGCGGTCAGGGCGACCATGAAACCCGGGGTGGAGGTCAAGCCGTTCGACGACTACTTCGATTTCGTAGTCGACGCATGTCGGGGCCTAGAACCCCTCTGGAACGTGTAATCGCCAACGGCTGTTGTAGGCCGTCCGTCCCATGGCGTGGGTGAGGTAGAAGTCGCGCTCCATCGGATCGCGCATGAACAGATCGACGTGGGACGAGCGGTACCCCGCGCGCTCCAGGTAGAAGCCGATCGCCTGGTGGTACGGGTAGCCGAACCGCAGCTTCTTGAGCATCGCTCTCATCGCATTGACCGAGAGCTGCCCCTTGGCGTTTTCGAAGGCCTTGGCTACCTCGAAAACGCCCCCTGCATAGAAAGGGCGGACGGCGATGTCGATCATCGTGCGCTCGAGACTGGTGTAGCGCAGCCGTAGGGGGCGGTCGCCGCCGAAGTTCACCTCTCCGGCCGAGATCCCGAGCCCTTCCTGGTAGGTTGTCTCCAGGAGCATGACGCGAATCCCTTCCTCCTCGAGCTCGACCTGGTTGCTGGACATGCGCGGTGGCCTCTGGAAGGCCTCGTCGATCTTCTCCTGCGGGTAAAGCGTCGGCGCTTCCTTGTGAGGCGTTTCGCCACGACGTTTCTCATGGCTGAGATAAACGGTTTTCGGGAGCTGCTCCGTCAACCCATGGATACGGACAGCCGTGTAGTGGCTGTAGTAGCTGTCCTTCACCAGCCCGAGTAACGCCTCCAGAAGGGGCACCTCGCCCCACGTGTAGCCAGAGACGCTCTGCTGGGGGAAGGCAAGGGTGATTCGCCTCAGCCCGGTCTTCCCCACCAGGAAATCCACAAACTCGTGCAAGGTGGTTCTCTGTGCGAGGCGCCAGGAGGCGCGCTCCTCATTGAAGATCTTCACGATATCGCTAGGGCGCAGGACAGCAGGGCCTTGAGAGAAGGCCTTCACGATGTCTGGTTTAGCGATCTGGAGGCGAGAGGGCATTTATATGTTGTGCTGACGGGCATATATGCCCGTCAGCATTGCATGTTAAACAGATCAAGTCAATAGCAAACACTATGAAAATCGCGGCAGCTTGCCTTTACAGAGCGCCAAATTAGCGTTACCCTAGCCGGCATATATGCCGGCTAGGGTCCTATATCTCTTGTCTCTTTCAACAACCATCTGAAATCGATTTCACCGCCAGAGCCGCTCGAACCGCGCCGGGTTGGTCGCCGTGTAGCGCACGGTGTGCTGGATGTTGC
>NZ_JBQWSN020000050.1:0-9157 GCF_052598215.2 Thauera sp. ZXT1-4 | reverse complement strand
ACCGAGCGGACAATTCATTTGCTACAACACCGGACAGTTCTATTTGTTGCCAACATAATTTCTCGGCCGTAGAGTCCGACCATCCCTGTTACCGGAGGCATCAGACCCAAGCATATCGGTTCGATCATCTGAATGGCATAAAAAGGCGTGATTGTCATTTTCAGGAGACAACTGCACCAATCAACGCAGTTTGATACCTGCTGTGCATCCGGCTCCTGACAGCCCAATATCAGGACTCCCCCGCACGAAACTCGTCTATGTTCACTACTCGTATGCACCAAAGCGAGGTGAGCATGGCGACCGACACCCCTCGGATTGCCGAGCACGGCGTGGCCACCCTTTCAGAACAGGCATGGGAGCGTGCGTGCCGTCGTGCGGAGATCATCAGGCCGTTGGCAGAGTCGGAGACGGTCGGGCATGAAGCGGCCGACGCGGCAGCTCAGGCACTGGGCCTGTCCCGGCGGCAGGTGTACATCCTGATCCGCCGCGCCCGGCAAGGCGTGGGGCTAGTCAATGACTTGGCACCTGGACAGTCGCGTGGTGGTAAAGGCAAGGGCCGCTTGCCTGAATCGGTCGAGCGCATCATCCGTGAGCTGATACAAAAGCGTTTCCTGACCAAGCAGAAGCGCAGCATTGCGGCCTTCCATCGTGAAGTCGCTCAAGCCTGCAAGGCACAGAAACTGCGGGTGCCGGCACGAAATACCGTGGCCTTGCGGATCGCCAGCCTTGATCAGATCAAGGCCGTTCGCCGCCGGGAAGGTCAGGATGCCTCCCGCGAACTGCAAGGTGCTGGCGGCGTCCCGCCGACAGTCTCTGAGCCACTGGAGCAAGTGCAGATCGACCACACGGTCATCGACCTGATCGTGGTGGACGCGCGCGACCGGCAGCCGATTGGCCGTCCCTACCTCACGCTGGCCATCGACGCATTCACCCGCTGCGTGCTCGGCATGGTGGTCACGCTCGAAGCACCGTCCGCCGTCTCGGTCGGCCTGTGCCTGGCACACGTCGCCTGCGACAAGCGTCCCTGGCTGGAGGGGCTGGATGTAGAGGTGAACTGGCCGATGGGTGGCAAGCCCAGGCTGCTCTACCTGGACAACGCGGCCGAGTTTAAGAGCGAGGCGCTGCGCCGGGGCTGCGAGCAGCATGGCATCCGCCTGGACTACCGGCCACCCGGCCAGCCGCACTACGGAGGCATCGTGGAGCGCATCATCGGCACGGCGATGCAGATGATCCATGACAACCTACCGGGCACGACCTTCTCCAATCCCGGCCAGCGCGGTGAGTACGACGCCGAAAAGATGGCCGCCCTGACCCTGCGCGAGCTGGAGTGCTGGCTCACTCTGGCCGTGGGCACCTATCACGGCTCGGTGCACAACGGCCTGTTCCAGCCGCCGGCCGCGCGCTGGGCCGAGGCCGTGGCGCGAATCGGCGTGCCTCCTGTGGTCACGCGGCCCACCGCGTTTCTGGTTGATTTCCTGCCGGTCATCCGTCGCACGCTGACCCGCACCGGCTTCGTCATCGACCACATCCACTACTACGCTGACGCGCTCAAGCCGTGGATTGCCCGGCGCGATCGCCTGTCCGCGTTCCTGATCCGGCGCGATCCCCGCGACATCAGTCGTATCTGGGTGCTGGAGCCGGAGGGACAACACTACCTGGAAATCCCGTACCGCACCCTGTCCCATCCGGCCGTCACGCTCTGGGAGCAGCGCCAGGCGCTGGCACGGCTACGGCAGCTCGGGCGCGAGCAGGTAGATGAGTCGGCGCTGTTCCGCATGATCGGCCAGATGCGCGAGATCGTGACTACCGCGCAGAAGGCCACGCGCAAGGCCCGGCGTGATGCGGATCGACGCCAGCACCTCAAGCCGTCGGCTCCGCCCGTCAAGCCCACACCGCCGGACGCGGACAGCGCCGACTCGCAGATCGGCAACCTGCCGCCAGCCAAACCGTTCGAGCAGATCGAGGAGTGGTAGCCGTGGACGAATATCCCCGCATCGACCTATCTCACCTGCTGCCGGCAGCGCAGGGATTGGCAAGGCTGCCGGCCAGCGAGCGAATTCAGCGCCTTCGCGCCGACCGCTGGATCGGCTATCCACGCGCGGTCGAGGCGTTGACCCGGCTGGAAGCCTTGTATGCCTGGCCGAACAAGCAACGCATGCCGAACCTGCTGCTGATCGGCCCGACCAACAACGGCAAGTCGATGATCGTCGAGAAATTCCGGCGGACACACCCGGCCAGCACCGACACGGACCAGGAGCACATACCCGTGCTGGTGGTGCAGATGCCATCCGAGCCCTCGGCGATCCGCTTCTATGTCTCGCTGCTGGCCGCGATGGGTGCACCGCTTCGCCCACGCCCACGGTTGCCGGAAATGGAGCAACTGGCACTGGCCCTACTACGCAAGGTTGGCGTGCGCATGTTGGTGATCGACGAACTGCACAACGTCCTGGCAGGCAACAGCGTCAACCGGCGGGAATTCCTCAACCTGCTGCGCTTTCTCGGCAACGAGCTGCGTATCCCGCTGGTCGGTGTTGGCACGCGCGAGGCGTATCTCGCCATCCGCTCGGACGATCAACTGGAAAACCGCTTCGAGCCAATGCTGCTTCCACCGTGGGAGGTCAATGAAGATTGCTGCTCGCTGCTGGCCAGCTTCGCTGCGTCGCTCCCGCTGCGGCGGCCCTCGCCGATTGCCACGCTGGACATGGCCCGCTACCTGCTCACCCGCAGCGAAGGCACCATTGGGGAGTTGGCGCACCTGCTGATGGCCGCGGCCGTGACCGCCGTGGAGAGCGGCGAGGAGGCGATCAACCATCGCACGCTGAGCATGGCCGACTACGCTGGCCCCAGTGAGCGGCGCCGACAGTTCGAGCGGGAACTGATGTGAAGCCTGCGTCGCGCTGGCCGCTGCATCCGGATCCGAAAGAAGGCGAGGCGCTGTCCTCCTGGCTCAACCGGGTCGCCGCCTGCTACCAGATGGATGTGCACGAGCTGCTGGTACACGATCTTGGTCACTGCCAACTCGATGAGCTGGACACCGCGCCTCCTCCGTCGCTGTTGACGGTGCTTGCCCAGCGCAGCGGCGTTGAGTTCGAGCGATTGCGCAGGATGAGCCTAGCCGGCTGGGTGCCGTGGCTGCTGGACAGCCTCGACGATTCGGTGCCTGCGGCCCTGGAAACCTACGCGTTTCAATGCTCGGTGCTGCTGCCCAAGCGCAAGGCGCGATCCATCACCCGCTGGCGTGCGTGGCTGCCGAGTCAGCCGATTCGCCGGGCATGTCCGCTGTGTCTGAACGATACGACCAACCAGGCCATGTTGCTCGTCTGGCAACTCCCCTTGATGCTCAGTTGCCCGCAGCATGGCTGCTGGCTGGCGTCCTATTGGGGTCTGCCTGGCCGGTATCTCCAGTGGGAGAGGGCCGATGCTGCTCCACATCCCACCAATGAGGCGATTGCCTGCATGGATCGGCGTACCTGGCAGGCCCTTACGACCGGCTTTGTGGAGCTGCCGCGCCGACGAATCCATGCTGGGCTGTGGTTCCGGCTGCTGCGCACCCTGCTCGATGAGCTGAACACACCTCTCTCGCACTGTTATAGCAGCAGCGCGGGCAGCATTCGCCAAGTCTGGGAGCATTGCGGCCATCCGCTGCGCGCCGGGCAGAGCCTGTGGCGTCCTTTCGAGATTTTGGCCCCTGCGGTGCAGTTGCAGATGCTGGAAGCGGCTGCCACTGCCATCACACTGATCGAGTCGAAGGCGCTGAACCCGCGCGGGGAACAGGCCGTTCTGTTTCAGATGGAGCCGCACGCTGGTTTCACCAGCGGCCTGCCGGTGAAGATGTCGAAGCCGGAACCCGTCAACTACTGGCAACGAGCAGCCCAGGCCATCGAAGAGGCCATCATTGAAGCACGGTACAACCCGGAGACGGCCCGCTCGCTGTTCGCTCTGGCATCCTGCGGGCGACGCGACCCTGAATCCTTGGAGCGTTTGCGCGACACGTTTGCCAAGGAGGGTATCCCGCCAGAATTTTTGTCACATTACTAACCCTAAAGGCCGTTTGCAGGCCTTAGACTAAATGACGGGTTAAGTGACAATTTTTGACGACTAGAGCTTTCAGACTCACACTGTCACATAATCGAACGTATATGTGACAGGTGGAGCATGCTGATTGGCTACATGCGGGTATCGAAGGCAGACGGATCCCAGGCCACTGACTTGCAGCGCGACGCGCTGATCGCGGCCGGTGTTGATCCAGCCCATCTTTACGAAGACCAGGCGTCGGGCAAGCGCGAGGATCGCCCTGGCCTGGCGGCCTGCCTGAAAGCGTTGCGGTTTGGGGACACCTTGGTGGTGTGGAAACTGGATCGGCTCGGTCGAGACCTGCGCCACCTGATCAACACCGTGCACGATCTGACCGGACGTGGTGTCGGCCTCAAGGTGCTGACCGGCCACGGCGCAGCCATCGACACCACGACTGCCGCCGGAAAGCTGGTCTTCGGCATCTTTGCCGCACTCGCTGAATTCGAGCGCGAGCTGATTGCAGAGCGCACGATCGCTGGCTTGGCCTCGGCGCGGGCACGCGGCAGGAAAGGTGGCCGGCCGTTCAAGATGACCGCCGCCAAGTTACGCCTGGCGATGGCTAGCATGGGGCAGCCGGAAACCAAGGTAAGCGATCTTTGCGAAGAGCTTGGTATTTCCCGGCAGACACTCTACCGGCATGTGTCGCCCAAGGGCGAACTGCGACCAGACGGTATAAAGCTGTTATCCCGCGGTTCAGCCGCATAAATGGAGTCGCCCGAGATTCCAGCCCTGTGGGCTACGCTGCCGAAGTTGTCACAAGGGGGCGGAGTCTAAAACACGGAGCGTAGAGGCTGAAACCTGGCGTCGCCGCAGCGTATCGAGGTCTGCGAAGACACGGCGTAACGTGATTGTTCAGCGTCTGTGTTCCCTAGCAATAGCGCTACCTTCGGTCAGTGGCCGCTGCTATTCGAGAATGCGTTGATGACCACAACACCGGACACGATCAGGGCAAGACCGAGGATCGCAGGGAAATCCAAGGGTTGCTTGTGGACAACCCATCCCAGCAGTGTGACGAGAGCGATTCCGGCGCCTGCCCAGATGGCGTAAACGGTGCCGGTCGGAATGGACTTGAGCGTGAGCGACAGGAAGTAGAACGCGACTGCGTAGCCGGCGATGACGACGACGCTCGGCCACAGCCGGGTAAATCCATCGGATGACTTCAGCGCGGTGGTCGCTATAACTTCAGCCACGATGGAAATGGATAGCGTCAAATACGGGGACATTTAAACGCCTTCTGCAAGTTGGTGGATCGCCTGCG
The DNA here is from genome assembly GCF_052598215.2 of Thauera sp. ZXT1-4. Classification (NCBI taxonomy): domain Bacteria; kingdom Pseudomonadati; phylum Pseudomonadota; class Betaproteobacteria; order Rhodocyclales; family Zoogloeaceae; genus Thauera; species Thauera sp. ZXT1-4. Next base: position 3,825 of record NZ_JBQWSN020000050.1, on the reverse strand, counting down.
TCAGTGCCTCGCGTTCGACTGGTGATAAGTCGTAGATGCCGAGCACTTCGGAAAGCCACAGCCCATCGACGGCAAGGCGGGCCAGCAACTTATTGATATTCGGCCCGTCCTGGGCACGTTCAGCCTGTACCCATGCGGCCCATTTCGATGCGACGGCCCGCTCAACCACGCATGTGGCTAGCAAAGCCTTGCCATGGTCTGATGGCTGGTCGTCCTGCGCAGCAAGCACGGGACGCGCGTAGCGCCAGGCGGCTGAGGCTCCGGAATCGTCGTCCGCGACTGCGGCTTGAAACGTTGCGGCCAAATGCTCGTAGAGCGCGATCACCAGCGCCTCGCGCGTAGGAAAGTGGTGCTGCACAGCGCCCTTCGTCACACCGGCCAGATCGGCAACAGCGCCAATTGAAAGTTGGTCACCGCTTGCCAGCAGCTGTGCGCCGGCCTCAAGTAGCAGTGCTTTTACGAGTTCTGGCCGCTTTGGCCGATGTACGTTTTTTAACATCGTTAAACCATAACATTACGATCGTAATGTTTCAAGGTTGGCCTCATGTTTCGATGAGGTAATTGCACTTGGGGGGCGACGGGAGGAGTCCAATGCCCGCTCCCCCATGCCCTAAACAGCGCCGGTATGCCTAGACACTGCTGACACGGAACAGAGGCTGAATAAGCGCTCGTCGCATTATGACAACTGGTGGGCGTGCCGAAAAACGAGGGGCGCTCGCTGAGCCCCTTCGGTTGCCAGTTCTCGGCCGCCGCCCCGTTGTTGCCTGATGGATCCCCCTCATCCGCTGCTGTAGTGCAGCTGGCTTCTGACGTTCGGTGCAGCCGTCTTCTGAAAACGACACGCGGCACGGGAATCAAGGCATTGCGATTCTCGAAAATAGTTCTTGAAACTATATTCTTGATTGCATACCATCTAAACGAGTTTCGATAAGAAAGAATGCCCATGCGACCGTCTGTTGTGCTTGACATGAAGCGAAGCGCAGTGCGTGAAGCGGTAGGCCGCTTTCGCGCCGCGAACCCGCGCGTCTTCGGCTCGGTGCTGCATGGCACCGACCGGGATGGCAGCGACCTCGACCTGTTGGTCGATGCGCTGCCCGGTGCCACGTTGTTGGACTTGGGCGATTTGGAAGAAGAACTGAAATCGCTGCTCGGCGTTGACGTCGATCTGCTGACTCCCGGCGACCTGCCGCCGAAGTTCCGGGCCAAGGTGCTCGCGGAGGCGCAACCGATATGAGCGAGAACCGCCTGCCCGATTACCTCGACCACATTCAGCAGGCCGCAACCGATGCGCGCAGCTTCGTGGAAGGGATGGCCAAGGATGACTTCTTGGCCGACAAGCGCACCCAACAAGCCGTCATCATGAGCCTCATCATCATCGGCGAAGCCGCCACGAAGGTGATGGACGGTTATGCCGAGTTCACCCAGGCGCATGCCGACGTGCCGTGGCGCAGCATGCGCAACATGCGTAACCGCATGGCCCACGGCTATTTCGACATCAACCTCGATGTGGTGTGGGAGACGGTGCAGGAATGGCTGCCGGCGTTGCTCAAGCAACTGCCTGCTGTGCGTCAGGATGACGACGATGAAGACCGTAACGACAAAGGCATGGAGCCATGACCAATCAAGCCGCCGATGTTCGGCCCCTCTGGCGTGTTCGATCCCGCGACCTATGAGCCGCGCTCGGGCAAGACCTTCTGGATGGCCGCAACGGACGTGAGTTCGCTGGTGGGCAAGGAGGCAGCAGCCGACACGCTCATCGGCAACTGCACGACCGCACGACCAGCCTCCCGTTCAAATTCGAGTTAGAACTCATATCCAGCCTGTCTGGGGGCACTGTGAAAGAGGGATCTCCGATGACTGTTGAATCGAGAATATTTTCTGTAGCCGAGTATGTTCAGCCGTCCGAAGGCGAGCCTATTCGTTCCGTTGTGCTTGAAACCCGAGACTCAATTATCGTGGTTTGGCATGTCCATCCCGGGCAGGAAATTGCGGCTCACATTCATCCTCACGGCCAAGACACGTGGACTGTTTTGTCGGGAATGGCTGATTACTTTCAGGGCAATGGGATTGTTCGTGCCCTCAGGGAAGGTGAGATAGCCGTGGCAAGACCGGGCCAAGTGCACGGGGCGCGAAATACAGGTACCGAGCCATTTGTGTTCGTCTCGGTTGTGGCATCAGCCAATGCCGGTTTCGTATTGGCTGAGCGATAGAGCCCAATCTCTGGAGTTGGTCCAATGAGCGGTCGGGGAGATAGGTAACAGACATGCAGCGGACACGGCTGCTAAACCAGGTCGCAAACCTCCTTGCGTCGCAGCGTGCCGCAAGCGACGCGATCAATCGAATGGGGTCGGCATGAGACTGAACACCATCCATAGGACTAAACCGCTCGCGCGGTAGGGGTGTGCTCAGGGCCATCGCACTCGAACGTTATAACGGATGAATTCCCAGCATTTTCATACGGATATCGTCATCCCAAGCCGCCCGCTTGCGCTTGAGTCGCAGGCTCGTTTTGGCGGTGTCGGTCTTGTCTGCACGAATCAGGTTCAGCACGATCTTCTTGAGCAGCGAGAGATTCTGCGGTGCGTTGTCCTTGCGGATCATGCAGTCGTCCTCGCCGAAGCAGACGTCGAGCATCCAGTGAAGTCGATTCTCGATGGCCCAGTGCGCACGAACGGTCTTGGCCAGTTCTTCGGGGGTGAGTTTGCGCGAGCTGATGTAGTAGCGCTCCTCGAGTTCGGCCACCTTGTCGCCGGCCACGCGTTGCGAGACGACGCAGCCGACAGTCTTGCAACCAGGCCACAGCTCGGGGTCGATCTCCTTGCCGCTGGCGGCGACCCAACTGAGCTGCATCACCGTCCTGCCATGGGACTTGTCGATGTGCTTGAAGTCGTCGTTGGCGGCCTGCGCATCACTGATCAGGTCGCGCACCTGCTGATGCAGCGTAGGCTGGTTGCCCTTGACCGCGAGCAGGTAGTCGCCTCCCTTCTCCACGATCTTGGCAGCGATCTCGCGCTGGCAGCCCATGGCGTCGATGCTCACGAGCAAGCCCTTGATGTGCAAGGCTTCCAGCAGTTCCGGGATGGCGGCGATCTCGTTGCTCTTGCCCGCCACCTTCTCTTGGCCGAGCACCAGTCCCAACTCGGTCGAGAACGCGCTGACCATATGCACCGGCGGCGCATCGCCATCGGCCGAGCGGCGCAGCGTTTTGCCGTCGACGGCCACCACGCCATCGAGTGCGCCAACGATCCCGCCCACCCAACGCCGGAAGACCGCTTCGAACTGCTTCGGGTCGAGCACCCGGAACACACGCAGAAACGTGTCCTGCGAAGGGATGCCGTTCTGGAGCACGAGAAAGCGCCGCAGCCAGTCGGCCTTGAGCCGACCCCACAGCGCGATGTCCTCGAAGCTGTCGGCGTCCGAGAGCATGGCGCACACCGCGATCACCAGGATCTCCCGGAAGTCGTGGCGGGTGCCGTTACTCGGCTGGCGAGGATCTTCAAGCTCACTGAGTTTCTCCATCAGACTGACTCCCGCTCCGCGCATTTCCATCGCCCAAATGACGAGAGTAGACGCGTTTTCGAGAGGGTTCACAAGATGGCTGCATAACCTATTGAACGTGAACGACTTTCTTGGAAAATCTCAAAAAGGCCATGTCATTCGAGTGCGATGGCCCTGGGGGTGTGCTGAACCGCTCGTGACGAGCATCGAAGTTCGTGGTTTCCATCGGCAGCAGGCCTGCCATGTTGGGAGATGAGGCAATCGGCCTCATTTTCGACAGGAGCAAGCCATGGATACCCCGACTCGTCCCGTCAGCCCCTTGCGCCA
>NZ_JBQWSN020000049.1:0-9276 GCF_052598215.2 Thauera sp. ZXT1-4 | reverse complement strand
TCATCCAGGACTACCTCGGGCACCGCAACATCCAGCACACCGTGCGCTACACGGCAACGAACCCGGCGCGGTTCGAGCGGCTATGGCGCTGAGGGCTTGAGCGGACTTGGGGCCGTCTCTCAAGAAACAAAAATAGTCGAGGCGGTTTTCATGCCGCTGCCCCGATGGGGTTGATCTGGAATCCGAGCGTGGCTGCTCGACGTTTTAGTGCGGCGATGCTGCGCTCGCGCTGTTGTTGCTCGTAGCGCTGCTGTCCCTCGTCGACGAAGGCTTCACCACGCGTCAGCATGAAGTACACCAAGCGCGCGAGCTTGTGCGCGGTGGCGGTGTTCGCTCTGGGCTTGTCCATCCGAGTGCACAATTTCCGGTAGAAGGCGCCGAGCGCCGAGTCGCTGTGCGACAGGCTCATCGCGGCCATCTTCAGCGCCTGGCGGACCCGATTGGCCGAGCGCTTGGTGCGCGCGCTGATCACCTTGCCGCCGCTGATCTTGGTGGCCGGACACAGTCCGAGCCAGGAGCAGAAGTGCTTGACGTTGGCGAAGCGGGAGAGGTCGGTGCCCAACTCGCTGAGGATCTTCATCACGCTGTCCAGGCCCAAGCCATTGATACGCGTCAGATCACAACCGGCCCAGTTGGCCAGTTGCTGGCGCAGGTCGAACTGCGCACGGGCCTTGCTGCCCGCACGCGGCGTCTTGCCCACGTCCACGCTGCTGGCCGAGCGTTCAGCCAACAAGCTCTGCAGTTTCGCGTCGCACTTGTGCAGGTGCCTGGCAATGTCGTCGTACATGCCCAGCGCTTGCCCGAGCACGAACAGGTGCTCCTCGCGCCAATGACCGGTGAGCGCACGCACGATGTCCTGCTCGCTGGCCTTGATGCGCCGGTGCCGATGCCGGGCCAAGACCGCCGGGTCGCGCTGACCGGCCACGATGTCACGGATGATCGCCTGACCGGTCTGGCCCATGACGTCACTGATGACCTCGGTGAGTTGGATGTTCATCTGCACCAGCGCCTTCTGCATGCGCTGCACCCAACTGGCCTGTTCGGTCAGCAGCACCTCGCGGCTGCGCGCCACGGCACGCAGCACACACACGTCGGCCGCCGGGCGAAACGCCGCACGCAGCAGGCCGTGACTCATGAGCTTTTGCAGCCACTGGCAGTCGGCCACATCGCTCTTGCGTCCGGGCACGTACTTGACCTGACGCGCATCGACCAGCCAGACCTTCAAACCTCGGCTCTCGAGCAGCTCATACACCGGAATCCAATACACCCCGGTCGACTCGAGCGCCACCACATCGACCCCGCACGCCAGCAGCCACTCGGCCATGGCCTGCAGATCGTCGGTCATCGCACCGAATTCACGCACCGGTGCGTCCGTGCAGTGCCCCGGCACCGCAACCCAGTGACTCGAGGCCCCAACATCGATTCCCGCTGCGTTCGGAAACACCTCGTCTTCTCGCTTGCGCATCGCCATCGCCTGCTCCACCATCGTTGATGAATGGCAGTGCCATGGGAAGCGTCGAATTCGACTCGATCTCTCAAACGGGATGCGGCTCGCGCCGCTCACCAATGTCACCGACGATTCCCGGACCATGCTCAGAGACGGGCTCGCAACACGGCGTCGCCTAACGCCGCGCGCTCGCACCAATGACGTGTCGGTCATCTCGGCACTGCCATTCACCTTGTAACGCATCGTCGTTTCTTCAGGGACACCTGGCCCGCGTGCGGGGTTGGGTTGCTCAGAAAGAAGCCTTTCGAGAAGACGGCGTCGCCGGGCGCCCGGACGTTTGAGGTGTTTCTCGAAAACCGTTCTTGCTTCTCAAGCGCCGGAATAGCGAGTGTCGGGAACGCTCACTCGAAGAGCGTGGCTACCCTGGCCATCACTTCATCCAGGATCGCCTGCGGCACGCTTTCGAGCTTGCGCCCGCGCCGCGATCCGATGTCCAAGGCACGCGGCTGATCGCACCGCACCACGCCAGTGGTTTGCGTTCCAGAGCCCATCAACGAGACGGTGAAGCCCGCCGTGCGAGCAAAATTGCCACCGCTGGTGATAGGCAGCACGACCGGTGTGCGCGTCAGCCGATTGAACGTGGCTGGCGAGACGATCAGTACCGGGCGCGTGCCTTGTTGCTCATGGCCCGAGGTCGGATCGAGCGACACGAGGTAGATATCGCCGCGCTCCATCACAGCAGCTCGCCACCGACCGGGCGGGCATCAAGCCATTCCCGATCCTCCGCCGAGATTTCCGCGGAAGCGTCGCATTGAGCAAGCAGTTCGTCGAGCGTGTAGCGCGGCCGCGCCGCGGGTTCGACCACGAGGCGGCCGTTATCGACGGCCAGGCCGACCTTCACACCGGCCGACAGGTGAAGGACATCGAGCAGCGCTGGCGGAACTGCCAGCATGACCGAGCCGCCGACCTTGCGCAGATTCGTTGTGTGCATGATGGACCTCTCAATAAAGTTATATTGCAATATAACTTTTGGTACCCTATCTTGCAAGTCAAACCTGAGGGGTCGCTTAGCGTGCGCCGACGACGACGCCCCCCCCTGCGAGATGACGAACTGCACGCCATCAAGGCCCGGCTCACCGATCAGGCGCTCCTGACGCCGTCTGCCGGGTGAACGCTGAGTACCCGGGACACTGGCCAAAGCTTATCCACAGGATCTGTGGACAGTCGCTCGGTTAAGTCTGCGGGGTTCTTGCTGCGCAAGGGATTTCCAGGGTGCTCAAAGATTAAGCAACCGAGCGGACACCAGGACGCTACTAATTGCCCAGACGGGGATGGGGGCCGGCAGACCACCAACAGGCCCAATTCAGGCTCAAGGAAAGGACAACCACCGAGGCGCGACGTGTATGCGCATGCAGCATTCAACATGCAGCATGCTGCATGCTGCATGTTGTATGCGCATACACCCCTAGGCCTCAAGCGCATCCCCCCCGGCGCCGTGACTCGACTTGACCGAGTTCGGCCGACGGGTCACGTAAGGCAGGAACGTCCGCGGCCGGATCTGCGGCCCACTTTCCGGCCGTAGCCGGCGCCACTCGCCCTTGGCGAAGGCCACCAACTTGCCGACCTGCCGGCGCATCAGCCGGAAGCCGGGCGCATGGTAGAGCTCATCCATGAGCGCCTCGATTTCGGCGTCGTACTCGCCGGCCGCATCCCGCCGGATCTGCCGGCGATCGGGCGGCGCCGAGGCGATCTCATGGATGCGCTCGCGCAACGCCTCCACACGCTTCCTGTTCATGCGCCAGGACCATCCGACACCGTCGTGCACCAGCTCATACCGACCGATGAAGCTGCAGCGGTCCTGTGCAGCGTCGAACCGCAGGAGCTTTTCGCGGGCATGCACCCGGCCCTTGCCGTCGCTGACCGCCATCAGCCAGCGCACCATCCGCGGGGACTGGTCCGCTGGCCCTGCGACGGCGTAGAGCAACGTGACGGCTTCCCCCCTCGAGCGCCGCTTACTCCGGCTCGACTTCGGCAGGTTGCAGTCGTAGAGCTCGGTCAGCTTGATCTCCAGCGACGGCCACTTCTCGAGGGAAAGCTCGCCGGCGACGTACCAGGGGTAGCCCAGGCGGGCAGCGTCCTGCACGCGCTGCATGTAAGTCAGGCTGTCTGGTAAGATCGACATACTTGGGAACCTAACAAAGATACCTCATTGCAATAGTGACGATTCTAAGGCAAATCTAGGTGGTCCCAAAGGGACCACACAATATGAGGTTCCTACGGGACAGTTGCAAACGGGTTCCGGGCTTGAGATGATTCAGGGGACGTCACGCAAATCAGGGCTAGCCACCCCACACATGCACCCGGAGGGTCGCTGTGCGGGGAACGCCAACCCCGCACATGCAGACCGTCACACCGGACTGGGCGCCACCCGGTTCGTCACCGGCAGGAAAGCCGGCCTCGAGCGTCGCAAGACGCAAGAGGGCATTGCCTGAAGTCGCGTGCGCGTAATTGCGCTGGCGCGACATACGAGTGGCGCTAGAGGGTGAGACTCCCTCTTTCGATCACTTCCAGCGTCAAAAAAGGGATTGATGTTGGGCGACACGGAAACGGGCCTCTAGGCAACTAGAGCAACCCTGTATATTCCGAATGGGTGAAAATCCCACGTAAGGGCGGCCCGAAAGGGTCGGACTTGTGCCACGCAGGTGGGCTGCTGAGACGTCAGTAATGGCGTAGGGGTGCAAGGGGAAACCTGGCGCATCTGGTACTGCCGGGGGCAACCTCGGCAGATCGCTGTACAGCTCAAGCCTGTAATCGCGCCCATAGCAGGGTGCGTCGGGGTAAGGCATGACAAGCCGCTGGACTCATCGGGTGGAACCGATGAGTTTGGTCAGGGCGTAAAGAAGCGCATGTTTAGTAAGTCAGGGACTTTGGAACCTCGCCCGACTGAAACCCATTTCCAATGGGGTAGGCCCACAGGGCTAGGGACATGTAGTGGAGCGCGGCGGCGTGCTATGTCGACGGAATGTACTAACGTGGGAAGCTCCTACCCATTAGCACCGCAACGATTGGCACCGGGCGGATGGGAGGAGTGGGAGACCAGGAGAGTAGAGTTTGAAAGCGAGGGCAGACCTGACGGATGTCCGAGTGAGTATCGAAAACCTGGGGTGATGCTGTGTGATGGGAATGTGTGTGCGAGACGTGACGGGGCTTGGCCGCCCCGCCGTTTGTGCGAATGACGGATGTAATGCTCGAAGGAAGCGGCCCTGGCAGGCCTTCCTGAGAAAAATGGGGCTTCATGTGTAATGAAGCGTGTTCAACGAGCAACGACCAACCTCAGCCGCGAAGCTGGGGCAGCCCGATCCACCTGCCTTGCAAGGCAAGGCGCGCCGGTTCTCAATGAGTGGCAACGGCAGCATGGTGGCGCTGGTAACAGAAAGGGCGACGACGCAACGAGCCGCCACGCTCGAAGCAAAAGCGGCCGTGGAATCCTGGATCAGAGACCGCGGTAACAGCCAATCCCTCCAACCTCGACCAGGAGGCAATGGGTAGGCCGAAAGCGCATCAGCGCTCGGCACAAAAAATGTATTCCGTCCATCGGACGGATACGGGCTCCAGAAGCCACTTACAAACCCCCCGCCATCGGCTGGGGGTTTTTCTTCGCCCCTCCCTCCCCCACCCATGCCAACGGAACCTTGGGCACTCGCTCCTAGCGCGCTTCCGGGCTTACCCACCGCCTGCGGCCGTGGATAAGCCCCCGCTTGCTGCCTGCCTGCTGCGTGTGCTTCCCGCACGCGGGAAGCACACGCAGCAGGCAGGACCCCTTCACTGTTTTCTTTTGAAAACAGAAACCCTCAAAACCGACCCCCAACAGGCTGCAGCCCGCCTGGACACCCGGTTAAGCACCGACTGCGGCGAGCACACCTGCCTCCGGGAAATCGCGCGCACTCATGCCTTGAGCGTGCATAAGGCGGGCGCCGGCCCGCCCGCCCCATGCTAATCTGCCGCGCCAGAACAACCCCTTATCATGTGACATATGACTATTCGTGCACGCTCCGGGCTCACGATGAGAGGCGCGGCTTTGATGGTCACCCTCCTCTGTGGTGTTGCGATCCCCTTCCCGCTCCAGGCGAAGGAACTCGACCCAAACGAATGCGCCGCCTTGCGTGCAGAACTCCGGCAGATCACAGAAGCGCAGCGGGAACGAAGCACCACCTACCTGCAGGACGAACGCAAGCGGGTCAAGGATCGGATGTGGACGCTGAAGTGCGAGGAAATGGAGCGCCGTGGGTGAAAAGGGTGAGATGGGCCGCTGCCGCGGTCCTCTTCGCGCTGGGAAGCCTGCAAACCAGTAGCGCTTACGAACTCACCGGCCGCATCGTCTCCATCGCAGATGGCGACACCGTCACCCTGCTCGATGCCAACCTGCGGCAGCACAAGATCCGCCTCTCCGGAATCGACGCCCCCGAACGCCGGCAGCCTTTCGGCAACCGCTCACGGCTGCACCTGGGCGCGCTGGTGTTCGGCAAGCAGGTGACGGCCGACTGCCCCAAAACCGACCGCTACAAACGCGCGGTGTGCCGCCTCGAGGTCGACGGCATCGATGCCAACCTCGCCCAGGTCGAGGCTGGGATGGCGTGGCACTACAAGGCGTACACGCGGGAGCAGTCGCCAGCGGACAGGTGGCGCTACGCGAAGGCCGAAGACCGCGCGCGCGATGCCCGGCAAGGCCTATGGGCCGACCGGGCGCCGGTGGCGCCCTGGGACTTCAGGAAGGCGAGGAAAAACACCGCCCGGTGAGCCCTCACGCGCCCGGCTTCGGCTCGGTCTTCCACTTTCTCAGGTCATCGACGAGCCGGTGCGAACGGGCGTCCGGCGCATAGGCGATGTGCAGCAGCAACTGAACCGGGCGCGGGATGTTGCGCTCGCTCTCGTAGCGGGACCCACCCGACTGGGTGACCCCGACCCGCCCCCAGAACTGTGACTGGTTCATGCCGTGCTTCTGACGAAATGCCTTGATCTCCTCAGCCGAGGAGAAGATGAGTTTCGGGGCAGCCATCGTGCTCACCATTTATTTTTAAACGCTTTCATCATACCCCTTGGGCATTTCCCGTGGACGCCATGGCGCGCACGACACCGAGCGTCATCAGGCAGTCGCCGAGCGCGCGGTGGGCGTTCGTGACGGTCACACCCTGCTGGGCGGCGGCGGCAGAGAGCTTTTGCCATCGATACTGCCCTTTCTCCGCGCTCCACTCCCCGCGGAACTCGGCATAGGCCTGCATCGCGCAATGCACGGCGCTGCCATCGAGCGCCAGGTCGAAGCCCTGCGGCGCCGGCAGGCCGTAACGGCGCGCGGTCTGAGTGATCACACGAGTGTCGAATTCGCGGCTGTAGATCACGACCTGGCGGCCCTCGACCAGGTCGCAGAACCGCGCGTGGATCTCCGACCAGGTCGGCGCGCCCGCGAGCATGGCGTCGGTGATGCCGTGGATCGCGGCGGCCTCGGCCGGGACCGGCCCGGACGGGCGCACGAGGGTGTCGAGCAGCACGGCCCCGGCGCAGTCGATGACCGCGAGCTCGACGACCTCTGCATCGTCGCCGAGGCCCGTCGTCTCGGTATCCAGGATCAACGCATTGGCGGCCAGCCAGGCACGGGCCTGCCGGCTGATCGCCTCACGGACGGCCGGATCAGCCATTACCGGCGACCTTGCCGCGCAAGGTTTCCATCAGCGCTTTGTTCTGCGCCTGCACGGCCTCGAGCTGGCCCGACAGACGCGCCGCACTTTCGCGGGCGGCGGCGGCTTCCTTCGCGATCGCGTCGTGCGACTTCTGCGCGGCAAGCACCTTTTCGGCGCAGCGCTGCGCTTCCTTGGCGGCATCCTTGCGCTGCTCCTGGTGCGCCTGCTCGGCAGCGTCCGCCTTCGCCTTCGCCGCGGCGAGCTCGTTGCGCAGGCCTTCGGCATCGGCTGCCGCGCGCTTGAGCTCGCCACGCGCCTGGTCGACGTCGGCGTGCGCACGGCTGAGCTCGGCCCGCACCTGATCGACATCGGCGTGGGCGCGGTCGAGCTCACCGCGCAGATCGGCGACGCGGCGCTCGAGCTCGGCCGCAGTCGCCTCAGAGCGCTCGGCGCGGGTGGTCGCCGCACCCAGCTCGGCGCGCACCTGGGCGAGCTCGTCGCGCAGCTTCTGGAGTTCCGCGGCAGCAACCTCCGCCGTCTCGCGCGCCTCACGCTCGAGCGCCTCGATGCGTGACCTGGCCTGCTCGAGCTCGTCGGCCTGGGCCTCGAACGCGTCCGAGAGCTCGACGCGCAGCTGGTCGAGCTCGGCCCGCTCCGCATCCCACGCCGATTGCGCCTCGCGCAGAGACTGGTTCGCCAGTTCCTGGGCCTGCGTCCAGAGCTGGGCGACCGCAAGTTCGTTCGCCTTGGCCACCACCTCCGGCACGGCGACGGCGATCGGCGCCGCCTGGGCGGTCTGCTGCCGACGCCATTCGCGCATCGCCGCGGTCGCCGCATGCATGTCGACCTTGGCCAGGCGACGGACCTGATCGACGGTGGGCATCGTCTGCCGGCCGGATTCCTCAAAAATCTGGCTCGCCGCGGCGAAAACACGCTCGCGGGCGTCGAGGGAGAGGTTCGGGTTCATAACAGCACTCCAATCAGGACTAGATAATAATCATAATAATATGATTATTATGATTATGCAAGCGATTATTTGCCCGTTGCTCGAGGAGGGGGCCTTTTCCACGGACGCCGCCACGCCCGTTCAGGACGGCTCAGGCGCCCCGATCCTGGGTTCGCCCTCAGCCGCGCAGAGAACGCCGCTCAAACGGGCTGTATCAGCGCCGGCGCGTCGTTGCGGACGCTGCCCACCGCGCTCGAAACCGGATACGCCGCAAGCGCCGCCTCCGGGCACGGGCGCAAGAGCGCCTGCACCTGGTCGGCGGCGGTCGCCCCGTTGAGCCACGCCCACCAATCCCCCGGCGCCAGGATCACCGGCATCCGGTCGTGCAGCGGGCGCATCGCCGCGTTGGCCTCGGTGGTGACGATGGTGAAGGTGTCGATCTCCTCGCCGTCGGCCGGTCGCGTCCAGCGCTCCCACAACCCCGCGAGCGCGAAAAACTCGCCCCCGACCGGGTGGATGTAGAACGGCTGCTTGCCGCCGCCCTGCCGATCACCGAGCGGCTGCCACTCGTAGAAGCCGTTGGCCGGCACGAGGCAACGCCGGCGGCGGAACGCCGCCCGAAACGATGGCTTTTCAGAAACCGACTCGCCGCGCGCGTTGATCAGCTTCGTGGCGATCGTCTCGTCCTTCGACCACGACGGCACCAGCCCCCAGCGCAGGCGGTGGATCACCCGTTCGCCGGTGGGCCGCTGGCGCACCACCGGCAGCCACTGCATCGGCGCCGCGTTCCAGCGCGGCTCGAATTCGAACCCTTCGGGCGCGGCCTCGAAGACCTCGCGCAGGCGCGAGACCGGACCGTAGAGCGCATAGCGTCCACACATAGCGTTCTCCTGCGGCCCCGGCGGTCGACCGCCACCCCAAACCGACCGCGTTGGGCGAAAATAATCTGTATTTTTTTACAGCTTAATCATGCACGTCAGAGTCGTCGAACTGATGGTGGCCGGGGTACGGCGCCCGCGCGAGGCGTGCCTGGCCGACCCCGGCATCACCGGCACCCTGAGCATAGGCGACATCCCGATCGGAACCGCCGAGAAGCGGCCGCTGCACGCGGCGCAACTGTGGGAACGCTGGGGCACCTCGGCCAGGCGCGGCTTGCTGCCGCCGCTGTTCGACGTCCAGGTGCTGCGCATCACACCGCGCGGGCTGCT
>NZ_JBQWSN020000048.1:0-9714 GCF_052598215.2 Thauera sp. ZXT1-4 | reverse complement strand
AAGGCCAACGCTCGTCGTTCCGGCAGCTGACCGCACAAAGGTGGCGCCGCCATGCATTCGCGCGATCGCAGCTACGATCGCCAAGCCGAGCCCGTGATTATGGTCGCGATGTTCGCGGGCCCCATCAACCCGATAAAAGCGGTCGAATAGACGAGGCAAATGCTCCGGGGGGATGACAGGGCCCGTGTTGCTGACAGACAGGCAAATGCGGCCATCCGTGTCCTGCTTGATATCGACCTCGATCACCGATCCGCGCTCTGCAAAACGGGTCGCATTGGCGAGCAGGTTCGAGAGCGCACGCCTAACCAACCCAGCATCGACTGTGCCCATGCCGTCACCGCGTAAGCGCGCAGTCACGCCGGCCTCCTGCATTGACGCTTCGTGGAATTCGATGACCTCGGACACCAGTTCGGCCAGGCTATCCACACGGTGGCGACGGGCGCGCTCCCCGCGATCGGCCCGGGACAAGAACAACATGTCATTGACCAGCCCCGCTAAAAGTTGAAGATCCTCGAGGTTCGATCCGAGCACATCGCGCAGTTCGGCGACATCGCGCTGACGACTCAGAGCTAGCTCGGTCTCACCAATCAAGGTCGCCAGCGGTGTGCGCAGCTCGTGAGCGACATCGGCGTTGAACCCTTCCAGTTGTTGATATGCGCGGTTCAATCGAACCAGGAGCGCGTTGAATTGTGTGACCAACGGCTGAAGCTCCTGTGCCTGGGCGGAGCCGTCAAGCGGCTGTCCAACGCTTTCCGGGCTTAGGGCCGCTGCTTGTCGAGCCAGGTCGCGAACAGGCAAGAGCGCTCTACGAACGAGCCATGCGCCGCCCACTGAGATGGCCGCCGCTCCACCAAGGGCGCTCGCGAGTAGCGTCCAGGCCAACTGCTCCAAAAGCAGCGCGTCGGCGCTGCTGTCGAGCATCAATTCGGCGCGCAGCATGGTTGTGGGCGACCATGGCACGGAGATTTCGAACTCATCCCGCCGCAGGATTGCGCCGGGGCTTGAACGCGCCGGAGTTGCGTACAGAAGAGCGTCAGATCCCTGGATCAGCCGTAACTCGAGGTTGGCATGGCCCACAAAGAAGTCGTCGAGCTTGTGACGCAGGCTCGGCAACGCGTCCCGCGTTGCAATCTCGCCGACGAGATGGCGCACTATGTCCCGCTTGTGCCGCAGTTCGTCCGTCTGCTTGTTGGAGAGATTTAGACTCGCGCCCACGTAAACGATCGAGCAGACCAAGCCGAGCCCCAGCGAGGCCAGCACGGCGAGCCACCACGATAACCAGCAGCTAAGCGAACGCGGATTGCGCATTCTCAGGGCTTCCGGTCCTCAAGGACGTATCCCATGCCGCGCACGGTATGCAACAACTTCTTCTCGAAAGCGTCGTCGATCTTGCCGCGCAACCGGCGCACCGCAACTTCGACCACGTTCGTATTGCTGTCGAAATTCATGTCCCACACCTGCGCTGCAAGCGCGGTACGGGAAAGGACCTGCCCTTGCCGGCGCAGCAGCAACGTCAGCAACGTGAACTCCTTGGCGGTCAGGTCGAGGCGCTGCCCGGATCGTGACGCCTTGCGCCGAACCAGGTCGAGTTCGAGGTCCGCCAAACGGAGCACCGTTGAATCCTGGCTATCCGAGCGCAAGGCACCGCGCCGCAACAAGGCCTGCACGCGAGCGAGCAACTCGGACAGAGCAAACGGCTTCACCAGGTAATCGTCGGCACCCGCCTGCAGGCCTCTGACCCGATCCTCGACCTCGTCCCGCGCGGTCAGCATCAGGACGGGTACGTGTTTGCCCCGACGCAGTTCTTGCAAGACGGCATAGCCATCCAGCCCCGGAAGCATGACGTCGAGGAGGACGAGGTCGTAATGCCCTTCGGTCGCGAGATAGCGGCCATCCGTGCCGCTGTGCGCGACATCCACGATGTAATTGCTTTCGGTGAGCGCCCTGCGTAGGTATTCGGCGAGCTTGGGTTCGTCTTCCACAACCAGAATCTTCATGCAGCGATTATCGCGGAGATGCCGAAACCATCACATTACGAAATCGTAATCTGGCAGTTCGCGATTCGACGAGGATGGACCTTTAAAGTCCGCGACGTGTTCGGTGCAAGGCGACGCCAAGCGGCTTATGCCGAACGCCACCTCTCACGTTGAACGAAGGAGTCTCGTCATGTCGAAAACCCGCACCACTGCCCTTTTTTCGCTTCTTGCTGCCGTCCTTGTCGTTCCTGCGGCTGCGCAAGCCAGCTCGCTGTGGCATCCCGCTCCCGGCGAGCAGGGGTTCACGTTCCATCCGGATCACTCCACGAGCACGAAAACCCGCGCCGAGGTGTTGCGCGAGCTCGAACAGGCAAAGGCCGATGGCAGCTATTTCTACCTGCAGCGTGGCCTCGCGGTGCCCTCGCGTGCTTCCGGACCCGGCAAGACCCGTGCAGAAGTCCTCAAGGAGCTGGTCGACATGACCCCGACAGAGCGCGCGTACATGAATGAACTGTACAGTGGCTCCTGAAGCCACCTATCGGCGCGAGACGTCGGGCCGTCCAGGCGTTTCGCCCAGCAGGTTCTCGTAAAGCGCCGTTTGGTCTGCCCATTGGTACCGTCGCTGTCGACGATAGCAAATCCTTATTGATAGAATCCGCGCCATGCGTCGTTGGCTTGCGATTTTCCTCTTGATCCTGCTGCCTGCCCAACTGAGTTGGGCGGCGGTGGGCGATTACTGCGCGCACGAATCCGGTGCCGCAGCCAATCATTTTGGTCATCACGCGCATCGTCACACCGAAGATGCAAAAGGCAAGGAAAAAGGGGGCTTCACGAAGGGCGCACACACAGACTGCGCATCGTGCCAGGTGGTGGGCTCTTCAGCAGTAACGAGTGAGTCCAGCGCGCTATTCACACAGCATCAGGCATCCCTCCCCATCGGCGTCACACCTGGGTGCTCACTTGCGGAGCATCCCGCAGAGCCCGAACGCCCTAAATGGGCCCGCCCAGCCTGATCGGCAGGGCGGTCGCCTTCATTCCCTCTTGATGTTCCTACCGCTTTGAGCGGTAGCGTCACGCGTCCATTGCGATCGGTCCGATCGCCCTCTGCCGATTCCCCGTGTCTTTACATCAACGGAGAATTGGATGTTTCAGCAACTTCGTCTCAAATGGCTGCCTGGGCTAATGCTCGGCCTTGCCGTCAATGGTGCCTGGGCGCAGCAGCCCGCCCCCCCGGCTCCAAGTACCGCCCTATCCCTCAAGCACGCTTTCGAGGCAGCATGGGCACGCCAGCCTGAAGCGCTGTCGCTCACGACTCAACAGGAAGCGGCGCAAGCGCGCCGCGACAGTGCCGACAGTTGGTTTGTCGAACCGCCCGCCCTAGAGGTAGCCGGAAAAACCGATCAGTTGGACAGCAATCGCGGGAGCCGTGAGTACGAGGTCGGCATCGCGGTTCCGATCTGGCTGTCGGGCGAACGTTCGAGCACTGCAGCCCTCGCCACTGCCGAAATAGCTGCCACGGCGAGCCGGGCTCGCGGCGCGCAGTTGCGCACCGCTGCAGCGGTACGCACAGCATATTGGGATTGGCAACGCGCGCGCGTAGATGTGACGCTGGCGAGGGCGGGTCTCGAGAACGCCCGCGAACTGGCCGCCGACGTGGCCAAGCGCATCAAGGCGGGTGATCTGGCGCGCGCAGATCAGCATCAGGCCGACGGTGTGCAAGCTACAGCTGAAGCCGCCGTCGCCGAGGCAGAAAGCGCCCTTGCAGATGCTGCACAGCAGTTGCGCACGCTCACTGGAATCGGGCCAGAACGCTCATCCGGCGGGGTGTCTGCGCCGGAGCCCGTCCCGTCCGCTGCGACACCGACACAGATTCTTGAGACGGCGCACCCTGCAGTGGCCGAGCTGCGTGATCGGGTCGACGTTGCGCGGCGCACGATGACCCTTGCCAGCGTTCAGGGCCGCGCGAATCCGGAGTTGAGTGTCACGACCACCCGCGAACGCGGCGCATCGGGTGAATCCTGGGAACAGACAGTCACGCTGGGCTTGCGCATTCCGCTTGGTTCCGGTTCGCGCAGCCGGTCCCGCGTTGCAAGCGCCAATGCAGAGGCCATCGAGGCCGAGGCGCAACTCCAGATCGAACTCGAACGTCTGCTGGCCGAAACAGAGATGGCGCACCAGCGCGTCGAATTGAGACGGCAGCAGGTCGCCGCTGCTGAACGGCGCTCCGACCTCGCACAGGCGTCACGCGGCTTCTTCGAGAAGGCGTTCCGCCTCGGTGAGGCCGATCTGCCGACCCGTCTGCGCATCGAATTCGAGGCGGCCGAGGCCGAACGCGAGCGCGCGCGCGCGCGTATTGATCTGGCAGCCGCCATCTCGGCCCAGCGCCAAGCGTTGGGCCTGCTTCCCGAATGAATAACAGGATCCCCAAAATGAAATCCACTCATACCCTCGCGGCATGGAGCCTCGCTGCCGTGCTTGCCGGGCTTGCCCCGCAAACGCTGGCCGGTGACGGACACGACCATGGAGAAGCGCCCGCGACCACAGCGGGCCCGGCATTGCCGCGATTTACCGCCGTCTCGGAACTCTTCGAGCTGGTCGGCGTAGTGAATGGCAAGAACGTCACCGTCTATCTTGACCACTTCGCTGACAACAGTCCGGTCAAGGACGCAAAGGTCGATCTGGAACTCGATGGGAAGGCCGTTGCGCTCTCGCCCCATGCCGACGGTGAGTTCGAGGCCACGCTCGAGGAGACGCTCAAGCCGGGTGTCGTCTCTGTCACGGCAACGGTGATTGCCGGTCAGGACGCCGATTTGCTCGCTGGTGAGCTCGACTTGCATGAGACCGCCGCCGAGGCGCACGAAGAGGTTGCCGAATTGGACATGAAACCCTACGCAATTGGGGCAGGCGCGGGGGGGCTTGTGCTAGGCCTCATCGGCTGGGTTGTGCTTCGCAAGGGGAATTCGCGTAATCGCTCGACTGGAGGTGCCGCATGAAGCTGAGCGTACTGTTTGCTGCGCTGGCGCTGGTATCGGCCAGTGCCTCGTGGAATGCCTTTGCTGGCGAAGGCCATGATCATGGCGATGAGGGTCCGGTTGTGGCAGGAGGCAATGGGCCACAACGGCAAGCCGATGGCAGTGTCTTTCTGCCCAAGCCGGCACAACGCCAGATCGGTGTTCGCACGTTGGTTACGGAAGCCGGCGAATTGCCGCGTACCACCGCGCTGGCCGGCAAGGTGGTCATGGACCCGAATGCCGGCGGAAAGGTGCAGGCCATGGTGGCTGGGCGCCTGGAGGCGGGCCCGCAGGGGTTGCCAAGCGTCGGTCAGGCCGTGAAGAAGGGGGACGTGCTGGCTTACGTCAGTCCTTCGACGGACCAGATCGAGCGGTCTAACCAGATGGCGCAATTGGCCGAGCTGCACGCGGCCAGGGCCCTTGTGGAAAAGCGCCTTGCGCGTCTGAAGGAACTCGCCGACACGGTACCGCGCAAGGAGATCGAGGCGGCCGAAAGCGAGCTTGCCAGCCTGAGGGCCAGATCGAAAGCGATCGGTGGTGGCCTCAATGCCCGTGATGTCCTGACCGCACCCGTCAGCGGTGTGATCGCATCGACTAACGCCGTGTCAGGCCAAGTGGTCGATGCGCGCGAGCTCGTGTTCGAGATCGTCGACCCGAAGCGGCTGCGTGTCGAGGCGCTCTCCTATGATCCAGAAATAGCGGCGGATGTCGCCTCTGCAAGTCTTGCGGTCGGCGACCAGCGGATCCCGCTCACCTTCATCGGCGCCGCCCGCAGCCTGCGCGAGCAGGCCTTGCCGCTCACCTTTGCAGCCGAAGGGGAAGCGCTGGCCTTTCTTGCCGTGGGGCAGCCGGTCGAGGTCTTCGTCCAGTCGCGCAGCACGCAGCAGGGTGTAAGCGTTCCCGCAGCATCGGTGCTGAAGAATTCGGCAAACCAAACCATCGTCTGGGTAAAGACGGCGCCCGAACGTTTCGAGTCCCGGACCGTCACGATCGCGCCGCTGGACGGTGTGAATATTGCGGTGACGTCCGGCCTCGAAGCCGGCGAGCGGGTCGCCTCCCGTGCCGCCACGCTGATCAACCAGATCCGCTGACCGGGAGTCTATCCGATGTTCAAGTGGCTACTCGACAACAGCCTTGGTAACCGGCTGCTGGTGATTATCGCCAGCCTGGTACTGATGGCCTATGGGGCGTTCACGCTTTCGCGAACACCCGTGGACGTATTTCCGGATCTCAACAAGCCGACGGTCACGATCATGACCGAAGCCGGCGGCATGGCGGCGGAGGAGGTCGAGCAACTCATCACCTTTCCGCTCGAGACCACCATGAATGGTTTGCCCGGCGTGGAGTCAGTGCGCTCTACCTCGAGCTCGGGGCTGTCCTTCATCTACGTGACCTTCGACTGGAGTACCGAGATTTTCCGCGCCCGGCAGATGGTGTCGGAACGCCTCTCAGCCATGGAGGAAGGGTTGCCTGAAGACGTGATTCCGCGCATGGGGCCGATCAGCTCGGTCATGGGCGAGATCATGCAGATCGCGATCCCGATCGACACGGCGAAGATCTCGCCGATGCAGGTCCGAGAGTATGCGGACTGGGTTCTTCGTCCGCGCCTGATGGCGATCCCCGGCATCGCGCAAGTCATCCCGATTGGCGGGGAGGTGCGGCAGTTCCAGGTTCAGCCCGACACCCGCCGTATGGCTGAGCTCGGTGTTTCGTTGGAGCAGTTGGAAGGGGCGATTCGAGGCTTCTCGTCGAACACCTCGGGGGGCTTTCTCGAACTGAACGGGCGCGAGTATCTCATCCGCCATCTCGGTCGGACCTCGAGCCTGGAGGATCTGAAGAACCTCGCGATCACTGCGCGTGATGGCCAGCCGATCCTGCTGCGTCAGATCGCATCCGTGACCTTCGCAGCGGCGCCCAAACGGGGGGATGCGGGCTTCGAGGGCAAGCCGGCCGTCATCCTCGGCATTCAGAAGCAGCCTACGGCGGACACCATTCACCTGACTCGCTCGATCGAAACCGCGCTCGAAGAGATGAAGATATCGCTCCCGGCCGGGATGGATGCGCCGGAGGTGACCTTCCGGCAGGCGACTTTCATCGAGGCATCGATCAGCACGCTCAAGGGTAAGCTGATTGGTGCATCGGTGTTCGTTGCGGCAATCCTCTTCTTTTTTCTCGGCACCCTGCGCCCGACGATCATCGCGCTCACCGCGATTCCGGTGTCCATCTTCATGACGGCGTTGGTCTTCAAGTATTTCGGGCAGTCGATCAACACGATGACCCTTGGTGGTCTCGCGATTGCGATTGGCGGCTTGGTCGACGATGCGGTTGTGGGCGTAGAGAACGTGCTGCGCCGATTGAAGGAGGACTGCGCAAAGCATCACGACCATCGGCTTCACCCGATCGAACTCGTGGCGCGCGCAACGATGGAAGTGCGCTCGGCCATCCTTTACGCGACGATCATCATCGTGCTGGTGTTCTTGCCGCTGTTCGCGCTGCCTGGCATGGAGGGGCGGCTGTTCGTGCCGCTCGGCGTGGCGTTCATCGTCTCCACGCTCGCCTCGTTGGTCGTCTCGGTGACCGTGACGCCGGTGCTGTCCTTTTACCTGCTTCCCCGGATGAAGTCCCTCGATCACGGTGACACGCGCTTGCTCGCCTGGCTCAAGGCACGTTATCGCGGGGCGTTGCAGGGGGTGCTCGAGCACCCCAGGGCGGCCGTCACAGCGGGTGCGGTTGCGGTGGCAATTGCTGCCGCTGCGGTACCGTTCTTCCCCACGACCTTTCTGCCGCCGTTCAACGAAGGCACCTTGCTGATCGGCATGCGGCTCAACCCGGGCGTTACCCTGGCGGAGTCGACCGTGCTCGCGCAGCAAGCGGAAGTGCTCGTGAAACAGGTTCCCGAAGTGACGCACGTCGGGCGCCGAAGCGGGCGGGCCGAGCTTGACGAGCATGCGGAAGGTGTCCACGTCAGCGAGCTCGATGTGGGGCTGAAACCCGCCGGTGAGCTGAGCCGCTCAATGGGTGAGATCACCGCAGACATCCGGTCGCGACTGGTCAATCTGCCAGCTGCGATCGCGATCGGGCAACCGATCTCACATCGCATCGACCACATGCTGTCGGGCGTGCGCTCGCAGATTGCGATCAAGATCTTCGGCGAGGATCTCGACACCCTGCGCGGTCAGGCTGACGTATTGCGAACGCGGCTTGCCGCCATTCCGGGGCTCGCCGACCTGGAGATCGAGAAGCAAGTGCTCGCGCCGCAGATCAAGGTGCGGATCGACTATGCGGCCGCTGCCCGTTACGGGGTGCCGGCACCGCAGATTCTGGCCGCGCTGCAAAACCTCGTCGAGGGCGAGAAGGTCACCCAGATCGTCGAGGGTGGTCGACGGTTCGCATTGGTCGTTCGCCTACCGGAAACGGCGCGCTCGGTCGACGGGCTGGCTCAGATCCTGATCGAAACGCCGACCGGACATGTGCCCTTGTCGAAGCTGGCGTCGATCGAGGATGGTGACGGTCCGAACCAAGTGAGCCGGGACGACGGTAAGCGCCGCATCGTGCTCTCGGCCAATGCGCAGCAGCGTCCGCTATCGGAGGTCGTCGAGGACATCCGCGCCGTCGTGGCCGACCTTAAGTTGCCCGAGGGCTACTTCATCACCCTCGGCGGGCAGTTCCAAGCTCAGGAAGAGGCATCCCGTTTGGTCGGGTTGCTTTCGATCGTCTCACTCGTGCTGATGTTCGTCGTGCTCTACAGCCGCTACAAGTCGGTTCGACTCTCGGCGCTCATCATGGCGAACATTCCGCTCGCACTGGTCGGGGCGGTGATTGGACTGTGGATCTCCGGTCAACCGTTGTCGGTGGCGGCACTCGTCGGCTTCATCACGCTTGCAGGTATTTCGGTGCGAAACGGCATCCTCAAGGTGAGCCATTACCTCAACCTGATGCGTATCGAGGGCGAGAGCTTCGACCACACGATGATCCTGCGGGGCTCGATCGAGCGCCTGTCGCCGGTGCTGATGACCGCACTGGTAACCGCGTTTGCGCTTGCACCGCTGCTGTTCGAGGCCGAGCGCCCGGGTACCGAGATCCTGCATCCGGTGGCCGTGGTGATCTTCTCGGGCCTCATCAGTTCGACCCTGCTGGATACCTTCCTTACCCCTGCAATGTTCTGGCTCTTCGGCCGCCGCGATGCAGAGAGTCTGCTCGACGATCGAAACGCCGAAGCATTCTGACGCTGCTTAACCCGCCTCATGCAAACCAGAAAGGAAAACCCATGAAGTTCTCAAAAGTCGTCGCCCTCGCTGCTCTCGTGTCTGTGGGCCCCACCTTTGCAGCCGACAAGCATGACCATGCTCACGAGCATGAATCGATGCATGGAGGCGTGGTGGTCGAGGTCAAAGATCTCGATCTCGAACTCGTTGCCAAGCCCGAGGTGATCCAGTTGCACCTTCGCGATCACGGCAAGCCTGTTGATGTGGCAAACGGCAGTGCCAAGCTCACGCTGCTGTCTGGCGCAAACAAGCAAGATGTCGAACTCAAGCCTGCAGGTGATCGACTCGAAGCCAAGGGTAGCTTCAAGGTCGGCGCCGGCACCAAGCTGGTCGCGGTTGTCACCCTTCCGGGCAAGCCTTCCACCACGGCACGCTTCACACTGAAGTGACTCCGCCCGACCGCCTGCGGCAACGGCGCGCAGGCGGTCACCTCAGGCGCTCGGCGGTAGCAAGATGAAAGCA
>NZ_JBQWSN020000047.1:0-10955 GCF_052598215.2 Thauera sp. ZXT1-4 | reverse complement strand
AAGCAGTTCCGGCGTCAGCGTTTTACGCCGATATTTCGTCACGAAAATAATATGTAGCTTAAGGTTAAAAACTGCGTGCGAACTAGATTTGTTGGCGTTTTCCATGGTTGCGCCTTAATAGAATTCTTGTAGTATATCCGCATGGAACGCCGCAAAGTCACCTTCAAGCTGTACCCCAACGCACGGCAGGCCGAACGGCTCACCGGCTGGGTGCGCTTGCACTGCGAGCTGTACAACGCGGCGCTGCAAGAGCGCATCGAGGCATACCGAAAGTGCGGCAAGTCGATCTCCTATTACGACCAGCAGAACGTCCTACCCGAAATCAAGGCAGCACGGCCGGAACTGGTCGAACTCGGTAGTCACGCCCTGCAGCAAACCCTGCGCCGACTCGATCTGGCCTTTGCCGCGTTCTTTCGCCGCGTCAAGGCTGGACAGACACCGGGATTCCCTCGGTTCAAGTCGTCGGCACGGTTCTCGGGCTTTTGCTATCCCGATCCTGCGGGCTGGAAACTCATGCAGTGCGGCAAACGCGGTGGAACGCTACGCCTGGGCAGCGGCAAGGATGCGATGTCCATTCGCTTGCGCGGTCAACATCGATTCGGTAGTGAGGCAAAGCCCAATGATCTGACGATCACTCGAAAGAACGGCGAATGGTTCGCCTCCGTGACCTTGCGCGTGCAGGAAACGGCCTGTGCTCGTGAGCGTAGCGATGCCCAACATCGCGGCATCGATTTCGGCATCTCCGACTGGGCAACCTTCGACAACGGCAAAGCAATTGCGAACCCAAGATGGGTGCGGGAGGAGTTGCCGAAACTGGCTGCGCTGCAAAGGGAGCGGGCGAGAAAGCGTAAAGGCTCGCTGCGCTACAAGCGCATCTCCTGGCAGGCGGCTCGCCTGCATGAGCGGATCGCCAACCTGCGTCGAGAGTTTGTGCATCAGCAAACCACGAAGCTCGTTCAAACGTGCGCGGTGATCGCCACGGAAGAACTGGCCCCAAAGAACATGAGCCGCAGTGCGCGGGGAACGGTGGAAGCACCGGGCCGGCGCGTGCGGCAGAAGGCCGGGCTCAACCGGGAAATCCTCTCGGCAGCCTTCGGTATGGCGCATCAGATGCTCTCGTACAAAGCGGCGGAAGCTGGCACGAGGCTGCACCTGGCGAATACACGCCAACTCAAACCCTCGCAACGCTGTGCGAAGTGCTGGGCCACCGTGCCCAAGACGCTCGCCCAGCGAGTGCATGTCTGCCCGCATTGTGGGCATACGGCACCCCGCGATCAAAACAGTGCGTCGGTGGTCCTCATCGATGCGCACACGCCTGGAACGGGCGTGGCGGCGAGACCCAAACCGCTGCCGACCGTAAGGTCGCGCAAGTCAAGGTCTATGACCCGCGAAACCCCCGCTACAACAACGCAAGGCGTTTAGCGGTGGGAGGGTTCATCGCAACAACTCCAGGTCGATCCCGTGCCCACCGAACATCACTCCGTCTCCCGACAGCAACCAGTCGATACTGACGCCGAAGGCCTCGCGGAGGCCGAACAAGAAGTCAGCCCCGGGTTCTTTTTCCCGCGCACGACGTCGCTGATGAAGCCAGGCGAGCTCTTTAGTCGGCGGGCACATTCTGATTGCGTGATGTGCAGATGATGGATCACCGTTAAAAGTCGATTACCAAGCCCTTCCAGCTTCGTTTCCGATTCGCTCGTCTTCAATGTTCTTCGTCCTTAGGCCAGGATGGGAAAGGTATCAGATGCGCGGAACGTCACTTTGTCGTCGTCGATCGTAACCGTATGTCCAGGCAGTTCAACGATTGCCTGGACCTGACGCCGGAAGTCGCTTAAATCGTCGGTGCTTCCTGCCTGGTCCTTGAGTTTGGCCAGACCGATGCTGAACGTCGTTTGGTGGGCGCAATACTTCCTGGCCAGCTCATAAAATCGCCGTTCCAGCGCCGTCTTGAGCTGAAAATAATCTGGATGGATGCTGACGACCTCGTGGGCTCTAAGCGCATTGGAAATCCATTTGGATAAGGCGATTTTTATATGAATCACCCGACCGGCTGCATTCGCCTCCTTAGTCATTTCCCATGAACTGATAATTCCGAAACCTCCCTTTATGCGCCTCCCCCCCGTTCGTATGTTGGTTTCGATGAATGTCCCACGCAAACGCCCAAGTGCGCATTCCGTTTCCTGTTCGGCGTCTGCGTTCAGCGGCCTGTTGGTTGATACAAGGTAGTCGCTCAATCGGAAGCGAACAACTGTGCCGCACGAGTCCGACATGACGACGTTTATGCCTTTTACCGCCAGAGATGTGGCAAAAATCAGCAAATCCTTGTCGAACTGGGTCGCTCGCCCATGGATGGGGGAGGGATAAATATTGACGCGGCTTTTCCCGTCCTCGCCTTTCCATTCCCACGCGGTCTGATCAGGCTTGCTGGAAATCGCGAAGATGGCCGCCTCCATCGTCACTCCGTCTTCCTTCAAAACGTAATCGAAGAAGTCGGTCAGGAAAAGAGGCTGGTCTAGGTGGTCCAAGGGCGCCAGTGGTGGGCATTCAGGTGTGGCTGCAACTTGAGCGGATAAAACGGGTACGGAGTTTTCGGATTTCAATGCAGGCCTCGGTTATTCCTGTTGCGCGTACTGCTTATGCGCCACTGCCAGGGCGGTTCCGGGTTCGCGTCGACCCAAAGCCCGATTTTTTTTGGCGGGCAGTGCGCTCAAGATCGATCAGAGGGGAGTCGACGGACGCATACTGCTTATAAACCCAAGCCAAACCCAACTCGACCATCTTGGCGTTGGCATTGACTCCCTCACACGTCACAGTGCCCACGTTGCGCCCGTAGCGATCGATGGTGTGAACGGTGACCTGTGCCGTCTTTCTATAGCACAACCCGCTAAGCGCCTGTTTGGCCCGCTGACCAAAAGCTTGACCGCTCGCCTCTGGGGCGTCGATCTCGGCCAGCCGAACTCGATGCTCCCTTCGTCCCGAATCAAGAACCGTCAACGTGTCGCCATCAGCTACGCCGACAACAGTGCCGACGATCTCTGAGGCGCTTGAGAGGGCGGGGCAAGCGTAGAAGCTCAAGGCAACGGCGAGGAAACAAGCTTTCAGCATTTGGCGGACTCTTCCACGAGAGATCTCGCGCTGATGAAGCTGCGCTTCAGTGCGGCTAGGAAGGGGAATGCGCGGGCATTTGTTCACGTGACCGTGCGTCACCTGTGGTGTTGAGTTCGAAAAGCCATTCGCCATTCTCGTTGGCAGTGACAGTGATGAAGCCTTGGGCAACGAGGTCAAGAAGACCGGCCTGATATTTTTTGTGCTCACCAACATGCTCTATCCATTTGGGCGCCAACTCCCAAAGCGTCTCAGGGTTCTCGTGGCGAAGGGCTCGCAAAAGGTTTTTCGCCTCTGACTCTGTGTAACCGCATTCAACTAACCAATTTTTGCTCGCCTCAATGGGATTCTCAGACTCCATTTTCGTGCTCCACTCTATTGATCAATAGGAAAGCTCATTCTAGAGGACGAAAAATTATCGTCAAACGCCTGTCGTTTATTCTATTGTAATGAAAAAGCCCCATATCGTGATTAACGAATATGGGGCTGTGAGTGGGTCAGATACTGCACATCGGGCAGGCTATCAAATTCTCCTCGAACTCTTCCTCGGGGTCAGGCTCCTTCGGCTCATAGAGATCGAAGCACACGACATCGCCAGTCACGTCGTGAAGCTTTTTCAGCGCTGACTTCAAGCCCTGTCGATGCTCATACATCCATCCGAGAGGGTGGTCTTCTGCATCGACCGTTCGTGCCAACTCCTGCTTGATCCAGGCCGCATGCAAGGACCTACGCCCCCAGTCCACCAAATGACGGATCTGAGCAAAAGAGACCCCAGGCTTCCATGTGAAGGATTCGGCTGAGAGCTTGTCGGTGTCGACGAGATCGGCCGGCGCTTCGATGAAAGCGATTACCAGACGCAGTTCTTCGCGCATCTGATCTTCATCGATCCCTTTCAGCTCCGCTGTCGAGAGACGATGCTGGTAGAAGGTGTCCATCTGCTTCTTAATGCCCGCAAGCGAGGTAGAGAAGGTGACTAAGTTCTGCCACCAGACCCCATCCCCTCCCACGCCTGGATGCACGAGGAACTCGTAGGCGACGAAGAAGCCTGTCGTCCCAAACAACGACACTTCCCCCCTGCCCTGCCATCTCCCCCATGCAGAAGGAGATGCGTCCGGATCGATGAGCCGAGCCGGGATCGGGAAAGACAGGTGGTTTGCCGTGAGGCCAACTTCGGCCGTCACCGGGGTTGCATTGGCGGGGAAGCGACGCAGGTCCGCTGCACCCGGCTTCTCGACCCTCATCCCCCGTTTGAACTCGATCGGTTGCGCCTGGTAAAGACCGACCAGTTCGGTGGTCCGCTGAAAGGGGCAGCAGGAGCACCCGCTGCGTGAACGCCTGTCGTACGAGCGAGGAATACCGATCGTGTTGGCGAGCACCCTATAGACCTCTTTTCGCCTGAGATCGAGGTCTAAGAACGGCATGTGCGTCTCGATGAGCGGGTGAGCAAAGGCCAATCTTGAAGACTCATCGGCCCTAACGCCAACGTAGGTGTGCACAGCTTGGTTCTGCTGCATTTGGCCCTTCAAGAAGGCCTCCCATGGACGAAGCTTGAGCTCTCTTGTGCAGTAACGCGAAGACGCGGACGGCATGTAGCCGCCGAACTTCTCGATGAGCTCGTAGAGGCCAAGCTCGGGTTTGAGGCGAATAATCTGGACACCCAGGAAGGCCTCGAGCTTGTCCAGCGTGGTATAGATTTCGGGTTCCTCGGCTAGGGTGTCGGTGAACAGAAGCTTGAACTCGATCTCCGGGTACATCAGGTGCATGAGGATGGCCAGCGCACTGCTGTCGGCGCCGCCGCTGACCGGAATCCAGTGTTGGTCAGTGGGCTGGCCGGGTAGGGTGAACCAGGAGGGATCGACCCCCCAACGAGCCAAGGTATCGGGGGGGAGTTGCGAGAGTGACATGGTTTTCTCCTGAGGTTTGGGCTGTGCTCAGGAGATACCGGGTGGGGCTTGAGAATCGGCTCATGCGTCAGATGCAGGGCCAAGAAGGATCGCTGCGCTGGTTTTTAACTCATTGCGCCTTTATCCGCGACTAACATAGAATCAGGTGCGCTTGGCAGACAGCGTCCCGCTCGCAATGGGTAAGCCGTGATGGCACTGCCGCTTGTCCGTTTTCATTTGTTCCATCAACTTCTTGCCGAGGTCGATGGTGAGCGAGCCACCAATGACCTCTCGACCAAGGAGTTGTCATGTTATTGCTGCCAGCACACACCAAAGACGCAAAGGAAATGGCTCGCCGTCTGTGCGATGCCCTCCAGTTCCACGGCATTACGTCTGACGGTTACAACCCGGATGCGGAATTTTTGACGCTCCAGCAGACGCAGGAGCTCTTAGCGAAAGCGATGGGGCATCAAAGCTGGCGTCAGATGACGACAGTTCTGAAGGAACCTCACACCCCAATTTATATCGACAAAGGCCCCGATGATGCTGAGGAGCGATTCACCCTCCAGTTGGCACGGCTTTTGGGCTTCGATTACGCGCATGGGTCTGTGTTCCGTGTCATCTCGACTTCCGGAGTCGGTTTTTCACCGAAGTACAGGCGAGCGATGGAAGACAACGATTCGCCCTGGGGGCCAATCGAAGAAAAAGAAGAAATTGCTCCGGGGGTCGCGTCCATCACCACCGGCAGCCATGGAGGACTCCTGCTTTCTCCTGAACGCCAAGCAGCAATGCCGCCGCATTTGCGCCTTGGCCATGGAGCCTACGAAGAAGACGGAGAATACAACCTGGTTGCTCTCGGTTTTCCAGATGAGGCCGAAGCAATGGGTCTGTCTTTGGCGAACGCATTGGATTCGGTTGAGGTTATCGACTGGAACCGTAGCACACCGGTCGACGAATTAGATGAAAAAGAGGTGGTTGCTTACCTGGCACGATGCGTTTATTTGAACCGTCGCCCCGTTCGCTATCCAACCTCTACGGAAGTCCATCCAGGCGAAGAACTTCCTGAGTTTTGCTTTGTGCCGACTATTTGGGACTGGGTTCAGACCTTAAAGAACGCCCCTCGTGTTGACGGGGAGTGGCCAACACTAGCCGGTCCTTGGCATAAGCATTGGGCTTGGCAGGCTCGTGAAGAGGAACGAATGCAAGCGCGAAAGGCACACGACGAGGCCGCGCTTGCAGAAGTGGTCGAATCGCAGTCACCGGATCAAGACTAAGACCGGGCAGACCCTCGCCGGCAGCTCACTGACGCTGTTTTTCAGCCCCGGCGGAGTTAGAGGTACGGGTGTTTTACCGAGTATCTTCACGGGTAAAAGCATCTGTTATTGCGTCACCTACGGATGATATCGCATCAGAAATCTTGCCTACCAACTGTTCATAGCCGCCAAGGCCACACGCGTACCGTGCTTTAATCGTCGCATCCATCACCGCCACAACAAGCTGCGGAAACCGCTCTGCTGCGCCATCGCCGACAAAAGCGTTCACAGCCTGTATTGATTTACGCAGGAGGAGCACCGCATCACCAAAGTCGGTATCGGGATCAAGCGTAGAGCCGAAGGCCAGTTGAACGAGAGTGCCTGCCCGGGATTCACTTGAGTGTCCCAAAATGAACAGTGGATCTGCCCCGGCTTCCTGCGCACCATGAAGGTAATCCTTAGGGAAATTATCCCATTTCCCAGATTCAAGAGAAACCTGATCTTCGAGTGAAACCCCCGCCAGACAAGCGAACTGGGCTTGGCTGAGACCAAGTCGCTCTCTCTCCTGTATCAGCCTTGGTAGACATTCGCTAAACAGGGCCGGCTGATTGATAGTGACCACGTTTTTTTATCCTCAGGTTTATTCGTTTTAGTCCTGCTTGCTGTTCTTTTTAGAAAAAAGTGAATTAATAACAGTTGCCAAACCAATGATCGACATCCAAAAAGTCAGCCCACTTAGCAAAAGTGAATTCCCGAGAGAATGTGAGTAAAGCGTTAACAATTGTATGAAGTTTTTCCCAGTAAATAGCGCTGCGATTCCGAGAAGGATGAGAATCAGAAAACTGGTGAGCGCCAATATTTCAAGCGCATTGATGTCTGACATACTGGATGATTTTGATATTCTTGAGCCGGGCGTTGCATCCTCAAGTCGCTTGCGAACTTCCTGTAATTTGCGTTCTTTCACTGATTCGGGAATTCGATAAAGACCCATCAGTCTTTCCTTGAGTTAGACGGTTTTTACCGAGAGGATGAGCTGACTGGATGAATCGTCGCCGGCAGCTCACCGACGTCGTCCAGCTTGACCGCGATCGGCGGCAGCCAGCGCAGATCGAGCGGGCGGGCGGCGCTGGGAATTTGCGTGCCGTCCGGTCACTTCATCGGGCCAGTTCGAACCCCTCTCCATGAGAGATTCTAACGCCTGGCTCACCGATCCATCTTGTCCGTCATTGAGTGACAAACACGACGGCAGAAGACGAAAAAAACCCGGCCTCTCTTTGAAGAGAGAGCCGGGCTCCGGTTGTGCTCAGGCTTCAACCCGCGAGGGGTGAGCCTAGATTTCGATCGGTTCCTGGTAGTCGTTCAAGACTTGACTGCCTGCCTCCCTGAGTGCTTTTCCGTGGCATCAGGCCGAGGTTGTCGGCGCATTGCCGAAAATGGACGGATTGTCGCTTCGTAGCTCGACCGAGAACTTGTAGCCGAAGTCATCGTCCGAGGCTTCCCCTTGGGTGTCTCCGTTCTTGATTCGGCCAACGATTTCCTCGACTTGTTGAAGCATGCTGGTAGGCTCGCTATGCCTGGTGCCCTGGAGTTCAATGGTGATCTGTTTCAGCGGATGGGCGTGCATGGCCCAATCGATTCTGGCCCCATTGCTCCGCACCTGCTCGAACTGCATGGCGGCGCCATCCATTTCGAACGGGAGGCCGGCGATAATTCCTGCGACTTGCGCCTCATCTCTGGACGGATCGAGTCCGCATGCGTCCAGGAAGTCAAGCATCTGGGCAAAGGTACACGGGGTAGGCGAAGTTTGGCCGCCGCGAGTAACGCGGAAAACGATGTCCTCCGGCAAGCCCCAGCCTGCTGGAGTTGAAAGGTCGCTTTGGATGGTCGCAACGCTCGCTTTCTTCGCTGTAGGCCACGGGCGGGGGAAACTGTCCTGTTTCGGAAACTGAACGTCGGTCAGTGGAACAGCCGATTCGAGGTCACGCAAGAAGCCGTCCTGCGATTCCAGCCAGCCCACAACCCAAGGCTGTTTGGCAAGCAACTCCGGCGCTTCTCGCTGGAGCAATTCCAACAGTTCGCGGTTCTCATCAATGCGCTTGTAGATGCCACCGTGGTACCGGCTGAGAATTTTCTTCAACAGTTCGAGCGTCTTGTTCCCAAACATACACATCCTCTTTTCCTTGTCAGTTGGTGTGTTCGAGGAGTCCGCGAAGCACATCGGCGGCGTCGTACATCCCCAACCGGTTGGCGACCGCCTGCAAGTCCCGTAACTGCGCATCCGTGGCGTCCTGCCGCTGGCGCTGCTGCGGAATCATTGCGAGCACCGGGCGCATATCGACCGGCGTCCCGAGAGGATGAAGCACCTCATCGGTGCCGGCCTTGGTCGCGGCGTAAATCACGTCCAGCGCCTGCCGCTCTCCGTCCGACAGTTTCGGCGCCAGCCAGTCGTATGCGTTTCCGGGGGTCATCGCCGTCCTTTTCCGGGTTAGTCGGCACCGGCCTCAACAGGCCGGATGACGTTGCCTTCGGAATCACGCACTAGCGCCCAGCCGGTGCTCGACTTGTGCATGCGGACGACGGACACCTTGACTTCACGCATGGCGTTGATGACCCGCCCGTTCTCGGTGCAAAGGAACATGATGGCCTTGCCGTCGCGCACCGATGAAACCTTGCAGTGCCGATTCGGCATGCGCTTGTCCAGGTCACGCCAAATCTGACCCTGCTTGACCTCGATGCCGTCCTTGGTGGTCGCTTCGCTCATGTTCTTTTCCGTGGCGTCAGGCTCGCGCCATTTGTTTGAACAATTGGCCTGCTCTTTTAGCCGTGGCGACGAACTTGGTCACAGCATCACGCTCCAGGGTACGTTGAATCGCTTTGGCCGCAACCACCCCATCCGCCATCGAAGTGACGCAACAAGGGTGCATGCGTTGCGCCACCTCCCCAATAGCAAAAGCTCCAGGCACCGAAGTTTGACAATCGGGATCGGTCAGTACGAATCCACGGGGATCGCGGGCAAGCCCAAGGGATTTGGCATACGGCAGATGGGGCTCCCAGCCGTAGAGCACCACTATCTGGTCGTATTGGCGGCCAGAGACCGTGGTTTGTCTTTCGTCGACACTGTATTGCCCAACGTGGACATCCTCCACTGGAACGGTCTCAAGGAACTCCTTGCGCGCCCTAATCGACCTGGCGTAAATATGGACATTAGCCGCCCCGCGGTTCTTGATGAATAGGTAATTCTCGAAAGCATTGTCCCCACCACCCAGAATCGCCACCTGCTTGCCGGCAAAATCCTGGGATGCGACCTGGACTCCAGGGCCAACCAAGAGGTTCAGCGCAGCCTTCAGGTCGCCGGTTGATGGACGCACGCCGGACGCCAAAACCACGGTTTTCCCGTCGATCTGCGCCCCGATGTCTGTTGTGACGGCAAAGCCATTGCCTCTTGAGGAAACCTCGACAACAGCCTCGCCCAAACGGCACTCGATCCCATGGCTCAGTATGTGGGCATGCATCTCGGCCGCAACCTCGGCCCCCGACTTGCCGAAGATCGGCGCGATCCACTGGTTTGGATAGGGGCTGTCGTTTTGCAGGCCGCCGAGTGATGCCCGGCGCTCGATAATGCAAGGTTTGAATCCAAGCATCTTGAGCCAGAGCGCACAGGATGCTCCGGCCGGGCCTCCACCGACAATGACCGTATCAACCATGGGAGTAATAACCTTGAGCGCCCTGGCTCACTACCTCGCACTCTAGCCAAGCACCAGGCGCAAACGCATGGACAAGCTCGCCGCTGTTCATACTGAGGACCAGAACTCCGGACCCCGTAGTAGTCGCCTGGTGCGCTTCAATCTCCACCGGCCCGGCCGGTTTAGTGATCTTCCACTTTGTCGCCATGTCGAATTCCTTTTCCTGGTTATCCTGCGGCCTTTGCCGCCGCCCTCTCCGCTGCGGCAGAAAGCTCGCGCGCTGCAGTCGATACGCCACGCGCAGAGTCATCCAAGCCAATCTCACGTAGCCTGGACGCGTACCTCTCTGCTTCATGTGCCGCGCGCTCAAGGCCCTTGGCGAGCCGACTGGGGGATGGTTTGCGCTTCATGGTCTTTCCCTTGGTCAGATGTTTGGCGACCACTGATGGCCGCAGTCTTCGCAAAAGAACGTGAGTTCGGCCCCACGCAATCCGTTGTCCGCGACAGCGGAGGACGAGCAGTCCGGGCATTGTTGGCCGTGTCGGACGGCGGATTCGGTCAGCAATCCGTCGAGGCGAGACTGCTTATCCCTTTCACTTGCCCCAGAGAGCATCAACGCGACAGCGGCTTGGTCAGTGGAAAGTCGCATTGCATCCTTTTCCTATTGGCTGGCTTGTTTTGCCACGGTCGCGACATCAGCCGCCTCGGCCGCCGACAGCCGCCGGAACTGCGCACCGTCGTGGCCCCAAAGCTCGCCGGTTTCCATGTCGACCACGGCCCACTTGGCCGGGCAATGCGTTCTGAGCGTGATTTCGACCGGCTCATTGAGACTCGCAACCGACTTCCGCGATGGCAGTAGCTGACGCGACATCCCTGCAGCGGCCGGCTCGGGAATTTGCTCGATGGCCTGCACCTTGAAGTAATGCACCCATTGCGAACCGGATAAGCGACCGCCGCGCTTCTTCCCGTCCGCATATCAATGCCGTTTAGTTAGGCCACCGGCTTGTACGCGACCGGATAGCCGCGGCGCA
>NZ_JBQWSN020000046.1:0-11409 GCF_052598215.2 Thauera sp. ZXT1-4 | reverse complement strand
CGGAACACGACGAATGATCCTGGTGGACACCTCGGTCTGGATCGACCACTTGCGTAGCACCGAAGCGCACTTGTCCGAACTCTTGAACGAAGGACGGGTGTGCATGCATCCCCATGTGCTGGGCGAGATCGCACTCGGCAGTCTCAAGCATCGGGCAGTCGTGCTCGAGGCCATGCAGAATCTGCCGCCTGCGATCGTGGCCACCGACGACGAAGTCTTTCGCTTCATCGGCGATCACGCCCTCTTCGGGCTGGGCGTCGGCTATACCGATGCGCACCTGCTGGCAGCGACCAAGCTATCACCAGGTACCCGGCTCTGGACGCGCGATCGACGCCTCGGCAGCGCAACTGCCCGGCTCGGGATCGCTTACGAATTGGCCCACTGAAAAGAGATCGCCATGCAACCCACGCCCCCTGTTGCCCAACTCCTCGATAGCCTCGGCCTGGCACTTGGTACCTACCAGGTCGAGCTCGTCGACATCCATCAGGCTGAGACGGCATACATCCATCACTCACTCGTTCCAGTGGCAGTTGTTGGCTACGCACAGGTATCCCCCACATTCGCCACGGGACGGTTTCCGAAATTCACCTTCATCGACCTCATTCACAAGCGGCCTTCGATGGACGAGATCGAGGCTCGGGCACTGGCTGCGGTCTGCGGGCTCGATCTCGAACCTGGCTCTTGGAGCAACCCCGAACCGTTCGGCACCCACCTGTGGTCGATGATCGAGCGCTTCGACCTTGGGGCGTTCTTCCAACGCGTCGATCGACCCTACGGCAGCCGCGGTGAGCACTACTACATGCGCCCCCGCGGTTTCGACTGGAGTAACGCAGACAATCCAGAGATCCCTGGAGCACTGGATCAGTGGCGATCCTATTATCGGAAGCTGCCGACGTACCGCCAACTACTGGTGGCAACGATCCTGCAGCTCTACTTTCAGTCCGATGACCGTTACTGGATGGTACGCGTGCCGAAAAAATGGCATGCCGCTGAAGGCATCGAGATCCTCAAGACCAACGGCGCGTTACAGGACTGGGCCCGGCTGTATGCGCTCTACCCGGGGTGGTGAGCCTTGGGGTGGGCAACCCTCGAGATCCCGGTCTCGCATGCGCCGGCGATCGTCGCCCTTGCTGCACTCAACGTTTTCTTATCCTGTTTATCCGCTGATTTTTCGGCTAGAAATCACCGTGCATCTGCACGTTCGCCAACGCTCATCTTGGCGGCTGGATTCCGATGGAAGAATCTATAAAAAACCCCTCAGCAGCGTCCCCGCCGAAGCAGGGTCACCGAGAGGGGCCGTGTTGAGCAGAACTCTAGGTCACCAGGAGTGGCACGTCAATGAGCGCTGGCTTGGTGCTTCTTTTGTGAAGAACGCCGCGCTTTTGCTTGCTTGTACGCGCTCTTTTGCGCGCTAGAAAACACGCCCTTTTCAGACAACGTCGCCAGATTCTCAGCACGCCCTGTGCATCTCCTTCAGGCAGCACTAACCCATTGCCTACAAGGAGAGCACCATGAACAGCAAGAAACACCGCAAGTACATCGAAACCGCAAAGGCACTGCCCGCGTATTGCATCTACCCCGACGATTATCACTTCTCGGATGCGTGGGCCGACAAGCTCATCGCCGGATGGATCTCGCTCAAGCGGGTGCAGGTCGAGAGCAAATGGGACAACGCTCGTTTCCGTGACGCCCTGATCGATCTGGTGATCGAACTCAGCGAGGGATGGGAAGCCGAGTTCCTGGAGGCTGCACGCCAGGAAGGGATGACCTTTGATTGTGTCTCTTACGAGGTGCAAGAGCAGATGCACCAGGCCTACATCCAGGCCCACCGGGAGCGGGCCTTCGATCTCATCCCAAACGGCCTGCATGGCGAATTGTGCTGGGTGCCGGGATGGAACGGGGTCAGTCTCGATGAACTGATGGAGGAGTTCGGGCAGCGCAGCCAGCGCTATAACTCGAACTACATCGAAGAGGTGCAGCCTGGCCGTTGGTTGATCGAGTTGCTCAAGCTGGGCAACTGCTCGAGTGAGTCGCTTCGCGCGTATTGCATGGCGCATGGCGCTGAGGGACGGATTTTCGTTGAGCACACCGCGGATCTGCGCTGGAAAGTCGAAGCTGATCCTCAGCGTCCAACGGTGCTTTCGCCCGAAGAGGTGGTGTCAATCATCGAGAACGGCTACACCTGGGCCGTCCCGATGGCGCACGCACAGATCAACGTGCGGGCGCTTTTCGAGCACGATTGCACCAAGCCGATGTTCTGGAGCACAGCCCAGGGCAAGGTTCACATCGGTCTGCACGACGGTGTGCTCAACGGCGCGGGCTACATGGATGCCTACGATGGTTACCTGGTGGTACCCGCCAACGCGACGGGCTTTGCCGGGGAAGCACGCTGGCACTGGAGCATCAACAAGGTGTACGGCATCGTGAAGTCCTACTTCAAGGTGACGCCTATCGAGGTGACGACGATCGACACGATCTCTGTTGCCGCGTAAGCCATCCAGACCGTCACTTCCCTCGCGGGTGTGACGGTCATTTTTGTTGGCTTGCGCGAGAACTAGACGATTAGCTGATCGTTTCGGCTCGCCTATTTAAGCGCGCTTGAATTGCTTTTATGACTTCCAGTAACGCCAATTCGCATCAACCGGTGCGCATCTCCACAGGGCAGTTCAATCATCTACCCTTCAAGGAGAATTCTCATGCAGCAAGAACCCGTCACCATCATCGCAACGCGGTTGATCCGCTACACGCACTTGCTGGACCTTCGCGCCAGTTGCTATGCCGCTATCGAAGCGCAACGCAAGATCATCGAGCATGATGGACAGACCAGCTCTCACAGCCTGTCTCTGCACTCGCTGCAGCAACAAGCCCAGCAGATCGAGAGTGAGCTCACCGAGCTTGGCTCTGTCAATTTTCGTCAGGATTTGATCAAGCTCGATTCGGCCGCGAAGGTTGTTCTCTCACTAGAAGCCCAGTTTGGAGAAGCGATCGACCGCGATGAGGAGATCGGTGGCGTCGATGCCGTCGATAGCATTACCGACCTTCTCCTTGGCCAAGGGCGCCCAACGCTTGAAGTGTTGGGCTTGCGCGAAGCTCCATTCTGGAAAGCCGCTGCAGAGTTCGGCTATCGGGTCCACCGAGGGCACGAAGTCGACGGCGCCGAACTGGAAGGCAAGTATTGGTGGTCGCTCTACCGTGAAGATTGGGTTGAGGTCGAAACCAGCGAAAGTGTGTTCGATTCGTACGAAGCAGCCTGGCAGAACGCGATGTGCGCACTGGCCAGCGAACTGAAGTCCGATTGCCCTGAGTCCTGATCCGTCATCAAGCACCCCTCCCCCGCACAGCTTGGCTGTCGGGGGATTTTTCCGTCTCAGGCGCTACGCAGCGGAAAAAATCGCCAACTCATCTGCGCGCGGAGTATCGCTCATGTAATCGGCACAAAAACACAGGCCGTTTTCCCTTTCTCGCAAAGCCATCTCCACGGGGCAGACCTAACCCACAAGGAGATCGACATGATCGAGATGGCAATCACATGCCTTGCACTGAACATCTACCATGAGGCGAGGGGCGAACCGGAGATCGGCCAATGGGCCGTTGCCCAGGTGACGATGAACCGGGCCGAGCATGATCCGGCCAAAGTGTGTGACACCGTGTTCAAGCCACGGCAATTCTCGTGGACAAACCCCTTGGTTGAAGCGCCTACGCCCGAGATTCGTCGAGCTCGGGCAGAGAATTACATGCCGAGAGAAGCACAGGCATGGGAGTTGGCGAAGAAGATCGCTCGCCGAACACTCCAAGGAAGAGGGCGGAACGTGGTTGGCGGCGCTACCCACTACCATGCCGACTACGTCGCACCACGATGGGCTTCGACCTTCAGTCAGGTCGCCCAGATCGGGAGTCACGTCTTCTACCGATGATGTGGTCTTGACCTTTGCTCCCCTGCGTTTCCTTGATGGATTCGCAGGGGTTTTTCATTTCAGAAGAAAGAAAAAGCCGCTTGTCTGCGCGTTGCTAGGCGCTTATCTGGACACCAGGAAATTACGGCCTTTTACCTTCTCCGCCTGGGCATCTCTCCCTTGCAGTTCAACCCATCACGCAAGGAGAAGATCGTGCTCACCCTCATCAATGGTGACGGCGCAGGTCTGCGTCCGGCCCACCACTTCAACGATGTACTGGTCACAACGACACGTCTCATTCAGTACGTGGAAAAGGGACAGATCGAGGTCGCGCACCTGCTGGCTGCCAATTTCACGCCCTTAGAACGCTGTGTTGTGTCCCGTCTGATGATCAATCGCGGCATCGCACCACAGACCGTGCTTCGCACCCTGTCTTGACCGACACAAAGGAATCGCAATGAATACTGTCTCTGATCCTGTTTTCTGGATTACACCGGAATCAATCCACGCCCTCCGTTGTGCCTTTGATGCTACGACCAAGGGCAGCTGGCATGCGGAGGCCTCGATGACGAAGCCGACCATCTCGATTACTGGCAATGGCCTTCGCTCCGTCGTCGCCCGCCTGGATGAAAACGGCCTGTGCCATGAGCACGGAGGTTCCGCGCTGGGTAACGCGCTGTTCATCGCGCGTGCCCACGAAATGATGCCGTTCCTGCTTGCGTGCGTAGAGGTGGCGCAACAAGCGGCAACCGGTGAGCTCGCCGGCGATGCGCTGCAAGCGAAGGCGCAGCGTATTTTCGACTGAAGCCGTTGTCGCCATCCGGCACATCGATCCAACGTCGCCCTCATCACGAGGGCGATTTTTTTTCGCTTCTCCCTGAGCACATCTCTCTCCTTGCAGCACAACCCAACAAGGAGATGAGCATGTCCAACACCCCCGAACTTGCGCCGATCAGAAGCCAGCTCGACGCACTTACCGCAATAGCACGTGAGCGAAGGTTGGGCGCAGCGCCCGACTTCGCAGGGGCCGTCGGTGGTGCCGACATCGATTTCATGACGCCCGAAGAACGAGAACTGCGCCATCAACTGTTGATGCAGTTTCCCACCTTTGCTGAAGACCGTGCAGCTGCCCGTCAGCGCATTGCTGAGCGAATCGCAGCACGTCGCCGCGGCCTCCACATCCGTGAGTCGGCCGCAAGAGACCATGCAATCGAGGACTTCCGTAAATGACAACCTGGATCATTGATGTGCGTGACAGGGTCGGCCAACGGGTTCAACCCGATGCCGATGTACCTCCTGACAGTCTGCGCTTTCGAAAGGTCGTGGCAGATACCTTCACCGAAGCCCTACTCAAGGCTCAGGCTGAAGTTGCTGCCCTGACGGTTCCGTCGAAAATGGAGATGCCTCATGCCAAGCACTGCTGAACTTCAAGAGGAAATAAACCGGCTTCAGAGAGCTCTCACTCAATCTGAAAACCGCGCCGAGATGTATTTTCAGCAGCTCGTCATGGGCATTCACGTTCGTTCTGACTTGAAGCCGTTTCTTGATCAGGTCGAAAGAAACAAAGGTAAGAGTGCAGAGAGAGAGCGGTGTATCGCCATCTGTCTTAAAGAAAGCAAGGAGCCGAATGATCTGGGAGACATCCTTGCTCATCGCATCCGAACATTGAACGCCTGATACGTTCGAGCCAAAAAACGCCAGCCCGGTCTGGCGTTTTTTTTCGGCCTTTGGGTAGTTCACATGCTCCTCGCCACATCTCTCCGTGCAGTCCTAACCAACAAGGAGATGTGCCATGACCAGCACGAAAAAGAAGCCTGTCCCCAAATGCAATCAGTCGTCCAAGTGGAAGCGGGGTGTGCGAGAACGGATCGCCGCTCAACAGAAGCAAAACAGCAAGAAGAAGGCAACGAAGAACAGCAAGCCACAGGCTAAATTTTTGCCTTGGGAGCGTCAGCCAGTGACCTGCCCGTACTGCAGCCGGCGTGCCATGCTGGTGACAGGCCAAGTCATCTACCCACATCGCCCCGACCTGCATGATCTCAACTTCTGGCTTTGCGATCACTGCAAAGCCTATGTTGGGACGCACAAGGCCGGTCTCGGCTGGGGAAACGGCACGCGCCCAAAGGGTACGCTTGCCGATGAGCCGACGCGTCGCGCTCGCAGGGCCGCACATGCAGCATTCGACCCGTTCTGGCAAGAAGGCGATCTTTCACGGCGGAAGGCTTACGCCTGGCTCGCTGAGTCCCTAGCAGGGTGTTGAAAATTGCATCGTCACCTTCGGTTTCCAGCTTGGCTGGGAAAAATCGACGCTGAAGAACCCCGGCGTGGTTTGGCATGAAGCACTTTCCAGCCGTCTTTCGAGCCGATTCCGCTACCGCAATTCAGCAGCGCTCCCGTCGCTGCAAAGACGTTGTTTCCTATCCCATGCCGCACGTCGAATGGCGCGCGAGCGCCAGCGAATTACGACGCCAACAAATTGCCCAATCGCGTCAGGTTGTACGCAGCGAAATTGAGCAGCGCATGCGCGCGAATCTTGTCCAGGCCGCGCGCCATCAAACGACGCAGCATGCCGATATCCTTCACCCAGCCGAAGGCTTCCTCGATCATCTTCCGCCGACGCAGACTGACCCTGTAGCCTTCGGTGGCCTTGATGTGCTCGGGCACAGCGCTGCCCTGGGTCTTGGCGGCCACATGCGGGGCGATGCCCAGTGCCGTCAGGGCGCCCACGAATTCGGCGGTGTCGTAACCCCGATCTGCAGCGACGGTGGGTTTGTGGCTCCCGCGCGCCGGTTTGACACTGCGCTTGAGCATCACCAGCGCGGCCTCACGTTCGGCCGTCCCGGTGGCCGGGGTCGTGTGCACATCGACGATCAGTCCGTGCCGGTTCTCGGCCAGTGCATGCGTGGTGTAGCTCAGAAACGCCATGCCGCCGCCCTTGCTCGCCAACAGGGACTCGGGGTCGGTGCGCGAAACATGCGTCGCGTTCGAGCGTTTCTTGCCTCGGAAATCGACCTCGGGGTTGCGCCCCTGATCCGGTCCGGGTGGTTCGTCCGAGCCGTCGCGTGCAGCCATGCTCTTGTGCGAGGCCCAGGCCCGCAACAACGAGCCATCGACACTGAAATGCTCGTCAGAGACCAGCTCGGCCCATTCGGCAATCGCCACAACCCCGCCAAAGAACTCGCGCATCACGCTTTCCTTGAGCAGGCGCTCGCGGTTGGCCGAGAACGTCGAGTGATCCCAGATCGCCTCGTCCAGCGTCAGCCCGACGAACCAGCGGTACATCATGTTGAAATCGATATGCTCGACCAGCGCGCGCTCCGAGCGGATCGAAAACAGGCATTGCAGCAGCGAGGCACGCAGCAGCCGTTCCGGTGCAATCGAGGGGCGTCCGCCTTCGGCATAAAGCGCATCGAACTGCGCAGACATCGAGCGCAAAACCAAATCGGCGAGCACCTTCACGCGGCGCAGCGGGTGGTCTCGGGGAATTCGATCCTCGAGATTGACGTAGCTGAACAGGGGGCTTTGTTTGTGGTCGGTGCCGCGCATCGGAATTATTGAAGTGGTAATGCAAATCGTATTTTAACGCCCCGAAAAGCCTTGCCGTTGCTCGGATCTGGCTAAATCAACAGCCTGCTAGGGCTGAGCGTCGAAGAAACACACCTTGGCGCCTTCGACGTCGCAACTTGCCAACGCGTGATCGAACTTTGCGTGGCCAGAAGGTCGCAGCTTTCTGACGACTGCCTGCTCTGATCCTTACCCATTAACCCCCGTCGCCTGCTGGCACGGGGGTTTTCTCATGGGCTGTTGCTCATCTCCTGCTTGCAGTCCAAACCCGCACACAAGGAGAATCCAGACATGGAGTCCACAACCGACCAGCCCGTTCAGCTCCACGGCAAGATGGAGTACCTGCACAGGAAGAAAGCCGTTGGGCCTATCGCCGAACGTGCGTTCTCGCGCATCCTGGAAGACAACCCAGACTTTCTGACGATCGAGGACAAGCTCCTGCAGATCGCTAACGAGAACGCTTCGCTCAAGAGCCGCTTCGCGAGAATCTTACGATTTGCGGATGTGATCGCGGCCGCGATCTCACCCCACGCCGGATGCAAGCACGCGTGCTCCTCTTGCTGTCACATCTCGGTCGGTCTCAGTGGTGCCGAGGCGCAGATCATTGGTAGGGCCATCGGCGTTGAACCTGCGACCAACGTTAGCAGCCACGGAGACCGAGAAGCACTGGTGAAGCACTACTTTGGCGAACCGTGTCCGTTCCTTTCGAACGGGGGTTGCAGCATCTATGACCATCGACCCGTCGCGTGTCGCTTGCACTTCTCCCTTGATCGCGACGGCTATTTCTGCCGAACAAGCATCGCGCCGGAGGAAAGCATCGTCCCGAACGTAAATCTGGAGTCGTACTGGATGATCTACGGCCTGATCGCCGCCCAGATGAGCAGAGACGAAGGTGACATCAGGCTGTTTTTCCCGCAAGGAAGACAGTGCTGACTGCCAGGACTCAATGAGTACCAAAGCCGGCCCTGAACCTCCCGTTCTGGTGCCGGCTTTTTTCAGATCACCTTGAGGCGCCTTGCCAAAACAAGGACCCTATCCCGAACGCTCTTGTGTTCCGGGTTCCAGCGATCGCTCATTACCGCAATCTGTTCGCCCAGCTGCGCCGTGCTGTACTGGCCGAGCCGGACCTCTGAGGCACGAACTTGCGCCTCGAGAGATCGTTTTCGCTCCATTTGCGCTTGTCGAAACCGCCGCTGTCGCTCTGCAACAGTCAGGGCTTGCCCGGTCCTCGGCCTTGTCATCCTCGCCATCCCCTTAATTCGTTACCGTAACGGTTATTCTACACCCTCGTTACCGTAACGCAACGCTTTTCACCCGTCATTGCATCCCTCACCTAAGCAGGCAATCTCGCCGTGCGCTCGAGCTCCGCAACACCCCTTTGCCAAACAGCTTTTTGGGCTTATCCCATGGGAAAACCGGCAAATAAGGCAATCTTCCGGCTCTGGCGCGCGCCACACAGCGCGCAACAGGTATGGGTTGCACAAATGCAATACTTCCTGCCCTTGCGAAGCGCCCCCTCGGCGCGGAGCAAGGCC
This sequence comes from Thauera sp. ZXT1-4, assembly GCF_052598215.2. NCBI lineage: Bacteria > Pseudomonadati > Pseudomonadota > Betaproteobacteria > Rhodocyclales > Zoogloeaceae > Thauera > Thauera sp. ZXT1-4. The sequence continues at coordinate 2,417 of NZ_JBQWSN020000046.1, read as the reverse complement.
GCGTCCGACCACAGGAGCAGAAGTGCCTAAGAATCGCATCCAGCCCCTCCTGAAGTGCCCCCAAGGCGCGAAAGGAGGGCGGCCCTTTTTTTGATGGGCAGGGCAGGAGGAAGGAGGTTTCTTGGCCGGTCCGAGTCAGCTTCTCTGGGGCGTCGCTTTGTTTTTGGTCTTCGATTTGACGGAAATTCTCGTTTCGATAGGCTTTTCTGAGGTGGCTGGGCACATCTCCTATGTGCAGTTCCAACCTCACATGGAGATCGAAATGAAGAAACTTCAAGCTGTAAGGAGAACACTCTCCGGTGCGAGCGTCGAGCCGATCCTGGCGGCGCTTGGAGAGTTTGTCGATGTGGAGGAGTTGTTCCATATCGCCTCGAGGCACGATGGCTATCGGGATGGGGGGTGTATCGCGGGGCAGGCAGTGTCCAGCGCTGTCCAAGACCTGTTCTTCGGGGGACGAGGAGGGGTCTACAACGATGTCGATTGTTTTGCCCCTGCGGCTGGTCATCATTTCGAGAGCACGGAAGTCCGCAGTCGGGTTAAAACCGTCCAGATGGCCGACGTGGTGGGCGAGGTCGATTACGAGCAGATCAATGCTCGTGTGGTGCCGCGGTACAGGGTGTTGAGTTCGTCCAGGATGGATAAGCTCAATCTGGTTCAGATTGACGAGTACGCTCGCAACAAGCCGATTGAGCTGACAGCCTCGATCCTTCGGTCCTTCGATTTCAATTGCGTCCAGGTTGGGATCGATCTTGTCGAGCGGAAGCTGGTTTGGACGCCTGCGTTCGAGCGGTTTTTGGCGACACGGCAGATCGAGGTCGAAAGCACGCACACGCCAGCCCACACGGCGATTCGTCTGGCCAAGAAGCTGGGTGAGCTCGAGAACGTGTATGTCGATCAGGACCGGGTTTTTCGCACGCTGGCTGGTGCGATCATGAGGCTCAAGGTCGCGGAGGCGCAAACCGAGCGGGGAAAAGGGCAGAAAGACGAGATGATCGCTTCGCTTGCGACATTGGGTGCCAGTGATCCTCGTTCAGCGATGGGGACGCTCTATGGCCAGCGGCGCTTCGGCAAGCTTCTCGCTCAAAAGGCGAGGGACAACGAATCGACGCTTTCACCCTATTTCTCGCTTTGTGAGGAAGGTCGGTCGGGAGGGGTGTTCTCGCTTGAGCCCAAGCGCTTGCCAGATGAATCTTTTCTGCGGCTTGCGTCAAGGCGCCACGTCGCCGAATACGCTCGGCTCGCCGCGGTGTTTCTGCGGCCCCATAAGCCTGAAGTTAAGGCAAGAGCGGCCGCGTTGCTGCGGGTCGATCCTGTCTCGCTCGAGCCGATCACGGGGCACATTCACATTTGGCCTGCGCATCCGTCCTCTTCGGTGATTGAGATGGCGCATGAAAAGGTCTCGGTGAAGGAGATGGATCGATTCCTGGCGGTGTGCGACCGGCATCGTGGCTTGATGTCGAGAGTGCAGATGAGGAATTCGCTTGCGGAGCAGGTTGGGGTGGTGCAGGTTGTCCAAAAGCTCGCTAGCGAGCATGGCCAGTGGGTGTACGGGCTGATCGAGGCGAGGTAACCGTCCGAGCAACCCCGTCCCCCCGCGGAGCCGGGGGCTTCAGAGATCGACGACGTGCCTGAGCAGTGCGAACGACACGCGCCAGCCGGGCTCGTTTTCGCAGTCGATGCTGGCCGTCTTCTGGTTGATGTGCACGATGGTGCCGATGCGCGTCTGCAGGTGGCGGTCCTCGAAGCTGACGCGATCGCCGACGCGGAAGTCCTCGCGGGTGGGACGTTGGGCGGACCTAGGCGTCGGCGACCGGGGCTCTGCCCGGCTGTCGGCGGGGAGCTCGATTGCTGCGTAGGGCAGCGTCCAGGTCGCACGGGTGGCGTCGTCCTGCACAGTGAGCTGGGTGTCCTTCATCGCCACCACGGTGCCGCTTCGAAGCTGCAGCGCGGCGCCCGGCGCTTTTCCGTCCACGAAGCGTACCCGTTGCCCCAGGTTCAGATGCAGCCGGATCTGCACGATCCGCGACGGATCCGACATCAGGCGCTCGATCACGCGCGACAGGTGGAACAGTTCGAGCGAGCTTGCACGGCTGAGGGCTTGGAGGGTGGCGGGATCCATCAGAGCGCGGGCTTCCAGTTCATCGGCAGCAGTTCGTCGAGCCGGTCCATGCGGTGGCCGGGCAGGCGCGTGAGCACATCCTTCAGGTAGGCGTAGGGCTCAATGTCGTTCAACCGCGCTGTCTCGATCAGCGAGAGTGCCACGGCAGCGGCCCGTCCGCCACGTGGACTTCCGGCAAACAGCCAGTTCTTCCGCGAGATCGCCACCGGTCGCATCGCCCGCTCGGCGGCGTTGTTGTCCGGGGCGAGGAGACCGCTGTCGGCAAACACGGTGAGCGCCGTCCAGTTCGACAGCGCAT
>NZ_JBQWSN020000045.1:0-11644 GCF_052598215.2 Thauera sp. ZXT1-4 | reverse complement strand
GGAATGTGAGCGCGTTCGGGGAGAACGAAGCCAGCCGGCGTGATCGCACGCGCAGCCCATCAGCCCCCGCAGTCCAACGTGGCTGCGGGGGCTTCTTGAGTTTTTCCTGCCCTGCCCAGGTGAGGTGTTTTCCAAGAGAGGCTCTCTCGTAAACCCTGGCAAGATCAGCTCCGGCATCGACGCCACAGCGACAGAGCAGGTTCGACGAACGATCGGTGAGAAATTTCTCCGGATACAGCCTGAACGCAGCCCGGGCACCGTGCCGATCGACCAGGCGCATCACTTCCTGAAGGTCTGCTTCAGTCGTTCTGCATGTGGGGTGAATGCTGAAAACTACGCGCAGCTGCGACTCAGCCTGGTCGGCTAAAAAGCCCTCCATCCAGTTGATCGCCCGGCTGTCGACGGCCGAGATAACGCCGAAGACCGTTGCCGCTGACCGAACTGCGCCCTCGAACGGCAATTCGGACGAATAGGAGACCATTCCTGCGCTCACGCGTGGTTCTGGCCAGACAAAGGGCATCTCGGGCGTAATCTGTTCGGTCTTCACGACGGCTCTCGCTGGTTCAACCCCTGGTAGTCGCAGCCCACGCAGGGGTCTCGATAAACCGCATCTTTATGCGACGGATAAACGTACTATTATGCGTATATAGACAAATGGTAGAGCAGACCATACACTCGCATGGTAGCACATATAAATATTCACCAACCCAAGCAAACGAGCCTGGATGTCTAGCGAACAGCTTGCAGAGTTGACCCAGCCACAACGCGATCGGCTCGCGTTTGTGGAGTTGCGTGTGCGCTTCATCGGGGAGATACGCCGCCAGGATTTGGTCGCGCGGTTTGGCATCCAGTCCGCCGCCGCATCCAGGGATCTAGCGCTGTACCGAGAGCTGGTTCCCGGCAACATCGACTACGACTCAAAGGGCAAGTCCTACGTCCTGGGGTCGAACTTTCGGCCGGTCTTCGACTTTCCCCCAGAGCGGGTACTGTCATGGCTGACCAAAGGCTTTGGCGACGGTGAGCCGATGCAGCTCAAGGCGTGGGTCGCCAGCGACAGCCCGTCGCGGCTCACCCATCCGGATCTGGACGTCCTTGCGAGCGTGACCCGTGCGATCCACCAGGAGTGTCCGCTCGGCATCGAGTACCACTCCATCTCGAGTGGCCGCACCGAGCGGGAGATCGTCCCCTTCGCGCTGATCGACAACGGCCTGCGCTGGCACGTCCGCGCCTTCGACCGGAAGTCCCAGGAATTCCGGGATTTCGTCATCACGCGAATCAGACGCCCCATCGTGCACAAGGGGCAGCCAGTGGCAGCCCACGAAGTGAGCAACCAAGACATCCAGTGGACGCGGATCGTCGAGCTCGAGCTCGTCCCGCACCCGGATCAACCCCGGCCGGAGATCACCAGAATGGACTACGGCATGCGCGATGGCGTACTGCGGATGAAGCTGCGTGCCGCGACCGCTGGGTACATCTTGCGCAAATGGAGCGTCGACTGCTCGCCGGACCACAGCCTTCGCGGCTACGAGTTCAGGCTCTGGCTGCGAAATCACCTGGCGCTCTATGGCGTCAAGAACGCGCTGCTGGCGCCGGGCTACCGCTCGCCCGACCATGACAAGGGGGAGTAATAGCGTGGCTTACGACGCAAACCGCGCACTCGACCTTCTTCAAACCGGCTCTGGCCGTGTGGACGCAAGATTCCGTGATGGCCAAGAGGATGCGATTCGCCACATCGTCGAAGGGCGTGGCCGCCTCCTGGTGGTCCAGAAGACGGGATGGGGAAAGAGCTTCGTCTACTTCATTGCGACGAAGCTCTTGCGCGAGGCGGGGAATGGTCCCGCCCTGTTGATTTCCCCGTTATTGGCTCTGATGCGAAATCAGATCGCGGCGGCCGAGCGCATGGGTGTCCGAGCGGCGACCATCAACTCCGACAACGTCGATGACTGGACTCAGATAGAGGCGCTGCTTGCCCGTGGGGCAGTCGATATCCTCTTGATCTCGCCCGAGCGCCTGGCGAACGAGCGGTTTCGTACTCAAGTATTGGCTGGAATCGCAGCACAGATTTCGATGCTCGTGATCGACGAGGCGCACTGCATCTCCGACTGGGGCCACGACTTCCGCCCGCACTATCGTTTGTTGGAGCGTATTGTCAGAACGCTTCCACCGAACCTTCGGCTGCTCGCAACGACTGCGACCGCAAACAACCGCGTGATGGAAGATCTGGGTGCCGTGCTTGGCCCGAAGCTGGATGTATCGCGCGGCGACTTGAATCGGAGCTCTCTCACCCTGCAGACCATCCGCCTGCCAAGCCAGGCCGAGCGCCTTGCGTGGTTGGCCGAGCGACTGACCACCCTGCAGGGCCACGGCATCATCTACACGCTGACGGTACGCGATGCCAATCAGGTGGCCGATTGGCTCAAGAGTCGGGGCTTCAACGTCGAAGCTTATACAGGCGAGACCGGCGACCGTAGAGAAGAGCTTGAACAAGCGTTGCTCAACAATGAAGTCAAAGCGTTGGTTGCAACCACCGCGTTGGGGATGGGCTACGACAAGCCCGATCTGGCATTCGTCATCCACTATCAGATGCCAGGCTCGGTCGTCGCGTATTACCAGCAGGTCGGACGGGCCGGACGCGCACTGGACTCCGCCTACGGCGTGCTCCTCAGCGGCCAGGAAGAATCCGACATCACCGACTGGTTCATACGCAGCGCCTTCCCGACGCGCCAAGAGGTCGCCGAAGTCTTGGGTGCCCTAGAGGAAGTAGAAAACGGCCTGTCCGTCCCCGAACTTCTCAGCCGGGTCAATCTGAGCAAGGGTCGCATTGAAAAGACGATCGCCCTGCTCTCCCTCGAAGCGCCAGCGCCCATCGCCAAGCAGGGCACCAAATGGCAGCTCACCGCAGCCACTCTGAACGAAGGGTTCTGGGCACGCGCCGAACGACTCACAGCCTTGCGCCGCGACGAGCATCGGCAGATGGAAGAGTACGTCCGCCTTCCGTTCGGCGCGCACATGGGGTTTCTGATCAGCGCACTGGATGGCGACCCACTTCAGGTAACGACGCCCACACTTCCCCCGCTGCCAACCTCCATCAATGAATCAGTCATTCGGGACGCCATCGCATTCCTTCAGCGGACCAGCCTTCCGATTGACCCACGCAAGCAGTGGCCAGGTGGTGGCATGCCGCAATATGGCGTCAGAGGAAACATTGCGCCAGCCCACCAACCCCGCCCAGGAAAGGCGCTCTGCGTATGGGGAGACGCCGGATGGGGAGGCCTGGTGCGCCAAGGCAAATATCACGACGGCAGGTTCTCAGACGACTTGGTTGGTGCTTGCGTTGGCATGGTGCATGAGTGGAATCCCCAGCCGAAGCCGACCTGGGTGACCTGCGTTCCCTCGCTGCGCCACCCAGACCTCGTTCCCAACTTTGCGAAGCGCTTGGCTGCAGCGCTAGGCCTGCCGTTTCATATGGTCATCGCCAAGACCGATGACAGACCCGAACAGAAGACAATGGCAAACAGCACTCAGCAGGCGCGAAATATCGACGGCTCCCTTGCACTTAATGGTCAGCCCGTGCCAACAGGGCCGGTGATCCTTGTCGATGACATGGTGGACTCCCGCTGGACACTCACCGTGTCCGCGTGGCTTCTGCGCAAGAACGGGAGCGGCGACGTCTTCCCGATGGCGCTCTCACAAACGGGGAACGACGAATGATGCCGTCGCTCTCCCCCAACACCCAGGCGATCCTGCTGCTAACCGCCCCACTGATCGCCGGAAAAGGCGCATCGTCGCCCGAACTTCTGACGCCAGGCGAATACAAGCGCCTGGCCCGCCACCTGCGAGAGATTCAGCGCCAACCTGCCGACCTCTTGTCGCCAGATGCGAACGATCTAATCCATGCGTGCCAGCCGGTGATCGAAGCGCCCAGGCTGCAGCGCTTGCTGGGTCGCGGTTTCCTCCTGAGCCAGGTCATTGAGCACTGGCAGGCACGTGCAATTTGGGTTGTTAGCCGCGCAGATGCCGAGTATCCCCGCCGCTTGAAGGCGCGCTTGCGGGAGGACGCCCCCGCAGTGATCTACGGCTGCGGTGACATGACCCTGTTGGAGACGGGAGGGCTCGCTGTCGTTGGTTCTCGTCACGTCGACGATCCATTGATCGACTACACCCTGGCTGTTGGCCGGCTGGTCGCACAGGCAGGGCGGACCATCGTGTCCGGTGGAGCAAGGGGTATCGATCAGTCGGCGATGCGTGGAGCCCTCGAGGCTGGGGGCAAGGTCAGCGGAGTCCTCGCCGACAGTCTCGAAAAGACCGCCATGAAACGGGAGCACCGCAACCGCTTGATCGATGGCCAGCTCGTGTTGATCTCCCCCTACGACCCAAGCGCAGGGTTCAACGTCGGCAACGCAATGCAGCGTAACAAGCTGATCTACGCACTAGCGGATGCATCCCTCGTCGTCAGCTCAGATCTGAACAAGGGAGGCACTTGGGCAGGCGCGACAGAGCAACTCGACAAACTGAAATTCGTACCCGTTTACGTACGATCGACTGGCACCTCCTCAGCCGGACTGGATGCGCTTCGTGCAAAAGGCGCGGTGCTCTGGCCGAACCCTCATGACATCGACGGACTTCAAACCGTTTTCAACAGCGGAGGATCATCTCCGGCACAACCTCCGCAGCCCGGCCTTGCCCTGTTTCCGGAAAGTGGAACGACGGAGGCGACCTCTACGACGCAACCAGCTACCGAAGCGCCACCGGCATTCGAGGCGCAGAGTGCGGAATCTCGACCCTCTGTCGGGGAACCGAGCCACGAATCCGCCGCGCCTACACCAGAAGCAACCACAGCTCCTTCTCGCTCGCCTGAGCTTTCGCCTGATGCAGCCGGCCAGACGCCACCCGTAACACCCTCGGACGCCCTGTTTGCGGCTGTCCGAGAAGTGATCACGCAGCTACTCCATGTTCCCATGAAGGACGCCGAAGTCGCGGCGGCCCTCGACATAACGACCGCTCAAGCGAAAGCATGGCTACAACGACTGGTCGACCAGGGAGTAATCGAAAAGCAGAAGAAGCCGGCGGGCTACATCGTCAAGCAGTCGAGTCTTTTCGAGTGATCCATGACGATGCGTACTGAACACTGGAACTGACCCCAAAGCACGTCTCTGTTGAAGCGAAGCGTGCGTGGTGGCTTGATCATCGTCGGCGAGATCAACCTCGGGGGTTCGATCAAACCTGTCCACAACGCGGTCACGATTGCCGAGATCGCCGTTGAGAAAGGTGCGGCGTCGCTGCTGATGCCGGTGGCGTGTCGGCGCCAGTTGGTTGACTTGTCCGACGACATGGCGACCAAGATCGACATCCAGTTCTATTCCGACGCCCGAGATGCTCTGTGGAAAGCCATGGCCGAATGACCGCCCCTCCGAGCCACATCTAGACAGAGACGATCGGGGAAGTCGCGGTGTAGTGAAGATTCGGACCCAACAAGGAGGATCGGTGCGCCTTGGGTGCGCAATAGCTGACCACATGCGGATGTCAATTACAATCCTGCAAACTGTCCCCAAGAATCCTTAGCAATGGCAGATCTACCGCGTGCCCGGTGTCTGTGCCTCGACATCGAAACAGCGCGTCAGGATCGTATGGTGCTCCGCGAGATCGGTGCATATCGACCCGATTTGGATGCGCGTCTCAAGCTGAAAGGCAGTGCATCAGACCTTGCGACTAAGCTCGACGCGATCACCGCAGGTGCGGCCTTCGTGCTTGGGCACAACGTCGTCGCGTTTGATCAGCCGGCCTTGGCGGCCCTGCACCCCGGGCTGGCTTTGCATCGCTTGCCACTGATCGACACGCTCGAGCTTTCCCCCGTCGCGTTTCCGCAGAACCCGTATCACCGCTTGGTGAAGGACTACAAGCTGTGCACGACGACGCGTAACGATCCGGTACGCGATGCAGAGTTGGCCTACGCGCTATTTCTCGACCAGAGCGAGGCGCTGCGCTTGCGCGTCACCGATCACCCTGATGAGGCCTTGTGCCTTCATTTCCTGCTCGCCACGGAGGACGGGAAAGGGGTGGCCAACCTGTTTGCCTCCCTACGCCGCGCACTCAGGCCTTCGCTAGCTGACGCCCGCGCCGCTTGGGAGCGTATGACGCGTAGCAAGGTGTGTATCACCGGGCAACGACAGGTGGTCGACCAATTCCTGACCAATCCGGATTGGCACAAGCCATTGGCGTACGTGCTGGCATGGCTGGGTGTGGCGGGTGGTAATTCGGTTTTACCACCTTGGGTGAGCCTGAGTTTCCCTCGGGTGCGCGAGGCGATCGCCATCCTACGCGACTCCCCGTGTGCTGACCCCGCGTGCTCCTGGTGTCGGGAACAGCACGATCTAGAAGCGCTCCTGTCGCGCTACTTTCCCGGAATTACCCGCTTCCGTTCCACGCCCGCCACACCGGACGGTCGCTCCCTGCAGCGTGCGATCGTTGAGAACGGCTTTGCCGGACGGCCTACCTTGGCCATCCTGCCGACCGGTGGAGGAAAGTCGCTGTGCTTTCAACTGCCAGCACTGGCGCGCTACTACCGTAACGGCAGCCTGACGGTGGTGATCTCGCCCTTGCAGTCCTTGATGAAGGATCAGGTAGACAACCTGGAGGCCCGCGGTGTCACCTGTGCGGGTTATCTCAATAACCTGCTCAACCCCCTGGAGCGCCGGGCGATGCTCGACAAATTGCGCCTGGGCGATCTGGGGCTGATTTTTGTCGCGCCCGAGCAGTTTCGCAGCACGGCATTCGCAAACGCACTCAAGCATCGTGAGGTAGGTGCCTGGGTGTTTGACGAGGCCCACTGTTTGTCCAAATGGGGACACGACTTTCGTCCTGACTACCTGTACGTGTCACGCTTCATCAAAGCGAGGCAAAAAGACAAGCCCTCACCGGTCTTTTGCTTCACCGCCACAGCCAAACCGGACGTCGTGGCCGACATCTGCTCGCATTTCGAGAAGCGACTCGGTTTCAGCCTTGACCGGCTGGAAGGCGGAGTCAGCCGGGCGAACCTGAACTATGAGGTCCGCTCCGTCCCGGTTCAGGCCAAATACGGCGAGGTGTTGCGACTATTGCAGGACGCCCTGCGCGAAGACGGTGGCGCTATCGTGTTCTGCGCCCGCCAGAAGACGGTCGAGGAGCTTGCTCAATTCCTAAAAGAGGCTGGACTGGCCTGCGGCCATTTCCATGGCGGTATGCTGCCCACTGACAAGCGCATGGTACAGGAGGCGTTTCTCGCGGGTACCCTACGCGTGATCGCTGCGACCAACGCTTTCGGCATGGGGGTGGACAAGCCGGACGTTCGCCTGGTGATCCACCTTGATACGCCAGGTTCGCTGGAGAACTATCTGCAGGAAGCCGGTCGTGCCGGACGCGACCAGGCTCCGGCGCGCTGCATCCTGCTCTATGACGAAGCGGACCTGGACGTTCAGTTTCGCCTTCTGAAGAACTCCCGACTCACTCAGCATGACATCGGGGCCATCCTGAAGGCGCTGCGCACCATCCAGCGCAAAGATCGTAGCGATGGCGAGGTGGTGGTGACCAGCGGCGAGATCCTGCTTGAGATCCCTGACGCACACCGTATCGACCCAGACGCGAGCGACGCCGATACGAAGGTGCGCATCGCGGTTGCCTGGCTCGAGGAAGCGCAGATACTTGAGCGTCACGAAAATCGCACCAACGTGTTCCCCGGTAGCTTGCTGGTGGCGAGCGAGGATGAGGCGCGCGCGATTCTGGAAAAGAAGCTTGGCCCCAACACCGACATCCAGCCCTATCTGCGGATTCTTGGCATCCTCATTCAGGCGGAGGATGACGAGGGGGTGTCCACCGACGAGCTGATGTTGGCAACGGGTCAGGACTCGAGAACGCTCCAGCACATGCTGCGCGAACTCGACCGCTGGAAACTGCTATCGAACGACACCGAGATTGGTGTCACCTTCTACCGTGATCCGGATACGGCACAACGGCTGGATGAACTGGCTCTGCTGGAGAACGCCCTTGTCGCAAACCTGCGAGTAGCGGCGCCAGACGCTGCCGACGAGGGCTGGCAGCCGCTGAACGTACGCCACCTGTGCGATACCCTGAGACGTGACGCCCACGTCGACTTCGACCCGGAACGGCTCACGCGTTTGTTGAAGTCCTTTGCGGAGCCTTTCGGCGAAGGGCCGGGCAACCGAGGATTTTTTGCATTACGTCCGCACACGACGGAGACCCGCTACCTCAAGCTGCTCCGCGACTGGCGAGCTATCGACACCATTCGGGCGCGCCGTATGCGGCTGGCCCGGGCACTCGTTGCCGAGTTTCAGCGTCGCCGACAAGGCAACACGCTGCTGGTCACCAGTAAGCAGGGCGAGCTCGAAATCGCGCTGCAAAGTGACACCACGCTCGCTGACCTCGACGTGTCGAAGTGGGACGCAGCGCTGGCTGCTGCCTTGCTGTATCTCGACGCCAACGAGGTGCTGCACCTGGCGCGCGGTAAAGCGGTGTTCCGGTCGGCCATGCGCATCGAACTCAACCCTCACGCACGACTGCGTCGGTTTAACGAACGGGACTACCGGGAACTCGCTCTCCATTACAAGGACAAGATCATTCAGGTCCATGTCATGGCTGAATACGCCAAGCTCGCAGCGCGCAAGATCCAGGCGGCGATGGGCTTCATCGTCGACTATTTCAGCCTGGACCGCGCCGAGTTCGTGCGACGCTACTTCGCCGGGCGCAAGGACGTGCTTGAGATGGCGACGACTGAAGCGGCCCATCGTCGCATCCTCACCGAACTTGCCAATCCTGAGCAGCAGGCCATCGTCGCCGCACCACTCGAAGGCAACCACCTTGTGCTTGCCGGCCCCGGTTCGGGCAAGACGCGGGTGATCGTTCATCGCGTGGCTTGGCTACTGCGCGAAAGCATGGTGCTTCCCGCTGCGATCATGGTGCTCGCCTACAACCGCTCGGCCGCGAATGAGATCCGCCGTCGCCTTTGGGCGCTCGTAGGCGCCGATGCGGCTGGCGTCACGGTGCAGACTCTGCACGGCTTGGCGATGAGACTGACCGGGACAAGCTATGCGGTCGCGCTCGAACATGGCGAAGCGGTAGATTTTGGCGAGGTGATTCGCAAGGCTACGCGCTACCTAAGCGCCACTGAAAAAGGCGAGGACGCCGACCTCGGTCCGTCCATCCTTCGCGACCGGGTGCTTGCTGGGCTGCGTTTCCTCTTGGTGGATGAGTACCAGGACATCAACGGCGATCACTACGATCTCATCAGCGCGGTTGCAGGGCGAAGCCTCAAAACCGAGGAAGATCGCGTTTCGCTGATGGTGGTCGGCGATGACGACCAGAACATCTATGCCTTCGATGGTGCCAGCGTGCGCTACATCCGCCAGTTCGAGACCGACTATGCGGCACGTCGCTACACGCTGGTCGAGAACTACCGTTCGTCACGCCACATCATCGATTCTGCAAACCGGGTGATCGAGCGCGCACGCGATCGGATGAAGTCGGGACAGGCTATCCGTGTGAACCACGCGCGTCGCGACCATGCAGATGGTGGAGAGCAGGCCGAGCGCGATCCGCTCGCAGCCGGTCGCGTTCATGTGCTCGAAGTGCCGAATGATCCCGGCCAGGAAGCCCAAATCGCGTTGAACGAACTTCAGCGCCTGCATGACCTACTGGCACATGATGAAGCGGGGCAGTGGGGCCGTTTCGCAGTGATCGCTCGCCGCTGGGAGGATCTCGAACACCTGTCCGCCTTATGTCGTATTCGTGGCGTTCCGGTTCAGATGCTGAGTGACACCGGCCAACTCAGCCTGCACACCCTGCGTGAAGGGAATGCGCTCCTTGCGTTGCTTCGCGGGCAAGATCGCCGTGCACCGCGGCGACGTGTGCTGGTCCGTGCGGGGGCGCTTGGGCGTTGGTTTCGCTTACGCTTCAAGATCTCGACGGACAGTCGGATTGCTCACCCACAGCGTGCTGTGCTTGCGCAGTTCATCGAGGACATCGACTCATCAGCCTCCGATGCCGAATTGGTCGCGGACGATCTCGTCGAAGCGCTCTATGACTTCGGCGCTGGCGGCAAGGCAACCGGGGATTTCCGACCCAACGCACCAATGGTGCTCATGACTGCGCACCGGGCCAAGGGCCTGGAATTCGACCATGTCCTGATCCTCGATAGCGGCGGCTGGCTGGGTAGAGGGGACGATGAGCGACGGCTCTTCTACGTCGGGATGACGCGGGCGCGCAAGTCGCTCACCATATGCGAGCGTCTTGGGGGCCCGCACCCCTTCGTTCGCGACGCGGATGGGCTGACCTTGCGGTCAAGGTCAGCCGCGATGGCATCAGAGTGCGGCATGGCAAATCGCATATGGCGCGCGGATCCCGAGAAGATCGTGCTCTCATGGCCTGGCTACTTTGCCCCGAAAGCGCCCATTCACCGTGCGCTGGCGGCACTCGACATCGGCGATCCGCTCACTTTACGGCCACGCGACGAGGGAGGCTGGGAACTTGCCAACGCCGCCGGGGTGGCCGTTGGGCGAATGTCATCAAAGTTCCAACCACCCTCGGGCAGAATTGTTGCGGTCCGCGTTGCTGCCATGCTCGCGCGCCACGCGAAAGACGGCGCTCAGGAGCAGGCCAAGTTGAGATCCCGAACTTGGGAACTTGTGCTGCCGGAGATCGAGTATGCGGCGGATGCACAATGATCCTGATCCGTGCAGTGAGACCTTCATGATCATGTCCTTTCTTCCCCAGGGTGTCCGAGCAACGCCTTCACCCCCACGTTCCGCCCAAAGAGGTGGGCGCAGATCATCGATCGCATGAAACGCCCAAGCGGCACCCGCGCGACATTTGCCCGCTGCTGTAGCCCGAGTTTGATTGTGTGCGGCAGGAAGATCTTCAGCGCGAAGATGTTCTTGCCCATCTCCGGCACCGGGTCGTCGAACTCGGGATTGTCGAACTCCGGGTCGTTTTCTTCGGCTGCGGGGTCGGGCACCGCTGCCGCGTCTGCTTCCTCTGCCCTGCCATCGGTGCCGCCGTCGTCGCTGTTGTGTTTGGCGTAAAGTCCCTTGCCCTGGTCGCGCATCTTCAACATTTCGTGGACGCCGAAGAGGTAAGTGGCGAAAAACTCGGTGAGGTAAACCGTCATCGACACGCCCATGCGCGCGCAGATCTCCTCAAGGCCGATCCGGGCCGGGTCGGGCAGCCAGAGGCGGATCTGTGCGTCCTGACGCTGCAGCTCGGCGTAGTCGCGTGCCTCGATCAAGCCGTCACTCAGTGCGTGTGGGTCGGCCTGGCTTTGCCACTGGGCAAGAAGTTCTCGTGGAATACGCACGCGTTGGGATCCTGTCTATTTGGGTGGCTGCCGGTGAGAGGGGGTGCGCAGCCCGGGGGTGGCTTTTTCCGGTCAGAAGTCCAGCTCGCAACTGAATGAACAGTCTTTCGGCTGGCGGCTGCGGGCCTCGTCGATCCGGGCGGCGAGCGCCGGGTCGCGTGCCACTGCCTCCTCGATCGACAACACCACGGCCCAGGCCGCCTCCTGCATAGTGGCCGGCACGTCGACGTTGCGAAGGCCCCTGATCTCCCGAGTTCGACAGTTACGCTCGCAAGTATTTGTTTTTTCTAGAGCGAACTTTCA
>NZ_JBQWSN020000044.1:0-11820 GCF_052598215.2 Thauera sp. ZXT1-4 | reverse complement strand
TCGCTCGGATGTGACCATGGTGACTGCAAAGTGGGAGAGACGTCGCATTCTCACAGATTGACCGGTCCATACCAACGGGTCGGCGCGGGCGGGGACCGAGGAGCAGAAACGTGGTCAGCAACGCGTCGTCCAGCGTGAGCGTGGCGCACACGGCCTCTCCCCCTGATCATGGCCGGGGATGTGTGTGCCGGGGGGCTTCGAACAATCGAACACCACACCCCCTCATGCACATCGTCGGCAGGGCAGAGGTCGGTGTGGTCGCGAAGTTGGAACGCGCTTTCTCAGCCGTCGTTTTCAAGCCCCGACAAGAAGCTGCGTACGCCGGGCCTGCTCAAGCGGCGGCGGTGCCAGTCCGGGTGCTGATGCGGCTGAAAGGCCCGATGGGGTGTCTGCGGAGTGGGTTCGGTCACGCGCAGCCAGCGCCCGAGTACTTTCCTGACGCAGTATTGGCACAGATCGGCCTGGACCCGATTGCCGTCACCGAAAACACTGCCGTAGCCGGCCGTGAAGTCGATGGAAATCCGTTCCTGGTTCTCGTCGTGGTCTTGCGTGCGCATCACGCGCCCGCAGCGGTCGCAGATGCACACCCGCTCTGGCATGGCTTTGATCTTGTACATGGTCCGACTCCTCTTACGTGGGATAGGGATGAACGAACACATTCGGTTCAAGCCGAACCGGTTTCGCTCATGAGTAAGAGGGGGCAATGAAGGCCCTGGACCCGGGGGTATTGTGACGCGGGAGCATGATTCTGCAAACACATGGCCACGATGTCGTCAGGTGATGCGGGATCGGGCTTACTCCCAGCGGGCATCCAGGCCGCTTCAGTGCAGCACCCGGCTCCCGCCGCAGCACACCGAAAAGCCTCGTCCGCTCCCACACGGACAGGGCGCGTCCTCCTGCCACGCCGGAGTCTCCTCCCCGCGCGCCATCGCCGCCATCGCGCTCCTGACCTCATGCTCGGTGATCCGGTCGGCAATGGCCTCCAAAGTTTGAGGCAGCACATCGGTGAGGGCCTCACACTGTGTCGGGCTCAGCGGCCTGTTCGGCACGGCATGGCGAAACCTCTGATCGACCTCGAGCGCGGGCTCCTGGGGCGCGGCGGCGAGTTGATGGACCGGCCACAGCAGGGTCTGTATGTCGGGCGCATCGCACAAAGGCCCCCAGCGATCCCACGCGTGCGCGATCCCGCGCAGAAACCCCGCACACCAGACGCTGCCGTCCGAGCGCTCCTCATCCCGATGTGGGTACACCCGCACCATCGGCGCGAAGAGATACTCGGGGTCGTCGAGTTCGATGTCGATGCGGGTCATCATCTTGCCGACCAACTCGCCCACGCGCCGGGCCTGAGGGACAGCTTCCAGATCCAGTGGCAAGCCCGGCATCGGCTTGAGAATCCACGGCAAGATCGGTTCGACCCGCGGCTTCCCCCCGCTCATGACCAGCGCCGTCAGAAAGCCATGCAGGCCGTCGACCGGGAGCGAGGCGCTCACCCCCTCGACAGACGACAGCAAGACATCCAGTTCTTCGAGTTCGGTTTCTGTCATCGTCGGGGGCGATCGCTTGTTCGGGCACCGATTCTACTGTCGAGGTCGATCAGCGTGCCGACACGAGGCACTGCCTCATTTGTAGGCAAATGCCACACCGCCAGACGCCATAGGTCCCGAAAAGACTTATCCACAGCTCCACTCACATCCCTGTCCCCATCGGCTGGGGACAAGGTTTGTGTGAAAAGTGCGTGCTCCATCACCGCGCGTGAGAACGATGTCAACGCTCAAAACACCACGGGCGAACTGCAGGGCATCGGGGCACGCGTGTGGTGTTCAACATGGAGGGCGAATCGGGCAGCGGCGGGATGAATATGGACTTTGCCGCCGAATGCCGATGTGACAATTGAAGAGGCTTGTAATGGCACCGTCCCGGCCACTGAACTCGAGAAATCTTCAAAGGACTCGAATTTTCCTCACAACTTTCAGCTGTCGTGGCGATCGAGTCGAAAAGCACGAAAACCTACCTTGCCTCGGAGCCATCCTCCGGCGTGAGCCCAAACGACTCGCGCACCACTTCTTCAACACGGTCCAGCACATTGGCAGGCAGATGAAAATACTGCTTTCGCCGCCTCGCAGAGAGCCGTCCCTGACTCGACTGCGCCATGCGAATCAAAGCCGACAGGTCCTTCCTGGGCAGATCGAACTCTGCATCCAGTTGGGCGAAGGCCTTGTCGTAGCCGCTCAGCCACGCCAGTTCGCGGGGGATCTCGTCTTCCACGGCCTGCTGGATCATGCGGTGCAGGAAAGCCGCTTCCTTGCTGGCATCGAAGAACCGGTAGGCCCTGCTCCCCGGATGCGCGGTCACATGTGGCGCCTCCTCGGCGCGCACGTAACGCCACAGCCGCGTCACCGGCTGGGAGAATGCCGAAAGCACCTCGAGGTAGGCCGGGATGTTCTTCAGGATGACGGCCGACACGGGCACCACCGTTCCTGTCGGAAGCAGCCCCGAGTGCGTCAGCACGTGGTGGATGAGAAACCGGTGCAGGCGCCCGTTGCCATCCATGAAGGGGTGCAGGTAGACAAAGCCGAACGCGGCCGCTGCCGCCTTGAGCAGTACATCGGTACAGCGGTGCTCGTCGTTGATGAAGGCCTCCCAGCCCCGCATCGCGCGCGCGAGTTCGGCCTGCGGCACCGGAAAGAAGGTGACGCGGCCGGTGGCGTCCTCGAGCCAGTTCTGCCTTGTCCGGTAGGAGGCTTCCTGGCTGTAGACGTCGCGCACCACGGCATTCTGCAGGCTCACCAGCCAGTCCTCGGTGACCTGCGTGGTTTCTCCGGCGCGCCGGAGCAGTTGAACGAAGCGCTCTTGCTTGTCCGAGCTCGGATGCTCGCGCTCGATCTCGAAGCTGCTGCGGGTCTCTGAAAGGTACAGGTAGCTCAGCGCGCGCTCATGGAGCGACGCGTCGGTCACGGACGCCAGGGTCTCGCGCGCCTTGTCGAGGAGTTCTGCCAACGAAGGCGCGCTCGGCAGCGCCGCGCGCCTCACCACCGGGGAGAAGTCGGCCGTTCCCAGTGCGTTGTTGCGCACGCGGAACTTGCGGTCGTTGGTGGGCTGCCCGGCGGTGACGTAATCGTCCGCAGGAAACAGGTCGACGTAGCCTCCCGCTGGCAAGGCCTCGGCCGGGAGTTCATGTCCCGTAAGCCACTCCCAAAGATGGCAAGCCCGCCGGATGTGCGCGCCGTTGGGCGCCTCGTTCAACCGGGCCAGCAAGTCCTGCGGTGGGAGATGCTCGAACAAGGCGTCGATCACCTCGAGATTCACGCCCTCGTGGCGCAGGGCAAACTCGAGTTGGCCGATAAGCGTGTCCTCGATGGCGACGCCGCGCGGGAAAAGGACGCGGTCGGCCGAATCCACTCGCCGATTGACCGAACCGCTGATCTCCGCGGGCTTCGCCAACGGTCGGACGGCCAAGGAAAGTCGGCTGATGAGTTGTGCGTAGCCGATTGTGGGCATCAAATCCTCGAAATCTGTTTGCGCGACTCGAAATTTCCTAACAGCTCTGGGTATTTCAAACAGTCTATTCGAGAATTTGTCGTTACCGCCGATCAACCAGCACTGCCGAACACGTCACGCCACCCGGCTCTTCGCTTCGGCAAGCTCCAGCACCGCCGCCAACTTGTCGCAGGCAGAGACGAGAACGCCGTCGCCTTCTGCCGCGCGCAGGTGGGCGAGGTAGCGCTCCTTCCGCTCGCACCAGGGGCTTTTCTGCCCCTGGGCATCCGGCAGGCCATCGGTACAGAACTGCACGAGGTCGAGGACCTGGCCACCAAAGGCGTCGCGGATCGGATCGGCCCACTGCGGACCACCGTCTTCGAGGACGTCGTGCAGCAGCGCGGCGATGACTTGGTCCTCGTTGCCACCATAGCGTTGAACCAGAGTCGCCACCGCAACCGGGTGCGTGATGTACGGCAATGGCAAGCCAAGAGCGTCCTCGGTCCCTTTGCGGATCTGGCCTGCCGCTGCGTGGCGCGCAACTGTTCGAGGTCGAGGGCCGGCTTGCACTCGACGAGTTCCGCCGTGCCATAGATTAGGCCGGACCCCGCCTTGATCAGGGCAATTCGGCCTCGGATGCTGGTTGCCCTCGTGCGCATCTCCCAGGTTTTCATACCCGCCAGGATGTGGTCGATCCAGGGGGAACGGATGACGAGTCCTTTCATGACCTGTTCGCTTCTTGGTGATGAATGTTGGATATGAGGAGCGCGAGGGCAGCAAGTCAAGCGCGCCGCTGATGAACTCATGCTGCCACGCCACTTTGGCGATATAGCGCCGTCAGCACCTCGCGCATCGCGGCGCCGTTTCCGAAGCTGCCATACGGGTCGAGCTCATCGGAGGCCAACCACATCGCAAAGCGCTGTCCCCAACCGACGTTGTCCCAGTAGCGCCGGCCCCAATCCTTCAGGGCCTGCGCCGGATGGCGATCGTTCACCAGCGCATCGGCCACCGCGACCGTGCAGACGGTGTCATCGGTATAGAACGCGTTCGGATGAAAGAAGGGTTCGAAGACCTTCGAGCGGTGGTTACGGAACTCGTACACCGAGCCGACGATGTCCCCGATGATGGCGCCGAGCATTTGCTGATCCGTTCTGGATGTGGTGCGGCGACAGTACAGCGCACCAGGCTCAGGGAGTGAGCCCATCGTCCATGTTCCACTCCTCGAGAAAGCGCTCGACGAAGGACGCCATGAACTGATGGCGCTCCTGCGCGAGCAGGCGTCCCGTCGCGGTGTTCATGCGGTCCTTCAGCAAGAAGAGCTTCTCGTAGAAGTGATTGACGCTCGTACCCTTGGCGGCCTTGTAGGCATCAGCGGTCGCGTGCAGGACAGGCGGCACTTCGGGGTCGTACATCAGGCGTCCCGCATGGCCGCCGTACGCGAAACAGCGGGCGATACCGATCGCCCCGATCGCATCGAGCCGGTCAGCATCCTGGACGCATCGCCCCTCGAGCGTCCGCATGGGCTGCCGGACCCCTGCGCCTTTGAACGAGATCGTCGCCACGATCTCGACGACCGGCTCAACGAGGTCGTCGCCAGCACCTTCCTCGCGCAACAGCCGCTCGGCCTCGCGTGGCCCGATGGCGTCGTCACCCCCGTGGAACTTCCAGTCGGCAATGTCATGGACGAGCGCCGCCAACTCGACGACGTCGAGCCTCGCCCCCTCGGCCACGGCGATCTTCCGGGCCAGGCGCCAGACACGGTGGAGGTGGTGCCAGTCATGGCCCGAGGCCTCCTCGGCGAACCGGGACCGGATGCGTGCGGCGACACGCTGCACCCGGTTGTCGGGGTCCGGCTGGATCCCATCGCCCGCCGGGACGGCAGTGTTGGAATCAGAGCTTGTAGGCAACCTTCCCCTCCGTGATCGTCACCTGACCGCGCTGCTTAAGTTCGGCGAGCAGCTTCTTCAGGTTGGCGTCGGAAATCGGCTGGTTCGTACGCTGCTTGATCAGAGCCTGGATCGTCGTCATCAGGGTCGCCTCCTTGCGCGGTCGCGAGTTGCCGCGCTTGCGAAGGTCCTCGAGGACGAGCGCAAGGCGTTCCTGATGGGTGTCCCGGGTCGGCGCGGCCGCTGCAGGCGCACTGGCGGCAATAGCAGGCGGCTTCACGACCGGTGGAGTCGGGTTGTCGCCTTCAGGCAGGGGCAGCGCACCTGGCGCGGGCGCGGACTCTCGCGGCCGGGGGCAGTGGAAGTCGCCGCGCTGGTTCAGCACGATCTGCAACTTCTCCTTGATCGACTTCGATCCGAGCAGGCTGTTGAGGGTACGGCAGCAGGCGACACAGTTCTCCTCGCTGTTCGTGCCCCCGTTGGCGCTGGCCACCAGGTGCTCGATGGAGGCCTCACCGCGAGGCAAGGGCTGCCGGCAGAAGAAACACAGGCCGCCCTGCATGAAGAGAAGTCGATCGAGATGTGGAGTGCTCATGCGCGGATTCTATGGGCGGCTTGCATCCGGCATCAATGCAAGACCGGCATGCGATGTGAGAGATTGCCTGACGCGCCGTCGCCCCCTACCCCTTCACGCACACCACCTGCTTCAAGGTATGCAGGACCTCGGTGAGGTCGCGCTGGTTGGCCATCACTTCGTCGATGTCCTTGTACGCCCCGGGAATCTCATCGACCACGCCCTTGTCCTTGCGGCAGATCACCCCTTCTGTCTGGCGTGCGAGGTCGGCCTCGGTGAAACGCCTGGTCGCGGCCGTGCGGCTCATGCGCCGGCCGGCGCCGTGTGCGCTTGAGCAGAAACTCTCCGCGTTGCCCTTGCCGCGCACGATGTAGCTGCGCGCGCCCATGCTGCCAGGGACGATGCCGAGTTCCCCCTTCCCTGCACGAATCCCGCCCTTGCGCGTCACCCAGACATCGGCGCCATAGTGGTGCTCGCGGGCGACGTAGTTGTGGTGGCAGTTCACCGCCTCGGTCGTGACCGTAAACGGCGGCAGGTGGCGCGCCAGTCCCGCGAGCACGAGCTCGAGCATTGCCTGGCGGTTGGCCATCGCGTACTCCTGCGCCCAATGCACCGCCTCGACGTAATCGGCGAAGTGCTCGCTGCCCTCGGCAAAGTAGGCCAGATCGCGATCGGGCAGGTGGATCATGTGGCGCGCCATGTCCTTTCTCGCCAGCTCGATGAAGTACGTCGCGATGGCGTTACCGATGCCATGGCTGCCTGAGTGCAGCATCACCCAGACCTGCTCGTGCTCGTCCAGGCAGATCTCGATGAAGTGGTTGCCGCCCCCGAGCGTGCCCATCTGGTTCGCCCACTTGGAGAACTTGCCGAAGGCCTTGAGCAGTTGCGGATGGCGCTCGGTCAGCGCCTTGAGGCCGGGCTCGAAGGGGCGCACCACGTCGGCCAGCACCCGGCCGTCCGCATGCTGATCGCGGCCGACCGGCACATCGCGGCTGATCTGATCGAACACCCTCTTCAGTCGCTTCTCGTCGATGTCGTTGGCGGTGAGCGACAGGCGTGCGGCGACCATGCCGCAGCCGATGTCGACCCCCACCGCCGCCGGGATGATGGCCTGGTGGGTGGCGATGACCGAGCCGATGGTCGCGCCGATGCCCAGGTGCACGTCGGGCATCGCGGCGACGTGGTGGTGGATGAACGGCAGGCTCGCGATGTTGGCGAGCTGCGCCTTCGAGCCCTCGTCGATGTCGTCGGTCCAGATCTTGACCGGCGTGGCGTTCCCGTCGAGAACCTGTTTCACGGGCATGGGGGTGTTCCTCGCATTTCCTTGTCGACGAGCGATACCCGCGCCCGGTTACCCAAGCGCCGTCGCCTCGTCCCGAAGGTCAAACACGCAGTCAGGCCAGCTCTGCGCGCGGAGCGTAACTACAAACACCTGCAAGCGCGCGACGATCGAAGCGGCCGCAGGGTCATCTTGCCTGACCTTCAGCGCCGCGCTCGGTGCCACGCGTTGCGCCAAGGCCTTGAGCCGACCCAGCGTGCCGGTGTCCGACAGCAGCGCTTCGTGAAGATCGCGCTGCGCCATCGCCTGAACGAAGCAAGCGACCACCCGGGCCTCGCCCTCCCCTTCAGCCAGCACGAACTCCAGCCAGTCGAGCACCGCCGCACCGACACCGATTCGGCGCAGCTCGGCATAGCCCTGCGGCCATTCGACCTGCGGATGACTGCGCAGCCACTGTGTCAGCCCAAGCGGGGTGAGACCTGTGTAATGCGGTTCGGCACACCAATAACGCGGATCGTCCCGGGGCGGCTGCCCGGTGTCCTGGTTCGCGCTTCGGCGCAGGAAAGCCGGGATGTCGTAGCTCCCAGCCTTGTTGGGCGAATCGCCGTGATCCGCGCGTCGACCCGATCGCAGCACCACGGGCGCATCGAAGGGATCGTCGAAGTCGAGATACCCACCGCTTGCCGCAGCTGGTGAGCCATAGTGCTCCGGCGCCTCATTCACGGTGAGCGGCGCCATGCAGGGGTCGATGCAGAAATCGATGCTGCCGAGCCCGCCAAAGCCGGCAGGCAGCATCGAGGGCACCTTCACGAGATCGGGCATGTCCGCCGGCTTGCCGGCTTCGGCACGCGTCTCGACGAGCAGGAAATGCGTCAGCGGGCTGACCAGTTGATACGCGACAGCCAACCCGAGCGCCTGATGCGATTGGGCGCCCTCGGTCGCGAGCACGGTTTCAATCTGCGCGGCAACGGCCATCCGGCTGAGCGTCGCATCATGCTCGGCAGCCGTCAGGGAGGCTTCGCCCAGCGACTCGGGTGCCCCTGCATGCGTGCGCGACCCGACCAGACGCACCGTCCCATCCGGCACCTGCGCAAAGCGTGCCCACACGGTCACCGCGTCACCGTCGAACACCGAGCCGGGTAGCGCGCTCATCCACATGGGCTGCGCACCGGCCGGCCACGCGAGTTCCAGGGACGCCATGCGCTGTGAGCGCAGGCGCGCAAACATGCGCAGGACGGCCGGCTCCACGGCCTCTCCGGGTGCAACGAAGTCACAGGCCCCGCCGGTCTCCTCGGCCAGGCGACGCAGCACACCCTCGGCCGGTGCGCTGCCGATACCGACGACGAACACCCGGTGACCCAGCGCGCGCGCCTTCGCCACCGTGCGCTCGATGGCGTGGATCTGGCCATCCGTGATGAGGAGCAGATCGACCGGCGCGGCACCTACTCCAGCGCCGGGGCTCGCCTCTGCGTCTCCGGCCAGGGCCAGGGTGGAATCCAGCGCCTTCTCCATCTCGGTCCCACCCAGATCCGCCTGCAACTGTGCCGCCCAGCGCTGCCCGGCCAGCCGGGTCGCGGGGCTCGTGCGCCACAGCGCGCGAGAGCGGTGCTCGACGGTGCTGCCGAAACGTGACAGCGAGAACCGCTCCCCCTCGCGCAGACCGGCGACGATGGCCTGCAGCGCACGACGCGCGGCGGCGATGCTGTCGCCCTGCATCGAGCCCGAGCAGTCCACGAGAATCTTTACCGCGAGCGGATGAGCCGACGCCGGCACGCGCGGGCAGAAGCTCGCCAGCACGCTGACCGCGCCGGGCTGCACCGTGTCCTGCGCGCACAGGGCGAGCGAATCCTGCGCAACCTCATCGAGCACCAGGATGAAGTCGCGATCGAGGCGGCCACCGCGCGCAAGCGACACGAGCATCGTCGTCGTCTCGCCCTCGCCTTCGAGCCGCATCGACAGCGGATGACTCGGCGAGCCGATGCGGGCGCGTGCGAGGGCGCCCTCGACGCACAGGCTGAGCTCGAACGGATGCACGACCATCAGATCATGCTCGACGACCTGGTGCGGCTTCAAGCCGGCATCGGCCACCGGATCGCCATAACGCGGGGCGATCACGGTGGGCACCACCAGGCGCAGGCCATGCTGCTCGAACTGGAGCACCTGGGCGTAGCGTAGCCGCACCACACAGGTCTCCCTAGGTGCGAGGTTGCCCAGGTTCAGCGTGTAGCTGCCATCGAAATTCTGCTCGAGCAGGATGGCGGTGTTGCCTTCGGCAAGTGCGTCCTCGTAGCCCTGCTCAGCCTGCTTCTTCTCGACCACCGCACCGGACAGGCGGCGATCGCCAATCTGGACCTCGACCCCGAGCAGCACGGCCGCCCAGGGCAGCGGGAAGGTGTAGACGAGCTCGACATGGCGATCGAAGGGGTTGGCAAAGCGCTGCTCGAGGTTCGCCTCGAAGAGCGTCCCGCGCAAACTGCCTTCAAAGCGGGCGCCCTTGAGCGTCAGTGCCTCACCCGCGCGCGTCTCGAGCCGTGCCGATTGCTGCTTCATCATGGTTCTCCCGCCTGTCGTTCGTTCTTGTTCGTGTTCGCCGGATCCACCTGCGAAGCTCCGTCTTCTTCACCCTGCGCCGCCTTGAAGGCCGTCATCACGCCCTGGATGAACTGCCGCACCGCCTCGGGACTCAGCCCCGCCCGCTGCGGATCGATCACTACCTCGATGCCCTCTGCCACCGTCAGATGGCTGCACACCGACACGCTGCCAATGGCGCGTTCGCGAGGCGGCACCGGCGGCGGCGCACCGTGGAGCAACTCGCGGATGCGCTCGAGCGAGACGCCGGCAGCGGTCCATTTGCGGATCTGCAGCAGCTGCTCGAGATGCCGCGCACCGTAGCGGGCCGCCCGGGTCTCGCCCTCGGGGCGGTCGACCAGGCCGATCTGCACGTAGTAGCGCACCGTGCGGGGCGGCAGGTCCGCAAGCACGGCCAACTCGGCCAGGGGATAGCTTGGGGAGGCGTCGGCGTTCATGGCACCTATTAAGCCACTTTTATTTGAACAGCACAACTGTGCTTTAAAACCAGCAGAGGGCTGATAGCATCCGGCCGTCTCCTGACCCGACCTGGCCGTCACATCATGTACCCACATCCCCGCCCGACACCGCCTGCAGACAGCCGGGGAACGCGAGCCGCGCTGATCTTCGCGCTCACTGCCGAGCGCCTGTCGATCCACTACGAGCATGGCCAGTGGCTCACCGAGGCCCAGGGCGCGAGCTTCATTGCCGACTGGCTCCGGCGCAGCGAGCGCGCACTGCCACTGGCCGAGCGCCGCCAGCTCTCCGCGCTCAGCGACGGGCTGGCGCGCCAGATCGCCGGCGCGCTGTCACGGGAAGCGGGTCTCTACACCACGCACGAGATGATGGAAGCGCTCGATCCGAACTACGACTCGGAGCTGGCGCGCTCGATGATGGACGAGTGCGCGCGCCTGCTGGACGCCGAGTGATGCGGGACGCTGACTGAGCCTCGACTGCACCGATCCGTCAGTCGCTGACCTTCCCGCGCGCGGCCTTGATCGACCCCCGCCGCGCCTTCCCCTCCAGCCTGCGCGTGACCGACGCGCGCGTCGGCCGGGTCGCACGACGCGCCTTCGGGGCCGCCGCCACTCGCTCGATCAGCTCTTCCAGCCGGCGCAGCGCCTCGGCGCGGTTCTTCTCCAGGCTGCGAAACTTCTGCGCCTTGATGATCACCACGCCCTCCTTGCTGATCCGATGGTCGTGCAGGGCGAGCAGACGCGCGCGCAAGTCCTCGGGCAGGCTCGATGCCGCGATGTCGAAGCGCAGATGCACGGCGTTCGACACCTTGTTGACGTTCTGTCCGCCCGCGCCCTGCGCGCGGATCGCGGTGATCTCGATTTCGTCAGGAGAAAGGGTGAAGCGGGAGGTCATCGCTCGGGCAGGATCAAGTCATACGGAAGGCAGTCGCTGCGGGCCGGGAACATCATGATTCTGAACGGCGACAGGCACAATGGCGCGCAAGGTACCTTCACCAACACCGGTGGCGCACTGCATCTCATCCTTCATCCGTTACGCCATGACCCAGCCCCTCCTCACCCCAGCGTTGCACCAGGCCGCCACCACCTGGATCGAATCGCTGGAACGTCATGCACAGACCTCCGGCCGGACGCTGGACGCGCGTGAGTGCGCGATGGCCGCAGAGGTGGGCGTATGCCATCCGGAGCGGATCCGGGTGCTGGAGATCGACAGCTTTCCGCAACCACCCGATCCGCAACTACGCGCCGCTGCGCAGGCAGCCGGCCTGCTCGGGCCCGAAACGATCGGGCTCACCGCTGGTTACGGGATCTTGCTGCGACGCGGATTCCAAGTCGATGCGCGCGTGCTCTCCCACGAATGCCGGCACGTTTCGCAATATGAGTGCGCCGGCAGCGTGTCCGCCTTCCTCGCCGCCTATCTCGACCAGGTCCTCCGCTACGGCTATCACCTGGCTCCACTCGAACAGGATGCGCGGGCACACGAACGCCCGGCCTATTCTTCCGGTCTGTTGGCAACAAATAGAACTGTCCGGTGTTGTAGCAAATGAATTGTCCGCTCGG
>NZ_JBQWSN020000043.1:0-11954 GCF_052598215.2 Thauera sp. ZXT1-4 | reverse complement strand
CGAGACGGCGGATCCGGCGTAGTCCGGCGGTCGGACGAGACATTGGACAGTCCGCACCGATTCGTCCAAAGACCCACCTGCCCCGCGCTCAGCCCTTGCCGGACTGAACCGCCGCCAAGCGCCCCCTGAGCTCCGCCGCTTCCTCGCCGGCCTTCTTCGCCTGCGCCCGCGACTCTTCCACCTGACGCTTCGCCGCCTCGATCTCCCGCACCGCGCCGTCGAGCGCCGTCTGCTGGGCCTGCACCTGGACCCGCGCGCTGCTGAGCTCCTGCCCGGCCTGCTGTAGCTGCCTCTCGAGCCCCTCCACACGCTGCTCGGCCCGGGTCGTGCGGTCGGTCATCGCTTCAAAGCGCGCACTCAATACAGCCGCCTGCTGCTCGGCGGCGATACGCCCCTGCTGCGCCTCAGCCAACGCCGCGCGTAGGCGCTCGAGCTCGACGGTCTGCTCTGCCTGGCGCTCGGCCTGCGCTTCGAGCTTGAGTCGCGCCGTGGCGACCTCCACCCGCGCGGCTTCGGTCGCTTTTTGCTCGCGCTCGACCTGCTCAACCAAACGCGCGATTTCGGCCGCACGCTCGGTCGCCGTAGCCTGCGCCTGGTCACGCTCGGTGGTCAGTGCCGTGACCTGCTCGAGGAGCGCATCACGCTCGGCCTCAATCGCCTCGCCGGCGGCCGACAGTTCTGCGGCTTCTGACTGTGTCTGCACCAAACGCGCCTCGACTTCAGCTCGTGCCTGGGCTGCAGCGCGCTCGATTTCAGACGCAATCGCCCCTGCCAAGACAACCGGCAGCTCAGGCGCCGCGGCAGCGGCCACCGGGCGCGCTTCGCGCCAGGCGGTGAGGTGCCTATGCACCGTATTCGGACTCCCCGTCCCCAAGCGCTCGCGAACCGCCCTGATCGTCGGCTGCCCCCCCTCGCCAACCAGCGCATCGGCGGCGGCGGCAACCATCTCAAAAGTGATTCCTTCACGGGCCATCTGTATTTCCCCTGTATTTCGTATCATATATTTCGTATTAATATTGATATGATACATAATACAGATACGTAATGCAAGCGATACCCGCCAACTCGATAGCAGACAGAACGGGGCAAAACCCGCGTGCTTACTCAAGCGCCCGGGATCGCTCAGATGAGCAAAGAAAAGCCCCGACTCCAAAGCGGAAAATCGGGGCTGAGTCGGACAGGACAGAAGGCAGCTAGGGAACGTCTTGCCGTAGCACAGTGTTGGAGCGGCGGGTCATATAGGGCAGGAAAGTCCGCGCCCGAATCTGAGGCCCGCGTTCGGGTCGAAGCCGGCGCCACTCGCCCATGGCAAACCCAACCAACTTGCCCACCTGGCGGCGCATGAGACGGAAGCCAGGCGCGCGGTAGAGCTCATCCATAACCGCCTCGATTTCGGCATCGAACTCACCGGCTGCATCCTTCCGAATCTGCCGGCGATCGGGCGGCGCGGCGGCGATTTCATGGATGCGCTCGCGCAACGCCTCCACACGCTTCTTGTTCATGCGCCAGGACCAGCCGACCCCGTCATGGACCAGCTCGTAGCGCCCGATGAAGCTGCAGCGATCTCCGGCATCGAAGCGCAGCAGCTTCTCGCGGGCGTGCACCCGACCCTTGCCGTCGCTGACCGCCATGATCCAGCGCACCATCCTTGGCTGCTGTTGCTGCGGACCGGCGACCGCATACAAGAGCGTCGCCGCTTCGCCGCTTTTTCGCCGCTTGCTGCGGGTCGACTTGGGCAAATTGCAGTCGTAAAGCTCGCTGAGCTTTATTTCAAGCGAAGGCCACTTTTCAAGCGAAAGCTCGCCGCTGACGTACCAGGGGTAGTTGAGGCGGGCGGCATCTTGCACGCGCTGCATGTAGGTCAGGCTGTCGGGTAAAAGTGTCATTCTTTTGGAACCAAACAAAGGGACCTAATTTTATTCTGAAGGTTTGAAGTCACTTTATTGTAGTCCCTTTAGGGACTACACAATTTGAGGTTCCGACTTTGAGCTTGCGAAAAGTCGGTACGTTCGTCAAACTTTCAGCGGACGTCACGCAAACAAGGGGCTAGCCACCCCGCACACATCCCAGGATTGGGTCGCTGTGCGGGGGATGCCAGCCCCCACACACGCAGACCGTCACACCGAGCTGGGCGCCACCCAAGCTCGTTATCGGCAGGAAAGCCGACCCCGTACGTCGTGAGACGAGCTCGGGGGCATTGCTGGAGCCGCGTGCCGGGAAAGCTGGCTGGCGCGGCATACGAGGAGCGCGCGTGGGTGAGACTCCCACGCATCGACTCCTTCGCACGTCGCGGCCCGCTGCCGCCGATTCGGAACCAGCGGGGCAGTTGCGCAAAAAGACGAAGTTAGGCGACGTCGACACGGGCTCCGAGGTAACTCGGATAACCCTGTGCATGGCGAACGGGTGTAAATCCCGATCGCGGCAGGCTCGGAAGGGTCTGACGAGATCCGCGGTGGTGGGCGGCTGAGGCGTCAGTAATGACGCAGGGATCTAAGGGGAAGTCTGGCGGATCTGGTACCAGTGGGGGCAACCTCGCTGGATCGCTGAATAGCTCAAGCCACTAAGTGCGTCCGTAAGAAGTAAAAGGATGCATCGCGGTAAGTCGTACAAAGCTGCTGGATGGCGCGGTGGGAACTGCGTCGTTTAGTCAGGACGTGTTGATGCACGGTGTCTAGTAGAGGAGGGGCTTTGGAACCTCACCCCCTTGAAACCCGACCTGGTCGGGGTAGGCCCTCAGGGCTAGGGACACGTAGCGGAGCGTGGCGGCGTTGTACGTCGACGACATGCAATAAGGCGGGAAACTCCGAACCCATTGGTACTGCGACTGTGGCAAGCGCAGCGGGAGGAGTGGGAGAGCTGGCGACTAGGAATGATCCTTACTGCAGACCTGACGGTTGTGGCGAGGGGACTTAAAGCTGGCGGTGATGCTGTGTGATGGGATGTGTGTGTGTGATGTGACGGGGCTTGGCCGCCCTGTCATTGATGCGAACGACGGAAGAAAACGCGGTACGGAAGCGGCCCTGGCAGGCCTTCCAAACGCAACGGGCCTTCATTCGCTTTGAACGAAGGATTTTCAACGAGCAACTACCGATCCTCGGCTGAGAAGCTGGGGTAGTCCGATCCACCTGCCCTGCACCACGTGGGGCTAAGCCGGTTATCGACCATGGCAACGGCGAGATGGTGGCGCTGGTAACGTAAAGGACTGGGAGCTGAGAGCTGCCATGCTCAAAGCAGCCACGACGGGAATCCTGGATCAGAACCCGCCATGAGCAGATGCCCCAAACCTCGACCAGGAGGAAACGGGAGGCTGAAAAAGCCGATGCCGCGAAAACGGCAGCTCTTCGGAGCAGAACCTGGGGAAACCCAGGCAACGAAAGTAGCCTGTGAGGCGAACAACGGGCTCACGTAGCCGACTCCAAACCCCCGGCCATCGGCTGGGGGTTTTTTTCGCCCCTCCCCCGGACCCCCACCCCTAGTCAGTGCGGGATCCACGGCCAACACTCCGTTCCTGACGCGCTCTCGCTTGTCGTCTGCCTACCGCCTTCGCAGCAAGCTGCTCAGTTGGCACGGCAGAAGGCGCACACTGTTTTCTTTTGAAAACAGAAACCCTAAGCGCCACCCCACGGGCTGTTATCTGATTAGGGTTGTTCGTTTCCGGTTTTCAGTTCAAACCCGTACATGGAAAGAAGCCACTGCTTGATATTCTCAACAGACCCCACGCCCCACTGCTCTGTCAGAAAATCGAAGAACTCGCTTGAGGGCGGCATAGGGTCGCCCTGCTTCAGCAAACCATCAGGCCACTTGCCGTACCTCGCACGAAAAGATGCGTAGACCCACGATTGCTTGTAGTTCCGACGATCAGCCATCCATCTAGCTTGCTGAACAAATTCAAGCTCTGTCATTCAGCCAACCCCTTACCGTCCTGTCTGTTACTCCCAGTTCTGCTGCGATGGCAGCCTGAGTCATGCCCCTGTCTCGCATCAGACGGGCGCTGACCCTCTTATTTTCACTGGCTACCAGCCGTGCCGTGCCAGAGGCTCTTCCCTTCGCTGCTTGGGCTTCTGGTGTGTTTTGCTTCCCCCGGTACGCCTGCAGCGCACTGAACCGCGCATCGCTCGCCTCCAGGTCGAACTTGTGCCACACCCACTTGCTGACGCTCTTGGCGATGTGCCACACCTCACGCCCGTCTAGCGGGTAGGGGAAGTCCCCGTTACGCTCCAGCGCCTTGTTATTTAGATGGGACTGCCACAGGACGAAGTTGCGCACGTCTCCCTTGTAGTGGCGGATCTGCCGGTAAGCGTAGTGCCTCAGCCAGTCGAACACGGTCACGTTTCGACCTAACCCCACCTCCTCAGGCTTGCGCTTGGGAAGGTGCTTGGGGAGATCGACCCAGTCGGCCAGCTCACCCAGCTCGTACCCTAGGCGGGGGCCACGCAGGGTTTTCCAGAGCGGATGTGCAGGGTTCTTGGTGATGAGCCCGCTGTAGCCCTGGTCGGCTTGTAGCCGGGCACGAAAAGCAGATTCCACCGCGCACAGGTAGCGCAGTGGCCCCTGCTTCAGATCCGGCGAGTCGACCAACACCGGAGCAGACAGCCCCCAGACGAGGTGGGCGTGCCCGTTTTCGCGATTGACCGCAGCCCATGAGGGCGGGGGCAACCCCTGGTCCTCCCAGAGCACGGCCGCGCCCGGTCGGTCGACGTCAAAAATCGACCAGACACGCAGGTGCGGGGGATTCGCCTGGATGTAGGCGCGCTTGAGGGCGGAGGCCAGCGAGCGGATGACCACCCCCTGCTCGAGGTCGTCAGAGCAGTAGGGCTTCCGCGGCCAACGGGAAGTCTCGAACAAGTCCGACTGCACAGGCGTAGAAGCCTGATCGGAACATGTAGAAACTCTATCAAACTCGACCATCTTCCCCTTCCTTAGGGGCGATGGCTTTGGCTACAATCAGCTTCAAGTCGTTCGCCTGGTAGTGCAGGTTGATCGGCAAGGCTGCACGGGCATCTCGACAATGCCCGTGCAGCCGGGTGAATCGCAAAAGCCTCGGAACGGTTCCAGCCGTCCGAGGCTTTCGCCTATCTGGGATTCAGAATACCTGTTTCATGACAGAAGTAAAAACGCGCCGGCGCGCCGCATCGTTCGCACCCTAGGTGTTTCGTTATTGCGTTATTGCGTTATTTCTCTTGAGCCCTAAAGTGGCACACCAACGCCTCTTCGATCAGGTCGGACTCATGCCACCCTTTGCTAGTCTCAACGCTTTTTTGAAGCGCTTAAGATCGGCCACCGCAAAGAGCTGGCTGCGGCCAACCGTGGCGCTAGGCTGAAGCTTTCCACTCGCAACATAGCGACGGAAGGTCGACATCGAGACCTCCAGGTACTCGACGGCTTCCTCAGCAGTGAAGTCGTCGCCAGAAAGATGGCCGAACAACTCCTCGTGACTCAGATCTTCGCCACGGAAGGCATTGACCGACAGAAGCACAAAGAACCTCTGCCGCTCGGCCGCAGGCATACGTTTGAGGTCCTGGAAGAGTTCTTCAGCTGTTGCTGAGGATGCCATCGCTCTATCCCTCCGCTCGCAAGTACCGCTTGAGTTCGTCGTAGAAATTCTCATGCGATCCAACTTGGTAAAAATCGATGATGAGAAGCTCAACGGGTTGAGCTTCAGCCCCTGCGCTGGGGGGGCGGTAGGCAACCAAGTACTCCTGCCGGTTGAACTTGAATTTGTAGACCCAGACCCCAGCCAGATCACCCACTTTGAGTTCGCCGATTTCAGGATCCTCACAAATCGCCTCGACGACATCCTCAACCGCAAGCTGCAACGGCTTATGGGCCTTCTTCACGAAGCGACTGAAAGGAGGTTTGTAGTTGGGCTTCATCGTGTGACTTATTTTGTGTCAAAACTGACACTAATTCCAGTCAAATTAAACCCTGAAGTGTCCCACTAGCGCCTCTTCGATCAGGTCGGACTCACTCACCCGCTTGCCGCTGGCCATCGTGCGGCGGAATGCTTCCTCCTTCAGGAACAGATCGAGCGCGGGGTCGATGCGGATCGACTTCGTTCTGCGCTGCGCGGCCAGCACCGATGTCGGCCCCACGCCCGAAGCCCCAGGTGTCGGTCGCTCGGCGGCAGCGGCAGCGCCCCCGGCTAGGAAGTTGTCGAGGTTGGGTTTTCCTTTCACGCTTGAATCTCCTTGAAGAGGGCGGCCATCTCGGCGATCGCCTGGGGGTCCTTGGCGAGCTCGGCTACCGTGGCACCTTCGCCGATGGCACGCCGGTAGGCCACACGCTCACAGATGCGCGCCTCGAGGAGGCGCAGCTTGTGTTCGTGCAGGTAGTCGATCATCTCGCCGGTGTCCCGGGTGCGCGGGTCGATGCGCATCAACAGCACATGCACGTCGAGCCCCGCATTGAAGTCCTTGGCCAGCTCGACAATCTCAAGCAGATCGGTCATCGCTGCGGCATCGAGGTTGGAGGCCCCCACCGGGACCACGGCACGCTCGGCCAGCAGCAGCGCAGCACGCAGACTGGCCGAATCCCGGCCACCGGCATCGATGACGGTATGGGCGAAGCCCTTGGACAGATTCTTGCCCTCATCGAAGACCGCCTTGCCCAGCAGGCAGGTCGTCGTCGGCGACGGCTCGCGCCCAGCCTCACGCCGCCAGGCGGCCCAACTGGCGGCCGAGGCCTGCGGGTCCGCATCGATCAACAAGGTCGCCGCCTGTGCGGCAAAGAGGGCAGCCAAGTGGGTGGCGATCGTGGTCTTTCCCACGCCGCCCTTGGTGTTGACGACCGCTATCCGCATTTCGATCAGTCCTTATTTCGTTACTGCATTATATAAATACATAAAGCCACATTGAATGTCACCTGAATCCCCGAGAAGCCCCGGCATTCATGCCTGGGAGGTAGAGGGGCGGCCGCGTAGCGGTCGTTGCATTTGAGTTTCGCATTTTATCAGCTTATAATGTGAAGCATGAAAGCCAGATGGACATTCCGCTGTTACCCGACGCCCGAGCAAGCGCAACACCTTGCCCGCACGTTTGGCTGCGTTCGGTTCGTCTGGAACTGGGGGCTGCGACTGCGCAGTGACGGCTACCGGGCCGGCGAGCGCATCGGCTACCCGGAAACGGACAAGCGCCTGACTGTGCTCAAGCGGCAGCCGGAAACGGTGTGGCTCAATGAAGTCTCCAGCGTCTGCCTGCAACAGTCGTTGCGCGACTTGCAGGTTGCGTACTCGAATTTCTTCGACAAGCGCACCGGCTATCCGACGTTCAAGCGCAAGGATGGCGCGCAGTCGGCGAACTACACCGAACGCGGATTCTCGTTCGAGCCGAAGACGAAAACCCTGAAGCTCGCCAAGATCGGCGCGATCAAGGTGAAGTGGTCGCGCCGCGCGATTCCTGCGCCGTCCTCGATTCGCCTGATCCGCAAGCCGAGCGGGCGCTACTTCGTGTCGCTCGTCGTCGATACCACGCCAGCCGACTTGCCGAAAACCGGTGAATCGGTTGGCGTCGATTTCGGCATCAATCGACTCGCCACGCTCTCGACCGGCGAGAAAATCGCCAACCCGAAGCACGGCGCAAAGTGGCAGCGTCGGCTCGCGTTCTATCAGAAGCGGCTTGCCCGCTGTCAGAAGGGCAGCAAGCGCCGGGCGCACGTCAAGCAGCACGTCGCCCGGCTGCACGAGAAGATCGGCAATAGCCGCACCGATACGATGCACAAGTTCAGTACGTCGATGGTGCAGCGTTTCG
This sequence comes from Thauera sp. ZXT1-4, assembly GCF_052598215.2. Lineage (NCBI taxonomy): Bacteria > Pseudomonadati > Pseudomonadota > Betaproteobacteria > Rhodocyclales > Zoogloeaceae > Thauera > Thauera sp. ZXT1-4. The sequence goes on along the minus strand of NZ_JBQWSN020000043.1, from coordinate 4,209 downwards.
ACGTGATCTACATCGAAGACCTCAACCTGCGCGGGATGCTGAAGAACCACAGCCTCGCCCGCGCGTTGAGCGATGCGAGCATCGGGCAGGCCGCCCGCATGCTGGAAGAAAAGGCCGAGCGGTACGGCAAGCGCGTCGAGCGCATCGACCGCTGGTATCCGTCGAGCAAGACCTGTTCGGCGTGCGGCCACATTCAAGAATCGATGCCGCTGTCTGTCCGTGACTGGACGTGTCCGAGTTGCGACACGCGCCACGACCGGGACATGAATGCAGCGGTCAATATCATGGCGGTCGGGCAGACCGTTTCTGCGCATGGAGGGACCGTCAGACGGTCGCGGGCTACGGCCAGCGAACGCAAGTCCCCGCGAAGTGCGAACCGACAAGCTGCTACCTCCGGGTAGCGGTGTTGGAATCCCCTTCCTTTAGGGAGGGGAGGATGTCAACTCTTCGAGTGGAACCGTCTGGGTCTTGCCCGAGCGGATATCGATGAGGCGCTGCTCGGCAAGGTACAGATCCTCGAGATCATCGAGATGCTCACGAATGGCCTCGACCATGTAGTAGGTCTTGCTGCGCCCCGTCATCTGGGCCAGATTCTGCAGCCTTTGCGAGACGTCATCAGGCAGGCGGAGGGAAACGGCACCCATCTCAGAGACTCCTATCAACCGAATAGAGATACAAGTATCTCACATCAACGCCATAGCCGCTCAAACCGCGCCGGGTTGGTCGCCGTGTAGCGCACGGTGTGCTGGATGTTGCGGTGCCCGAGGTAGTCCTGGATGAGCCGGGTGTCCGCGCCCTGGTCGGCGAGCGCGTAGCCACAGGCGTGCCGCAGCATATGGGGATGCGCGTCGACGGCAAGCTCGGCAAGCGCCCCTTAGCGGCCTATAGGTGCCGCTCCGCGTCCTGCCGTTGGTGCAGGACGCGGATAACGTTCAAATGGTCGGCGTAGTCCAAGAAATAGACCACATGCGAACCACAGAGGTACTTTTGGAAGCTCGGCAACACTGAGGGGCGGCCTTGCCTTTTGCCTTGAGCCAGCGCATAGCAGGCATCCCGAATTGCGTCGGTGTAGCTGTCTGCCTGGTCTGCCCCCCATCTATCGGCGGTGTAGTCCCAAATCTCGCTAATGTCGGTCTCCGCCGCTGGCGAAAACGCAATGGCCTTCATTGCGCTTGAAGCCCTGCACGCTTGCGTGCCTTGAACGCCTCAAAGTCGAACGGGCGCGGCTCTCCAGATTCAAGGCCAGCGTTCAGCGCATCTTGGAGCGCCTTCACCTTGGATTCGTGTTCCTCCAGCAGACGCAATCCGGCTCTGACCACATCGCTTGCAGAGCCGTAACGCCCGCCTTGTACTTGAGAATCAATGAAACTGGTGAAGTGCTGCCCGAGGGATACGGATGTATTTCGCATAGGGTTTCTCCTTGGCAATGTACCATTTTATATTATCTTTTGGTATCAACGCCATAAGCGCTCGAACCGCGCCGGGTTGGTCGCCGTGTAGCGCACGGTGTGCTGGATGTTGCGGTGCCCCAGGTAATCCTGGATGAGGCGGGTGTCCGCGCCCTGGTCGGCGAGCGCGTAGCCGCAGGCATGCCGCAACATATGGGGATGCGCGTCGACAGCGAGCTCGGCCAACTCGCCATAGCGCCGAATCGCCACCCAGGCCGTTCGACGGTTGAGCGCTGTCCGTCGCTCTGAGACGAAAAACGCCTCCCCGGTCGGCGCAAGGCGGTTTCGCTCGGCCAGCCACGCCTTGATGACGCGCAGCTCGTCGCCTCGTAAGGGGTGTGTGGTCGACAGCCCTTGCTTGAGGCGTGCCACATGCAGCACGCGGCTGTCGAGATCGACCTGGTGCAAGCGTAGGCCGCAGGCCTCGGACACCCGCAGGCCGTGGCGGAACATCAGCAAGATGAGGCAGCGGTCACGTGCCTCGGTGCGGCTGCCGCGGGTAGCGGTGATCAGCCGCTCAACCTCCCGCGAAGTCAGGTATCGACGATTGTTCACGACAGGTTCGTCCTATCGAATAGGGAGCACATCTTCGGTACCTATCAGGAAAATCTTCGGTTGCGAGAGCACGCGCAGGACGAAATTGTTCTCGGTGCGGATCTTCTCGGCCAGCGCGTCGGAGGTATAGAGCGTCGGATTTACCTTGCGCCCAAGCATCTGCTCTGCCGCGGCCAGGCCCTCGAACAGATCCGCGTAGGTGAGCGTCTCGGTGACCACCATCAGATCGATATCACTCGTGGCGATGTCGGTGCCCTTGGCCACCGAGCCGAACACGAACGCAAGCTCGATGCGATCGGAAACCGCGTTGAGCGCGGTGCGTAGCACGTCGGCCAGCCCCAGTGTCTTCATCACGATGCCCCGCAACTCGGCAAAGATGGGCGCAGCCGCGTTGGCCTGGTAATGCTTCTGATTGCCGATGGGGGTGACCGTCACCAGGTCGGCCGAGACCAGCTTTGCGAGCTCGCGCTGCAAGGCACCCCGCCCGGTGCCGGTGAGACGGAGCAGCTCGTTCCCGTAGAACGAACGATCGGGCTGGCCGAATAGCACCGCCAGCAGGCGTTGCTGCAGACCCGAAAACAGCGCATCAGCGACTGAACATTCAATCATCCCCATAAAGGGGATTATAGTCCCAAAATAGGGGATCAAATGCCAAAGCTGATCATGGAGGGGCGCGTTCTTGGGTCTGGACTTCCTGGCCAAAGATTCGGAATGAACCTAATATGCGTTATACGCACAACGTACATTGAGGTTGAAATGCACAGACGAATGACGATTACGCTCGACGAGGCGGTGTACGAGGGGCTCTATCGCACGGTCGGCAAGCGCCGCATGAGCCAGTTCATTGAAGACTTGCTACGCCCGCATGTGGTGGACACGTCGCTCGATGACGGCTACCGGGCCATGGCTGCCGACACGGCGCGCGAGTCCGAGGCGATGGAGTGGTGCAACGCCCTTGCCGGAGATATGGCCGATGCAGCGCGGTGAGGTCTGGTGGGTCGAATTCGATCCGGCGGTCGGCAGCGAAATCCGCAAGACGCGCCCGGCGGTGATCGTGAGCAACGACGCTGCCAACCGGAATCTGTCGCGGGTGGTGGTCGTGCCTGTGACCAGCAACACCGGCCGACACTATCCCGGCGAGGCGGTGGTGACCGTCGGCGGGCAGAGCAGCAAGGCAATGGCCGATCAGATCATGGCCGCTGACAAGGCACGCCTCAAAGACCGGCTGTGTGTGCTGTCCAAAGCGGACATGTTGGCGGTCGAGGACGCCATCAAGGTTCAGCTAGCGCTACCACGCTAACTCGAGATCGACCTGGTGCAAGCGTAGGCCGCAGGCCTCGGACACCCGCAGGCCGTGGCGGAACATCAGCAAGATGAGGCAACGGTCGCGGGCCTCGGTGCGGCTGCCGCGGGTGGCGGCGATCAGACGCTCGACCTCGCGCGCGGTGAGGTATCGACGATCGTTCAAAGGCTCAACGCTTGTGGTGGAGCGAGCGCAGCATGGCGTCGCGCAAGATGGCATTGAGCCGTGTCTGGTAGCCACGCCCAGGACGCTTGAGCCACGCCAGCACATCGGCATCCAGGCGCACCGTGGTCGATGTTTTGGTGGGCTTGTAGAACGGATTGGCCACGGCGTTCTGCCAGAACGTTTCATCGAGCGGCGGGATGTCGCTGTAGTCGATGTCGCTGTCGGGCATCTCGGAAAGCGCCTGGAGTTCGGCCTTCTGCGCTTCAGTGAGCGGCGGTAGGGCGTTCAGATCCAACTCATAGCGAACCGTTTTGCTCATAGCGTTTTCTCTCCTTCGGTTCGGCGCGACGTGCCGAGATGATGCGAACGCACTCGGTGCCGTCCTCGTCGTCCCGGACGGTATGGGCCACCAGAAGCAACAGGTAGCCCTCGACCACGCCCAAGGTTTTCCAGCGCTGCTCGCCGTTCTCGATGCGATCTTGTTCGACCACTGCAAACGGATCTGCAAAGACCCGCGCAGCCGTCTCGAAGCTCACGCGGTGCTTTCTGAGGTTGCTGGCAGCCTTGTCGGGGTCCCATTCAAAGCGTATTTTCACATTCAGATGTTAGTACATTTTTGTTATTACACTAACACAAGCACCCCACTCGGAAGCTCGGAAAGCACAACAGCTCGACGAGGCCACTCATCGTTTTGTCCAATGTTCGGCGAAAAAACGCGGCGCAAAGCCGCGCCGTTGC
>NZ_JBQWSN020000042.1:0-13266 GCF_052598215.2 Thauera sp. ZXT1-4 | reverse complement strand
GCATGAGCCGACAGCCCCCAAGCGCTGACCGTGGGCTAAACTAAACGGCATTGGGTAGCGACACGGTAACCTTCCGCTACAGCTACTGACAGCAACGAGGGGAGGCACGGCCACCAGGCGCCTCCTTTACGTTATCCCTTAGAAATAATGCCCTTGACGATTTCAGTTTTTCGCTGCGCTGCCGTTTACTACACTGAAGCGTCCGTCCGAGGGGAAATTCGCGTGGCGGCATGAGCACGGAGAGCCAGCGTCATGGTCGGAATTACCAACTACACCTTCCTTTCCAGCAGCCGTCTGGGCGGCACCACCACCGGCCAGACGCAGGCCATCCCCGGTGCGCGTGCGGCCGACACGGCCGCCACGGTCAGCGGCAGCACCGCCGGCTCCGTCTCCCCCCTGGCTCGCCAGTTGAACGAGGCGGCCGTGCGTGCAGAAGCCCGCGACGCCAGCCTCAGCCGCAAGGAGCTCGGCCAGAAGGCTACCGCATTGCTCGACCAGATCATCGGCGACAGCTATCACTTCAATCAGGCACGGCATGACGCCGAAGTGCCCGACACCGACGATCCGGCACTGCTGGCCCGCGCCAGACAGGCCACCGATTTCGTCAACGGCCACGGCAGCAATCCGTTCGCGGGGCTGTCCCGCGACCAACTGGCGTTGATCGCTTACGACGACAGCGGGACTTTCACGGTCAATGAGCGGCGTGCTGCCTACCTGGAGGGGGCCGAACAGGAGCAAGTCTGGCGGCGACAGGTAGTCGCTCAGGCCATGGACGAATATAACCGCACCGGCAAGCTCACCAACTTCTTCAAGGAGGTGCTCGCCCACTACGAGGGCCTGCCAGCCATCGAGCAGGCACAGTACCCTGAGGACTACGCCGAGAAATTGCAGGAGCTGATCGACCTCGATTTCAACTACATGACGCACCGGGCTGAAGGCAAGGGCAGGAGCCCCGCCAGCCTGATCGACCAGGTGTTCGCCGCGGGGCCGTACGCCGCCGGCAAGGAGAGTGTGTCCAAGGCCGACGACGTCTCCACGACCGCAGCGGCGGCCGCTTCCACCGCGGCTCCAGGCGTCTCGACGACCGGCGCGACATCGGGGAACGCCGCCACCTCCGGGGCCGGATACGATCTCATGGTCTCCCGCCTGTTCGGCGGCAAGGAACCGCCGGTGGCCAATGGTGCACAGGGCATGAGCGCCGGCAACATCGGCCGCAGCCCCTACGAATTCCTCACCCGCGCCGATCGCGCCCTGCTGTCGGAGATGTATACCTACGCCCAGGCGCAAGGGGCCGACCTGACCCATGTGGACCGCTTGGCCGAGGAGCTGGGCGATTACCGGCAGCATGACAACGGCCGCCTGCGCCTGAATTTCAACAACGGCACCCACTACGACGTGCGGGGGCGCCAGCTCACCGTCAGCTTCAACGACAAGGATGCCGCCACCGCGTCCCGCATCTTGAACGGCGGCGCGATCCACAGCACCCGCCTGGACCAGGGGTTCCTGCGCCATATCCTCGATCCGGGCTTTGGCGCGTTGAGCAACACCAGTGACCTCGAATTCCTCGAACAGATGGTGAACCGGTTCTCTGGCGAGGGCGCGGCGCATTCGCTCGATGCCCGCTTCGCCACCTACACTCCGGTCACTCGCATTCAGGACAACATCGTCCTGCATGCCTCCGAGGACGTCAGGCTCAAACCCTTCGAACCGGACATCACCAACGTCAACGGCGTCTGGACCGTGACCGAAAAAGGCCGGGCGGCAGGCATCACGCTGGACGAGGTGATCGGCACGTCAGGGCGTGGCACCGGGACCGCCATTGGCCAGGAGCAGAACCGCTACATCCTGGATGCCTTTTTCGGCAAGGCTGAACAGGGCGCATCGCAACCCGTCTGGCTGAGCAGTCTGCTCGACCAACTTCAACAACGACACTGAGGCGGATCGGCAGCCGCCATGCTGCCCGCGCACTTCGCATCCCGGATACAGCCGCTGCAGTCCTGCGCCTGTAGCATGGGTCGCCACCTCCGATCCGGGCCTCGCAGGTTTTCCGCAATGTCCTCGAGGCGGTGAGCGTTGTGCGTTTCCCCCTCTGCGTGCTTTGGCTGACCAGCGGTAGCGAATTGATGATGCACCGGGGCGGCGCCCATTTCGTGTAGATCCAGCGCACACCGAGACCGCCCAGCCCCAGGCATTGCCATGTGGCAGCCAGAGTGGGCTGTCCATGACGATGTGCCCCGTGCCGTTCGTGGTGTGCATCAAGATGCGCGTGCATCAGGGGCCGCGGGGCCCGGGGGCACGATGATGTGGTTACCGACGTTGAGGTGCTGGTCGAGGCGATCTCAGCGACCAGGCCTTGCGGCACCGCGATGCGCAGGTGTTCCCGCGTGTCGATCACGGTGACGATGTTGGTCCAGGCCTTTTGCGCTTCGCCCATGCTGCTGTCGAGGAAGACTTCGCCGGTCCCGGGCTGACCGTGCTCCCGCTCCTCACGGATCACCTCGAGAAAGATCTCGCGCAGGCGGCGGTCGTATCCTGCGACCACCGTGACCGGCGGGCCACGCACTCCGTCGCGTCTTTCCCACGTGGGCCTATCTGCCCGGCATGGATTCCCCAGTCATGCATCCAGTTCTGCTCGCAACTGTCCATTCCATATCCATTTTCCTTGTACAGCGAGCGGCAGCCGCTGTGCGCTATGCCAAACCGTTTGTTACTGGATGTAAGAGCCACTAAACAGCCTGCGTCGTGATTCGTCCTGTGGGTAAGTGGTGTGCACGGTGCATAGGGTTTGACGGCAGTCCGGTGTCGGCGGTTGCTCGTTTCCCGGCGTCTTGTGTCCGGGTTGGAAGCTCCCGTGGCAGGGCAGGGCACGTTCACACACGCCACCGCTTTCCGCGCCCGCGTGCGGCGATGCGTAGCACGGGTAATACCAACAGAGAGAACGAGTTGTACCCATAGCAACAACACCGTGACCAATACCTGGAGATGTCCATCATGAAAAAACGCCAGCCTCTGCTCGTCGCCCTTGCTGCGACTGCCCTGTTCGCCGCCGGTGCGGCCTACGCGGGACCGCCGGTCGCAGTCACCTTCAAGAATGTCGGCACCAGCGGCTCACCTGCCGCGGTGTATTCGATCGTCACCAGCAACGAAGCGAGCACTTATGCCAACGCGACCCCGAAGCCGATAGCCAGCGTGGCCGCCGGCGGAAGTGATACATACACGGTGCAAAGTCTCCTCTCACCGGACGTGAACTTTGCGACCGTCCGCTACACGATCGGAGCCAAGACATGCGTGTTCACCACGACCTACGTGAATGCGTTGGGCCCTGGTGGCGTCAAGATTCCGTCGTGGAACAAGTCCCACAACGCCAGCGGCGGTGCCGTCTGCACGTCGAATATCACCTCGATCAACTACGTCACGCATGCGTGGACGGTCGAGTTCACGATGAAGTAACCCCGCAATTGCCGTACCCGGTACGAAGGTTCCGTGCACATGACGTCAGCGTGTGCGTGGGAAAGGCTTGCACGCTCATTCACGATCTTCAAGTCTCGTGAGGTGTGATTCCGTTAAATCAAGGAGTGCAACATGAAGCTCAAGCACAAGCTCAATTCCGTTTTGATGGTCATTTTCAGCGTGATGGCGGTGGCGTTCGCGCAATACGCCAACGCCGCGGCCGGCTCCTATGGCAGCTCGGCTGTGGCACCGACCATCTACTCGAAGAACTACTGGTACAACGTGGCATTTCCCGTAGTGGGGAATCCGCCGAGCAACGCGACCCTGACCGTCGTGTATTACACATGGGCCTACGATTTTCCCCGGCCGGCAGGGTTCGAGGTATACCTGTGCAACAACAGCGCCACGCTCTGCGCAAATGTCACGAATTTCGCGTCTGGAAACGTCAATTTCACCGGCTACGGCGTCCCGGCCAATCAGCCGCTGAGGCTGTACTCTCGGGTTGCCGGTACCGGCACGATGATGCCGCTGTACGGCGGAACCTCCACGGTAGCGGTCAATTACGTCTACTGATGCAATGAAGTTGCGGGCAGTCGCTGGTTACAGGGCTGCCCGTGACGGCTACATGGGGCGCGGCGAATTAAGCCGGTGGCGAGCTGCCCCGCCACCCCCAACCGGTGGCTTCGAGGTAATCCTTGGACTGCGAGTTCGTGAAATCAATCATCATGGCCAGGATCTCTACGGGATCCGTTCCTTTTATCTTTTCGGATTCATAGATCGCGCGCCTCTGGGCGTCGATTTGCGCAGCGTCGCTCTGGAACTTGGCTATGAAGTCGTCACCTACGATTCGCCCTGAGGTGGACAGCGTTCTGACTTCTCCACCGTTGAGGATAGAATCACGGAGATCGAAGAATATCGTGCTCGTTGAGTCTGCCAAGTCCTTGGCTATTTTCTCGGCGCTTTGCCGATCAGAACTGGCTGCCGCCAGCAATCTTTCTTGAGCGGGTGTTCTGGTTTGCGTTGCATTGCTTTCCTTTGCGGCAAGTTCTCTCGCCGTGCTGGACAAGGTCACCCGATCGGCAGTATTTGCCGATGCGGCATTTCTTGCCGCTTCGACAGTTGGAGACTTCGCCACACTGCCGCTTGCTTGCTGCAGCGTGATGTTGTTGATGGTTTGGTAAACCAGCGCTCCGTAGCCGGATTGGATGTTCATGTCGCTCTCCCTTGAGAGAAATAGGTAGGCGTCATGGTTTAGCAGTAATCATGCCAGTTTGCGGGGCCTTACGCGCAATGGAAAACGCAGCGACCAACAGAACATGCCACGATGCCTGCTCGCCGTCCGGCGAGCACCTGATACGACTCGAACAAGTTGGCTACGCCTATCGCAACGGCACCATGCACCAGCCGGTGCTCGACGGCGTGTCGCTATCGATCGGTCGGGGCGAAAGCTGTGCCATCGTCGGAACCTCGGGCTCGGGCAAGAGCACTTTGCTCAACATCATCGGTCTGCTCGACCAGCCCACGGCCGGCCGTTTCCTGCTCGACGGACAGGACATGGCGCAGACTACGGCGGAAGACCGTGCTAAAGCACGCAACCAGACCATCGGCTTCGTATTCCAGAGCTTCAACCTGCTACCCCGCCTCAATGCGCTGGACAACGTGGCGCTGCCGTTGCTCTACCGCGGCTGCACGCGCCAAACCGCTCGTCATGCAGCGCGGCACGGGATCGAACGTGTTGGGTTGGCCGACCGCGCCCATCACCGCCCTGCCGATCTTTCTGGCGGCCAGCGGCAGCGCGTGGCCATTGCTCGCGCCCTGGTCGGACAGCCGTCGCTGCTGCTGGCCGACGAACCCACGGGTAACCTCGACAGCGCCACGGCGGACGACATCCTGTCCTTGCTGCTGAGCTTGAACCGTGAGCAGGGGGTCACCCTGGTCGTGGTGACCCACGATGAATCGATCGCACGGCGCATGCAGCGTTGTGTGCGCGTCAAAGACGGCCAACTACAGGAGCAGGAGGCCGGCGCACCGTATGCTTGACAGATGGCCGAGCCGCTACGGCCCCTCGCTCCAACAGAGCCTGGTCGAACCCCTGGACAGCCTGCGCCTGCTGGGGCGCCGCTCGCTGCTGGCGCTGCTCGGCATCGCGGTCGGCTGCGCCTCGGTAGTGGCCTTGCTGAACGTCGGGCACAACGCGGCCAACGAGGCGATCCGTACGTTCAAGGGCATGGGCAGCGACATCCTGGTCGCAAACTTCGCCGTCCAGCCGGGCGTCAAGATGCGTCCGGCGCCCGCTACGCTGGACACCGAGGCGGTGACGCGCGTGCTGCCCGATATCCTGCACATTGCGCCGGTCATCCTGTACGCGACCGCTGTTCGCCTGAACGGCCGCACCCACAACGCCAGCATCACCGGCACGACCGCCGATATTGCGGCGGTGCTGGATCTCAAAATCCACCACGGCCGATTTCTGTCCGCTTACGACCGTCAGAGCACCTACGCCGTACTTGGGGCCAACGCCGCCCGGGAGTTGAGTGCGACCGGCACCCCCGTCGCGCTGGGCCACCGCATACAGGTCGGCGGCTACCTCTTCGAAGTCGTCGGGGTACTGGATGAGCAGGGCCGCAATCCGTTGGTGCCGGTGCCGGTGGACGACGCTGTCCTGATTCCCATCGAAGGCATGCGACGCATCGCCGCGATCGCGGAGATCAACAGCATCATTGCCAAGGGGCGCCAGACCGAAACGTTGGGCGAAGCGGCCGTGGCGCTGCGCGACTACCTCACCCCGCTGGCGCCGGGCCGGGAAGTTCAGGTGCAGATTCCACAGCAACTGCTCGACGGGCTGGCGAAACAGACGCGGACGTTTTCATATCTGCTTGCCGGGCTCGGCGGCATTTCTCTGCTGGTCGGCGGCGTCGGTATCATGAACGTCATGATCATGAACGTGTCCGAACGACGGCGGGAAATCGGCGTTCGCATGGCGCTGGGCGCCCGTCCGCGAGACATCACCAAGCTGTTCCTGCTCGAGGCCATGGTGCTGACCATCGCCGGAGCACTGATCGGTGCTGTCATCGGTCTGTCCGGTGCCTGGCTGTTCGTGAAGCTTTCCGGTTGGATGTTCTCGCTCTCGATCCCATCGCTGCCGCTAGGTATTGTCAGTTCCCTGGTGATCGGGTTGTTTTTTGGCCTCCACCCGGCCCTGACCGCCTCCCGGCTCGAACCTGTCCGAGCACTGCGCGATGACTAGCCGTCCTCCGGCGACCCTTTTCGTGTTGGCCGGCTTGCTCACGGTCTGCCTTGCCATGGCGGTTGCGCGGGCGGAATCCTTGACACCTTCGCAGCCGACCATGCCCGGCAGGTCGGTGTCGTTGAGCGAGCAGACCATCGAGCTCACCCTGGAAGACGCCGTGTTCCTGGGCCTGCGCAGCAACCGCGCCATCCGGGGGGCCTATCTCGAACGCATCGCGCAGAAGTTCGATCTGCGCGTCGAGGAAGACCGCTTTTCCCCCAAGCTCGTGCTCAGCGGCCGGCATCTCTCCACGCGCAACCAGGACGATCGCTACCGCCAGACCGAGGTCATCCCGCAGACGACCTTGCAGACCGAAATCGGCACGCGCTTCAGCCTGGCGTGGAGCAATCAGCTCACCCAGGCCGACCGGGCCGGGCGCACGCGCAATGACGGCGCGACCTTCACCGTCATTCAGCCACTGTTGCGCGGCGCCGGGCGCGACGTGGCCACGGCCCCCGTGCGCCAGGCCCGCCTCAGTGAACAGGTCAACCGGCTGAACCTGAAGGCCACCGTGTCGGACACCATCACCCAGATCATCACGACGTACCGGGAATTGCTGCGTGCCCAGGAGCAGTTGAAGATCGCCCGTGGCGCCCTGGAGCGTTCGTACCAGTTGCAGGAGGCAAACAAGGCCATGATTGCCGCCGGCCGCATGGCTGCCTTCGAAATCGTGCAAGCCGAAGCCGACGCGGCCACCCAGGAACTGGCGGTCGAGGAAGCGGCCAACCAGCTCGACGCCAGCCGGTTGGAACTGCTGCGCCTGCTCGCCCTGGATCTGGGCACCCGGGTCCACGCCGTCGACACGCTGGAAGCCCGCCGGATCGACGTCAACCTCGCCGAGGCGCTCGTCGCCGCGCATGAGCGGCAGCCGGCCTACCTCACCCAGTTGATCGCCACCGAGCAGGCCGCGATCAACCTCATCGTCGCCCGCAATGAGCGGCTGTGGGACGTTTCGCTGATAGGCGGGGCCAGTCAGGTCCGCGACCGCTTTCCGGCCGCGGCCGGACACGACACGAATCGCACCTGGGAGGGCTACGCGGGCATCCAGATCGACATTCCGCTTGGAGACCTGAGCCGCCGTCAGGCCGAAGTGCGTGCAAAGGTGGACGTCGAGAATCAGGACATCCGACTGGCCGAGGCACTCCAGTCGCTGGAGCGCGATGTCGGCGATGCTGTGCGCGACCTGGGCACCCGCTGGCGCCAGTACGAGATCGCCCAGCGCGCGCTCGACCTGTCCCGGCGCAAGCTGGACATCGAGCGCGAGAAGTTGCAGGCAGGCCGTTCGAGCAACTTTCAAGTGCTGAGTTTCGAGACCGACCTGCGCAACGCCGAGAACGCCCGCCTCAACGCGTTGATCGCCTACTTCAATGCCCAGGCCACGCTGGACCGGACCCTGGGTACCACCTTGGAGAGTTGGGACATTGAACTCAACGACTAAGCGCTTCGGCCGCACGCGGCGCCGGTGGCTTGCCGGAGGACTGATCCTGATTGCTGCCGCAGTCGCGTTCAGCTATTACGGCCAACCCGCCCCCGTACAGCCCGACAGCCAGTGGCTGCCGGTGCAGCCGCGAGCACTGGAAAATCACCTCGGCCTTGTCGGGCGAATTGAGCCTGCCAGCCGGCACACGATCGCCGCCCCATTCGAAGGGGTCTTACGGGACGTGGCCATCGCAGAAGGGGAGCGTGCCGAGCGCGGACAGCGACTACTGACAATTGATACCACGCAGTTGGACATTCAGTTGCGCGAAGCGCTGGCGGCCAAGTTAAAGGCTCAGCGTACCGTACAGGACATGGAAAACTGGTCGCAAAGTGACGAAGTCGCGCGCGCACGCCGTGCCGTAACCAACGCGCGGTTGAACCTAAACGACACCGAGGCCAAACTTGCAGATACCCGCGGTTTGTTCGAACGCGGCATCGTCGCGCGCATGGAAGTCGATACTCTGGAGCAGCAGTTCAAGATGCAGCAGCTCGACTTGGTCGCCTCGCAAAACGAGCTGCGTGCCGCGTTGGCCCGAGGTGAAGGGGAGAGCCGCCAGATCGCCGGGATGGAACTGGCCAACGCCCAGGCGCGCTACCGCGCCCTGCAGGAGCTACGCGCGCAACATGAACTCCACGCTCCCTTTACGGGCATCGTACTGCGTCCGCAGAGGGCTGAGGGCAGCGGCAATGCGCCGCCGGTGCAAGCCGGTACGCGCGTCACCCCGGGCATGCCACTCTACGAACTGGCGAGCCTTGAGCAGATCCAGGCGGTCTCTCGCGTCGAAGAAGCCGATCTCCACCAGTTGAGCGAAGGCATGCCGGTACAGATCACCGGGGACGGCTTCGACGGGTTCATTCTGGGCGGACGTATCGCCACCATCGGCGTGCAGGGCATCTCTTCCGACGTTGGTGGCGGCACGACCTACGAGATTACCGTTGCCATCGATCCGCTGTCTCCTGAGCAGCGCCAGCGGGTGCGCCTGGGGATGAGCGCGCGGCTGGCGATCGTCACCTATCGTGCGGAAAGCGGCTTGGCGGTGCCGGCCGAAGCCCTTCGCCGGAGCGATGATGGACGCACTTTCGTCGTCTACCGGGCCGACATGAACGGGGCGCCACGGCGCGTCGCCGTCACCACTGGGCGGGCCGTCCCCCACGGCGTCGAGGTCTTTGGCATGGAGCCTGGCTACGTCGAGCTTTCTGCCCGGGGCGTCGAGTCTGCCGGACCTCTTCCCGGTACCTTGGGCAGTCTTGGTCCCCCGGGCGGTATCGATCGTTACTAAACAACCTGCTCCAGACGGACCAGCCAGACCAGGACGGTACCGCGAAGGACCAGGTGCGGCGCCCCGTTCAGCCGCTGTTTCGGACCCAATCCCGAAGGCGTGCCTGCTTTTTAAGCGCAAGGTGCAACGTCCTGCATCTCCTGAGGATCCGGGTCTTTTCTGCCGGAGTTATCCACAGAATCTGTGGGTGAAAAACGCTCTTGCCCTGACCCTTGGCGCCTTTGGTTGGCAATTGAGGCGACGGAAGGCTTGCCGCGGCCCGGAGCGCCTCCCATCCGTGCGCCTGCGGCCAACCGTCACTCGCCTATCCCGCACCAAGCTGGAACTTGGCCGCCGCGAGGTGTTGCTCATTACCCGTGCTGATCGCAAAGATGCCGTACTTGATCGGCGAAGCGGCGTGCCGCTCCCTGATGTGCTCCACCATGGCGGGCCAGGTACGGCCGCCGGCGAGTTCGTAGGCGGCGACGAGTCGCTCCAAGCTTTCCGGACTGAAGGCCGCGAGATGGCCTGCGAAGTCGATTGACGGATCGCTGATCGCCGCCTCTGTCCAGTCGATCACACCGCTGACGCGTGCATCGGCCGTAGCGGTGACATGCCCGACGTAGAGATCGCCATGGGTGAGAACGGAGAAATCGGGCCAGAGTTTGTCGTTGTCCAGCCAGCACCGGTACCGCGCTTCCAAATCCCGCGCGATGCCAATCTCCTGCTTCACGCGCTCCATGTCCTGGTGAACCTTGAGCCGTACCTCTTCCGGAGAGTAGGCAGGTATGTCGAGCGCCACCGCCTCCGCCACAGGTGACGCGTGCAACGCCACGAGCACCTCTACGAGGCTTGTCACATAGGTTTCGGCTTCCTGATCGATGTTCCAGGTAACGGCATGGGTGTCGGCGTCGAAGACGAGCGCCATGGGGTCCGTCAACATGGGGTAGGCCACCAGATCAGGGCTCCGCACCCGCCAGTCCGGAACCTCGACTGGAAGCCGGCGCCTCACGAAATCCAGGATTTGTGCTTCGCGTTCGATCTTGGGCTGCACGTCGTCGCGACGGGGAATCCTGAGAACCCAGCGCCGTCCCGCCGTATCCGTCGCAAACCCGACCCGAAAGTCGAGCCCCGTCTCGTTGAAGATCACAGCGCCCACCAAATGCAAGCCGTGCCGGGCCGCTAGCGCGAGCGTGTCGGCGACAAGCTTGGCAGACTCGTTTGTCATTGGATAGCGCATGTTGACCGCTGGCGGCTCTTGAAAGTCAACTGCTGACGGCCGTAGGGGAGGGAATGATCGCAGGCGATGCGTTGGGGCACGCAGGCGTTGCAGTCGAGGACACGCGCAGCGTCTTCCGTATTCGCGGCGGTTGGCGTGGTTGTGTCCTCGGAGTCGAATGCCCGGCGCGTGTTCAGTCCAGGCTCTTTCTCAAACGGCAGATGTCCGGGATGTGGATCGTGCGGCCTTCCACTGCGATCAGCCCGGATTCGATGAGTTCCTGCAAGATCCGCGAAAAATACTCCCTAGTCAGATTCAAGCGTGAGGCGATGACGCTCTTGCTGGTCGGCAGACGGACGCTGACGCGGCCTGTCGGGGTGGGGCTGCCGCCCATTTCCTCCTCGCGCAGCAAGTAGCTGATGATGCGCTCGCGGCCGGTACGTAGCGAGTAGAACTCGACATCGTCGAGCAGGCGGAGCAGCCGCTGCGACAGGCCGGTGACGATCTTGCGGCAGAACAGCGGCGCACGCTCCATTTCTTCGAAGATCACCCGCTGGGAGATGTGCAGAAGAGTACAGTCGGTGAGTGCCTGGGCGGTCACCGCATAGGGTTTGTCCATGAACATCACCGCCTCGCCGAAGGTCTGGCCGGCGCGGAGGATCTCGACGACCTTCTCGTTGCCGTTGGCGGAGATGAAAGCCAGTTTGATCTGCCCGGTCAGCACCAGGTGAAAGCCATGGCATGGGTCGCCCTTGTGGAACAGGACGCAGCCCCTGCCGACCTTTTGCTCACGTACCCCGCAGGTGAAGCGGACGATCTCGGACTGCACCAGACCGCCAAACAGCGGTGCCTGGGCGAGCAACCGGGAGATGCGCTCGGTTCTGGCGTCCACCGACCGTTCGGTGGAGTACGGATTGCGACACTCAGGGACGAATATCGTGGCACCGGAGGTATCGCGCTTGTTCATCCCGTTAAGTTACCAGTTGAGCGCGCAATAGCGGCCGGTGAGTGCGGCCATCCCCTTGCTTGCGGATCGCTGCACGGCCGGAATACGCGCCCTTTGTGCCGGCTACGGAGGCAGCGCCGGAACGGAAGCCGCGGTCCGTGTTCCGCTCCCGTGACCGGTGTTGGATAAGCCCGGAGCCCTGTGGGACTAGCCTTGACCACGCAGCGATTACTCAATCGTGCCGGACGGCAAAGCCGTGCTGGAGGAAGTAGGCCTCGGCTGCAAGCAGTTCTTCCGGTGTGGCTGCGAGCGAAACTGATCCGGCCGAATGGGGCTTCATGTCGATGATCAGCCTGCGCCGGCCGATGATGACTTGCATGGTGGCCGGGATCAGGCCCGAGTTCATGTGGGAGAGAGAGACGTTCTCGATGACCAGGACCCCGTCATCAAATGCGAGCGTAAATTGCCCTACGCGCAGCCGATTGCGCGGCGATCCCAAGGGCATCTTGCGGAGGCGATCGAGTACGGGAAGCATGAGGCGCCGAAGTTCGACTGCTGCAATTCGCAGACGCCGCCGTGTCTACGGCGGCGTGATCATCGTGTGTACTGTAGCATGAAACTCATAGTGCGTGATCGTATAGGACGTGGAATCATGGTGAGTGTCCCGATAGTGTGCATTTTTTCGGATACGGGACACTATGGAACTAGGCTACGACCCCCTCAAGCGCTTTGGCCGTCACCTTGCAGCATTGCGGCGCTCGCAAGGTGTCTCGCAAGAACGGCTGGCACTGGAAAGCGGACTGGCGCGCAGCTACATGAGCGGTGTCGAGCGTGGGGTGCGGAACGTGTCCATCATGAACATCTGCATCATCGCCAAGGCTCTGGGTTGTCCCCCGGCTCGCTTGCTCGAATTCTCGGACGCGCCCGAAACGGAACCGGAGACGTAGGAGCCTCCAGCAGCTCTTCTCAGACCACTGATGGTGGGCGGCTAGGTCCGGAGATCGTCTGGCGCAACGGCGTTCGTGATGAATCCGCTCGCCGGACACCGAACCAATCTGCCCTTGCCGCGACGTTTTGCTTCGAGCAGGGCGTTGTCCGCGCGCGCGAGTGCGCACGCCAGCGGCTCATGATCAAGCCTTTCAGCCACACCGGCCGAGAATATCAACGATAACTGGGCGGGCAATGCGCCGCATGGATTGCGCTGCAGCTCGTCCTGAACCCTCGACAGAATGCGTACGGCGTCACCGCCCCGGGTGTCGGCCAGGAGCACGGCGAACTCATCGCCGCCCAAGCGGGCGACGGTGTCCTGAGGTCGCAACTGTGCACGCAGCATCGCGGAAAAGTGCGTCAAGGCAGCGTCCCCGACAGGATGGCCGTAGGTGTCGTTGATCAGTTTGAAGTCATCGAGATCGACCATCGCGCACGACAGCACCACATGCGGACCGGCGGTTGGCAGCAGGTCGCAGGCGCGGCGGAAACCACGCCGATTCAGCGTGGCCGTCAGATCGTCATGGTGCAGGGCATGCTGAGCGTGAGCGAGCGCCATCTGCAATTCTGCGAGGCGCCGGGCCAATGCCGTTTAGTTTAGCCCACGGTCAGCGCTTGGGGGCTGTCGGCTCATGCC